>NZ_LR134263.1:310906-621813 GCF_900636325.1 Staphylococcus delphini
ATTGGATCGAAGCCCGTCAAGACGTCGAGCATTATGAAGGCCGTCGTGTGCAATCAATCGACAACGGTTACCATTCAGAAACACATAAAAATATTGTTGAACATCCATTCAAATATCAACCGAGACGTGCACAAGAGGGCAAACGCGTTACACAAATGTATTATGCGAAACAAGGTATCATCACTAAAGAAATGAAGTTCGTGGCAGCACGTGAAAATGTCAGTCCAGAATTTGTCAGAGGTGAGATTGCGAGAGGGCGCGCGATTATTCCGAACAACATCAATCATCCTGAATCAGAACCCATGATTATCGGTAAAAATTTTCAAGTGAAGATTAATGCCAATATCGGTAACTCTGCTGTATCGTCGTCCATTGAAGCAGAAATTGAAAAGTTAGTCTGGGCGATTCATTGGGGTGCTGATACGATGATGGACTTATCGACAGGTAAAAACATTCATGCGACACGGGAGTATTTAATCCGTAACTCGCCAGTTCCAGTTGGTACGGTGCCGATTTATCAAGCGTTGGAAAAAGTGAACGGTATCGCGGAAGACTTAACCTGGGAAATATATCGAGATACTTTAATTGAACAAGCTGAACAAGGTGTCGATTACTTTACGATTCATGCTGGTGTCTTACTCCGCTATGTGCCATTAACGGTAGATCGTTTAACAGGCATCGTGTCTCGTGGTGGCTCAATTATGGCGCAATGGTGTTTGGCCCATCACGAAGAAAGCTTTTTATACACGCATTTTGATGAAATTTGTCAAATATTGAACCGTTACGATATTGCGGTGTCATTAGGCGATGGTTTACGTCCAGGTTCGATTTATGATGCGAATGACGAAAGCCAAATTGCTGAACTGAAAACGTTAGGCGAGTTGACAGATATTGCTTGGGAACATGATGTCCAAGTGATGATAGAAGGGCCTGGGCATGTACCGATGCATAAAATTAGAGAAAACCAAGAGTTGGCAGACTTTTATTGTAAAGAAGCGCCATTTTACACACTTGGACCATTAACAACGGATATTGCACCAGCATATGACCACATTACATCCGCTATTGGTGCAGCGCAAATCGCAAGTCATGGGACAGCGATGTTATGTTATGTGACGCCTAAAGAGCATCTCGGCTTACCAAATAAAGATGACGTG
This sequence comes from Staphylococcus delphini, assembly GCF_900636325.1. Lineage (NCBI taxonomy): Bacteria > Bacillati > Bacillota > Bacilli > Caryophanales > Staphylococcaceae > Staphylococcus > Staphylococcus delphini. Next base: position 312,064 of record NZ_LR134263.1, read on the forward strand.
CGTGATGGCGTCGTGACGTACAAAATCGCCGCACATGCCGCTGATATCGCCAAAGGATTACCAGGTGCGACAGATCGAGATGATGCGATTAGTAAAGCCCGTTTTGAATTCAGATGGATCGATCAGTTTAACTTATCTCTTGATCCTGAACGCGCACGTGCTTTTCATGATGAGACATTGCCAGCAGAATCAGCTAAAGTGGCACATTTCTGTAGTATGTGTGGACCGAAATTCTGTTCAATGCGAATTTCTCACAATATCCGTGATGCGCATAAAGACAAATTAGCAGGGATGCAAGAAATGGCCGAAGAATTTAAAGCACAAGGCAGTAAAATTTACCATTAATCGAAATCAGCACAAGAGCTAGGATGAAGTTGGATCCTGGCTCTTATTATTTTTGCTCACTTGATAGGCATACAAGTTTTGTGTTAAATAAAAATATCATTATTCTCTAAATGTTTTTCTGCAATACCCTACATCTAAAAACTTGAAATGGCAGAAAAAAGGTGTATGATTTTATTATCCGAAAATAGAAAAAGGTGAAAATGAAATGAATCATACAAAAAGTATCAAACATGCCTATCCTTATCTCGGCATTGTCATTTTATTACATATTGTCGGTATCGTTTTAATGTGGATTGGAGGCGCGCAATATCCGTTATTAATGAGTATGGGGGTGATTGCGTACACACTCGGATTGCGTCATGCGTTTGATGCGGACCACATTGCGGCGATTGATAATACCGTGCGAAAATTACTCCAACAAAAACAAAATCCAATGGGTGTAGGTTTTTACTTTTCATTAGGGCATTCGTCTGTTGTATTCTTAATGGCGGCTGCACTAGGTATTGCGGTGACTTGGGCACAACGTCATATGGAAAGCTTTCAAACGACAGGCGGATTAATTGGGACGATTGTTTCAGGTGTCTTTTTATTGCTCATTGGTATTTTAAATTTAGTCATTTTAATACAACTGATTCAATTATTCCGTCAATTACGTCAAAGAAATATTACAGACGCACAAATGGATGAACTTATCGAATCACGCGGTTTAATCATGCGTTTTGTTCGACCACTCTTCCAGTTTATTCAAAAAAGTTGGCACATCTTCCCATTAGGTTTCTTATTTGGGCTTGGTTTTGATACGGCGAGTGAAGTATCGTTACTCGCATTATCAGCAGGTGCTGCTCAACATACCGTGCCGTTTTTAGGGATTATCGCGTTACCTATATTGTTTGCGGCGGGGATGAGCTTGTTAGACACATTGGATGGGGTATTGATGACCAACGCGTATCATTGGGCATTTGACAAACCTGCACGTAAAATCTTCTATAACATTACGATGACGGCCATTTCTGTCGTTGCCGCACTACTGATTGGTGGCGTAGAAATCATGCAATTACTTGGTGAAAAATGGCATTGGAAAAATGGTTTTCTCGGCTGGGTGACCCAATTAGATTTCGGTTGGCTCGGCTATGCATTAGTCGTCGTGCTTATTCTTTCATGGATCATTGCGATAGTCGTGTGGAAAGTCGGCCGCTTTGAAGAAAGATGGGGTTAATGCGAAACGCGCTATTTTAAGCAAACAGAAAGACAGACGTCAGTTTGAAAAATCATTCAAACCACGCCTGTCTTTTAAATTTCACGAAAAGTGATCAGATTGCAAGAACAACTCGAGACACTTGATGTAACAGGGAAAGTTGAAAATATGCTAAGTCAAATCAAGCGTTATGGTTCTAAAGTCTTTTCAATAGTGGTGTTTCGTCCTGATCTTGATCCAATTGTCATAATCGCTAGACCTGTCACGAGTAATACGGATAGCGACACGATCCATTGTCCTGTCCAATCGTGTAAAATACCGAAGAACAATGGTCCAATACATGCAAATAAATAACCCACTGCTTGTGACATCCCTGCCAATTTCGCTGCAGTTAATCCACTTTCGGTACGTAAACTAAACAATGTATTCACCAAACCGAATGCAATCCCCAGCGCAATACCAATCAAGATTAATGACAAGAGTGCCATACGCGGCGCAAACATTAAGATTAAAATAGCGACAGTAAAGAGAACGCCAGTGAATGCGATAGGTAAGACTTGGTTTTTAAGTCGTGCAGCATAAATCGGTGTAACAAAAGTGAATGGAATAATCGCAATTTGTAATATCGATAAATAAAGGCCTGCACGTGACACCGGAATATCATACGATAATAAAAATTCTGGTAGCCAGTTAATGAGTGAATAGAAAATAAGTGACTGACCACCCATGAGTAGCGTAATTTGCCATGCGAGTGGTGATTTCCATACATTGACAGCATCTGAGAGGTCGACCTGTTTTTGTGCAGCATGATGACGTAACTGGAACGTCCATACAAGCACAGCAATGAACGAGACGATGCCAATACTGCCTAATGCAACATTATAATTGTAATTTTTAAGTAACGGTGCGGCACCATATGATGAGAGTGCACCAAAGATGTTCATCACAACAGTATAATAACCTGTCATAATGCCGATACGATACGGGAATTTGGATTTAATCATACCAGGCGCAAGAACATTCCCAAATGCAATGCCGACCCCAATCAATATCGTCCCAATATATAATAAACTGACTTCTGTAATGCTTCTTAAAATGACACCGAATAGAATCAAAAGTAAAGCGATAAAGAGTGAACGCGCCATTCCGAAACGGTGACTTACTTTAGCGACAAGTGATGAAATAATCGCAAAAGCTAATAAAGGAATAATGGAAATAAAGCTGACGGCTGTGTTGGATAAGTTTAATGTATCTTTAATCGCGGGTAATACCACGCCTACTGAAGTAATTGGTGCTCTTAAATTAGCGGCAATGAGCATAATACCGATAAAAAGCAACCAGTTAATACGGTTAGATTGTTGTTCCAAGGTGTCAACTCCTCTCTATATTTGGTATAATTGACGAAACGTTCTATATAAAGAACACACTATATCGTACATGATGTTCACTATATTGTAAATAGAAGGGGCTCAAAAATGGAAAATATTAACACAGTCGTTGCAGAAAACTTACAATATTACCGTCAAGCACATCGTCTCAGTTTAGATAAAATCGCACAGTTGACTGGTATTAGTAAAACAATGATTAGTCAAATTGAAAAAGGGGCAGCGAATCCAAGTATCAATACATTATGGAAAATCGCAAATGGGTTACGTATTCCATTGACTTCATTAATTAGTGAAGAAAATGAAGCGATTCAAAAAATAGACCGTTCAGACATTCAGCCGATTTATAATGATGATCGCTCGGTCGTCGTTTATCCGTATTTTCCATATGAGGCGGCACATGCGTTTGAAATGTTTTGTATGCGTATGGATGCGGACAGTATACTCGAATCAGATGCACATCAAGAAGGCGCGAAAGAGTACATTATTGTGAATGAGGGCACTTTAACACTTACTGTTGGAGACACACACTATGAAATTGAAGCGGGCCAAGCCATCAGTTTTAACGCCAATACAGCGCATACGTATCGCAATCAAACAGGGGAACAGCTTAGAATTACGGCGACCATTCAATATTAATAGCGGAGGGAGTCTACGGTAAGTGTGCCGGTAGACTGCCTCTTGTTGTGGCGTTGTGAAAAATCAAGTAACATAGCAATCAAAATGTATGCATGAAAGGGGCATAGAATGAGAAAGGAAACAAAAGATATACTCATAGTAATTGGCATCGCCCTAGTAATTGTCGGTTTCGTTAAATGGTTGATTTTCACACCCTACACGGTCAATGGCGCCTCTATGCATCCTACATTCGAAACAGGTGACCGTGTCATTGTGAATCAACTGTCAAAAAAGCTCAACACGCTAAGTCACGGGGATGTCATTGTGTTTCATGAAGATGCGGAACGGGATTTTATTAAGCGGATTATAGGTTTGCCGGGCGATCGTGTCGTATATCAAAATGATCAATTGTATATTAACGGTCAAAAGATAAAGGAACCTTATTTAAAAGCGAACCAAAAAGAAAAAGCAGCTGAATTTTTGACCGAAAACTTTGATGTATCGGATATTGAGGGCTCAGATGGAAGTACAACGATACCTCAAGGTCATTATCTCGTCCTTGGTGACAATCGCATGAACAGTATCGATAGTCGCTCGTATACAGTAGGACTCGTGCCACACAAGCGTATTGTAGGCAAAGCATTGGTGAGATATTGGCCGTTAGAACGTGCGAAATTTCAGTTTAATCCGGGCACATTTGAAAAAGTTGAAGCATAAGGATGTTTCATGTGAAACGGCGGCATTTAAAGCAATGTAAAAATCACGGCTATACTTCGTTGTTTGAAGTGTGACCGTGATTTTTTGGTTTGCATTTTTATTGATAACGATTCGGTGCGTTCCTAGACACTTTAGAAGCAATTAAATTTGTGGAATGTTTTCGATAGCGATGACTTGATCATTTTGTGTGTACACTTTGATAGTATAGGGATTGTCTTGGCGACTATCGTAATACCATATATTGCCGTCTGTCATGTTAGGCGCTTGATGGACACCGATAAATTGTGCAGTTGTAACTTCATGCGGTGTGACATAAATATGTTCGACTTGGTGTTGTGCATTATAACTGATAGCAAGATCGCCATATGATGCGGCGTCACGACCATCAATTTCAACAGTCTTTTTGGGTGGGCCATGGGTTGCCTCGACATCTTTACGTGTGTCTCCGATATGAAAGTTTTGATAACCATCAATGCGGTCACTATGCATGAAGTCTTGGCTGAAGTCGTATGACAGTACATCGAGGTGAACGGTTTCTGTATCTTGCTCGCTTTGAGTGGTTGTCGCTTTGTTTTCAGTCGTGTTGAAATGGAGCTTTACTTGAGACAAACGGTAACCGCCATATATCATCCCACCAAGTACAATGATAATCAGTAAAATGATGAGTGCAATAAGCCATTTCGGATTCGATGATGGAGAGGGTTCATAGTTGGGTTGACGGTGTTGTGATGGATGGGCATGGTTATGTTTACGAGACGTGAGGTCGCTTTTCAAAAAAATAACCTCCTTTTATTTCTTTTAATATTGTCATTATAATTAGTTGCAGAATTGGAAACAACTATAAAATGCAAAATATAACGAAAAAATTGTATGTAAAATAAACATTCTCATCTGTTTCCAATGCAATTCAAATCATTTTTGGTATGATAATAACAAACTTAAAAAATAGGTGGTATGTTTTGATGACTCAAAGAGAACAAATTGCCGTGGGGACGGGTGTCATATACATCGTGCTCATGGGTATAGGGATGGCGATGGTGTCCGCATTAGGTTTCAGCTATAGTGACCCAGAAATGGTGCGCGTCATCGTCTTTTTTGAAATCATTTTTGCAGTATTGACTTTTAGCGTTTATAAAAAATTGAAATTAACCGCATTATCTGCACCCTTTCAATTTTCCAAGTGGCTCATTCCTTTTATAATCATTTTTATCGTGATGTTAGGGTTGTTTTTATATACAGGAAACTGGACAGGACACCTTCCAATGATAGGATTAATTGCGTTGACGACGTTATGTGTTGGTTTTTCGGAAGAATTGATGTTTAGAGGTATCGTCTTGCCTGTCTTATTAGAACGCCACGGTGTGTTATTCAGCATCGTGATGAGTGCCGTATTTTTTGCGCTACTGCATGCAGTGAATGTATTTGCAGGTGTACCATTATCCGCGGTTCCCATTCAGTTATTAGCGACCTTTTTATTTGGTCTCGTGTTCAGTTGTCTTGCGATACGAATTCGCAACATTATTCCGTTAATGATTTATCATTTTGTATGGGATTTTGTATTGATTGCGCAACCTTTGACAGGTGCTCAAGTCGATACCGTGTCATTGATAGGGATTGCAGTTGAACTCGTTGTTGTCATTCCAATTATGGTTTACACAGTGAAACGTTATAAAGCAGGCAATGCATCATAGTCATTCAAAAGGTAAGGCGAGATAAATTGTTTTGCCTTTTTTACATACTTTTAATAATAACCTCACGCCATATTTAAATTGTTTCATTACAATGGCAGTGTATTGAATATTTGCTATGGGGGTTATGACAATTATGAAATTTAAAAGGCAGTTTGCACAATTATCCATCGTGAGTGCACTGATCGCATCATCGTTAGGAGCGGGACAGGTGGCATCCGCTTCAGGCTCAGGTGAAGGTCCAGGCCAACAAGCGGCGATGTACGGGGACACGAGCCATCCTAAAAATGTGATTTTCCTAGTAGGAGACGGCATGGGCCCAGCTTACAACACGGCGTACCGTTACTTTGCGGATAATCCAGACACAAAAGAAGTGGAAAACACAGCTTTTGATGATTATTTAGTAGGGACACAACAAACGTATTCCGATGATGATAAAGAAAACATTACCGATTCTGCAGCGGCAGGAACGGCATTTAGTTCTGGCCATAAAACGTATAATGGGGCAATCGGTGTGGATAAAGAGCAAAATGACTTAGAATCTGTACTCGAACGCGCGAAAAAGTTAGGCAAATCAACCGGCTTAGTCTCAACTGCTGAAATTACAGATGCGACACCTGCCGTTTATACCGCTAACATAGATGACCGTGATAAAAAAGATGAGATTGCCCATCAATTTTATGATCAACGTATTAACAATCAACATAAAGTCGACGTCATTTTAGGTGGCGGTGCGAAATATTTTGGTAAGGAAAACGGAAATATCACGGACCAGTTTAAAAAAGATGGTTATGGCGTCGTCACAAATCGTCAACAACTAGAGAACGCCAAGGAAGACCAGTTGCTTGGTTTGTTTGCGGATAAAAACATGCCACTCGCCATTGATGCAGAAGAGGACCAACCTGAATTGTTAGACATGCAAAATGCTGCACTTGAGCGCCTTTCTAAAAATGATAAAGGTTTCTTCTTAATGGTAGAAGGGGCGTCTATCGATAAACAAGGTCATGCGAATGACGTGACAGGGGTCATGTCCGAAATGGAAGGATTCGAAAAAGCATTTGCGAACGCGATTGATTACGCCAAAGCAAATCCAGATACACTTGTTGTAGCAACTGCTGACCATTCAACAGGTGGCTTGAGTATGGGGCAAGGCAGTGCATACGAATGGAACCCAGAGCCGATTCAACAAATGAAGCATTCAGGCAAATGGATGACAGAACAAATTGCTGACGGTAAAAGTGTAGAAGAAACGATTCAAGCAGGATATGGATTTGACTTGAGTGAGAAAGAGATGAAAGCCATTCAACAAGAAGCGGATGCATTGAAGAAGTTAGATGAAGAAAGTGACGACTATGAAGCACAACAACAAAAACTGGAGGACGCCATTCAAGCACCGATTAACAAAAAATCCAATACAGGTTGGACAACAAATGGTCACACTGGAGAAGACGTGAACACCTACGCATTTGGACCAGGTGCTGACCAATTCCAAGGTAATATCGATAACACAGACAACGCGAAAAACATCTTCAACTTTTTTGGGGATGTTAAGCAATAGCAGTGAATAAGAACACATAAAGATACACAGACTGGGATATCACGTTATCCTGGTCTTTTTTAATTTTTGCAGTAAATAATGCACATTTAAACATTTTATGAGATCATTTATAATACATATAATGAAATTTGAGGAAGGGGTATACCTGATGAAGAAAACGATTCATGTCGTAGGTGCGGTTATCTTTGATCAACATAAAGTGCTATGCGCGCAAAGAAGTGAAAGTATGAGTTTACCTTTATTATGGGAATTTCCAGGCGGTAAAATTGAGCAAGGAGAAACGGACGTTGAAGCTTTAAAGAGAGAAATTCGTGAAGAAATGAAGTGTGATTTAGAAGTGGGCGACAAAGTCACAACGACTGAATACGAATATGATTTTGCTACCATCGTGTTAACGACATATCGTTGTACATTGAAAGAGACTTTGCCGACACTTACTGAACACCGAGCGATTGAATGGTTAGATAGCAAAGATTTGAATCAATTGGAATGGGCGCCAGCTGATGTTCCAGCAGTAGATATCATAGTAAACGAGGCGTAACGAGATGGACCATTTACTTGATGATTTTAAAAATTCGTTACATAAAGGTTTTATTGATCGTTCTATTGAAAAACAAGGTCACTTTTTGCCTAAACTTCTCATTAATAATGCACAAGAAAATGTATTAGCGACAATTATTGATGAATTGTATCGCTGTGAATCATTTAGTATTTCGGTCGCATTTGTAACTGAGAGCGGTTTAGCCAGTTTGAAAACACATCTTTATGAATTGAAGCTGAAAGGTGTTAGGGGCCGTATTTTAACTTCTAACTATTTATCGTTTAATTCACCTAAAATGTATGAAGAGTTAATGAAGTTAGAAAATGTAGATGTGCGTGTCACAAATGTGAGTGGTTTTCATGCAAAAGGTTATATTTTTGATCATGATTACTATACGTCGATGATTGTTGGCAGTTCTAATCTGACGTCTCATGCATTAAAGGTGAATTACGAACATAATATTATGTTTTCATCTCATCGCAATGGTGATATCGTACATAAAGTTAAAAATCAATTTGAACAATTATGGGAAACAAGTGAGCCATTAACAGCGGCGTGGATAGAAAACTATCGTCAAGTGTACCAACCGAAAACGAGACAAGCGATATTTGAGGTAGAGCAAGCGCAAATTGAAAAACAACGGCAATTACAATCAGCTCAAGCAATCATACCGAACATGATGCAACAAGAAGCATTGAGAGAACTGGAAATGATTAGACAGCAAGGAGAAAGTAGAGGCTTGATCATTTCAGCGACAGGTACAGGGAAAACAATCATGTCTGCACTTGACGTGAGACAGGTACAACCAGAAAAATTCCTTTTTATCGTACATAATGAAGGGATTTTGCGAAGAGCAATGGAAGATTATCGACGTGTGTTAGCAGATGAACCCGCTGATGCATTTGGATTATTAACTGGAAATGATAAACAAACCACTGCAAAATACTTGTTTTCAACGATTCAAACGATTTCGAAACCTGATATTTATGAGCAGTTTTCACGTGAACATTTTGACTACATCGTGTTTGATGAAGCGCACCGTGTCGCTGCCGCCTCATATCGACGTGTGTTTGATTACTTTATACCTGAATTTATTTTAGGTATGACAGCGACACCTGAACGTAATGATACACTAAATATTTTTGAACTGTTTCATTACAATATAGCTTATGAAATTCGTTTGCAAGCAGCATTAGAAAATGACATCTTATGCCCATTCCATTATTTTGGTGTCACGGATTATGAGGTGGACGGTATCATTAGCGACGATACGATTTCACTTCAAAAGCTTGCCTCAGACGCCCGTGTTCAACATATCATTGAACGCACCAAATATTACGGCTACTCTGGTGATCAGCTGAAAGGGCTTATTTTCGTAAGTCGTAAAAATGAAGCGCATGCGTTAGCTGAAAAGTTATCGGCTTATGGTTATCCATCAGTGGCGCTTACAGGTGAGGATACGCAACAACGCCGTGCAGATGTAATCACACAGTTACGTTCAGGGGAATTGAATTACATTATTACAGTGGATTTATTTAATGAAGGTATCGACATCCCTGAAGTGAACCAAGTTGTCATGCTCAGAGCGACGACATCGAGTATTATTTTTGTTCAACAACTCGGTCGAGGTCTCCGTAAAAGTAGCAATAAGGATTATGTAACAGTGATAGATTTTATTGGTAACTATAAAAATAATTACTTAATCCCGGTTGCATTATCTGGAGACCCAAGTTACCACAAAGATAACTATCGTCAATTTTTAACAAATCCGGCTGTGTTAAATGGCGTTTCAACAATTAATTTTGAAGAAGTCGCGAAAAAACAAATTTTCGAGTCACTGACTAAAGCAACTTTAAATAGTGTCAAAATTTTAGATGATGCCTATAAAAATGTTGCACGCCGCATTGGTCGTCAACCTTTACTGATGGATTTCAATGACCAGAATGCGATTGATCCATTGATTATTTTAGAGAAATACAAAAACTATCATGATTTTCTTGAAAAACGTGGTTATACAACAGAAGTTTTAGAGCTAGACGCTTTTAAAAATCTCACATTTTTATCAAGAGAAGTTGCACCAGGATTAAAAAATACAGAACATTTCATTTTGCAACGTTTGATTGAAGGCGATGCGAGAATAGCAGAATTATTAGAATACATGCACCAGATTGATTCAGCAGTGACCCCCGCAGATATAGAGACGACGTTAAAAATTTTGGATTTTAGCTACTTTAAAAACGATATTGAAAAGTCATACGGTTCGCCAGTCATTCATCGAAAAGGTGACGTCATTGAATTGGCTGCACATTTTCAACGCCAACTGAAAAATGAACGATTTCAACGTTATGTTGAGGACATCATTCGTCTTGGACAATATAACAATGAGATGAAATTTGAAGGTCAAAATGAGTTCATACTCTATCAAAAGTATTTCCGTAAAGACTTTGTAAAAATAATGAATTGGGATAAAGATGTGTCGAGTACGATGTATGGCTATCAAGTAAGGCATCATATGGTACCTATTTTTGTCACTTATCATAAACAAGAAGATATTACGACATCTACACAGTATGGCGACACATTCATAAGTCAAAGTGAATTTAAATGGTATACCCGTTCCAATCGTTCACTTAAATCTTCAGAAGTAGATGATATCGTTCATCACCAAGCGCGTAACATTCCGCTATATCTATTTGTTAAAAAAGAAGATGCAGAAGGTAAAAACTTCTATTATTTAGGACGTGTGCATGTCATTGAAGGTACCGTGGAAGAAACAACGATGAAATCTGGAGAACCCGTTGTCACGATGCATTTTAATTTAGAAACGCCTGTTCGAGACGATATTTATCGTTATATTGTCGAGCACTAACCCTCAATCGAATACTATTTCACAAAAGCGATTGCGATGTGCGTCGCTTTTAATTTTATCTCGATTTGTATATAATAACATTATCAATTTAGGCAATCCTAATTTAAAATTTGGATATGTTATTTAACGATAGAGATAGAAGAGGAAAAGGTAGAGTAAAATGAGAAAAAGTTTAGAAGAGATTAATGGAACGGTCGCATATCATCGTGATGCACCGTCATGGAAAAAAGTGTTTTTCTTTCTCGGACCAGGTGCCCTTGTTGCGGTAGGCTATATGGATCCGGGAAACTGGATTACGTCGATGGCAGGGGGCGCGCAATATGGCTATATCCTGTTGTCGGTCATTTTAATTTCGAGTTTAGCTGCGATGTTACTCCAAAGTATGTGTGCGCGTTTAGGAATCGCGAGTGGGATGGATTTAGCACAAGTCACACGTGCGATGACTTCTAAAAAAGTGGCAGTCGTTTTATGGCTTTTCACAGAACTTGCGATTATGGCGACGGATATTGCAGAGGTTATCGGAAGTGCGATTGCGTTGAATTTACTTTTTCATATTCCGCTATGGCTCGGTGTGACGGTGACAGTATTAGACGTCTTTTTACTTTTAGCCATTATTAAGCTCGGTTTTCGTAAAATTGAAGCGCTCGTTACGGTATTAGTATTAACCGTGTTTATCATTTTTGTCTTTGAAGTTTATTTGTCAGATCCTGTATGGGGCGATGTGTTCAGTGGATTTTTACCGCAATCTTCTGTCGTGACACAACCCGGTGCTTTATATATCGCATTAGGGATTATCGGTGCGACGATTATGCCACATAACTTATACTTGCATTCATCTATCGTGCAATCGCGAAACTATGAACGTCAATCAGATGAAGAAAAACGAGAAGCCATTCGATATGCGACGATTGATTCAAACGTCCAATTGTCACTCGCTTTTATCGTTAACTGTTTATTATTAATTTTAGGGGCAGCACTGTTTTTCGGAAGCGGTGAAGCACTCGGTGGTTTTTATGATTTATATGATGCCCTCACACATTCAGAAGTATCTACTGTAATTGGTGGTGCGGTGATGAGTACATTGTTTGCCGTAGCGTTATTAGCTTCAGGACAAAACTCCACGATCACTGGCACATTATCCGGCCAAATTATTATGGAAGGTTTCGTTCATTTGAAAATGGCACAATGGGTACGACGCCTTGTGACACGTATCATTGCGGTGGTTCCAGTTTTTTTCTGTTTATGGTTATACGGTTCGAGTACTGAAAAAATCGAAAATCTACTCATCTTTACGCAAGTCTTTTTAAGTTTAGCCTTACCTTTAAGTGTCATTCCGTTAGTCATTGCGACCAATAATCCTAAAATTATGGGCAAAGACTTTACCAATCCGCGTTGGGTCAATTTCATTGCGTGGGCATTGGCGATTATCTTAACAGTTTTGAATATCTATCTTATTTACGCAACTTTTGGCGAACTCGGTTAATAGGGTTAAGTCGGGGCTTGGACATGCATTGTTCAAGCCTCTTATTTTTGCTTTAAAAAATGCGAAATGATTCGAGTAGGTTGTTTTAATTTGTTTCCTTTTACTCTCTGAAAACGCACCCACTACAAATAAATATATATTCATTAAATGTGCATAAATAGTCACAATTTAAATCGTTAAATAAATTTTTAACATTATTTATGTACTTTATAAAGGCGTTTTTACAATATTTCGGTTGTTGAAAAGTTATATATATTCAAAACGGACAATTAAATTGAATGTATGAAATTTGCATTAAAATTTAATTTTCGATAACCTATTGCTTGTATCAAGACGTTTAACATCAAGAATCAACAGAAAAGGAGTTAAAAAGAATAAGGGGTGCTTAAAATTGCATAAAAATAATAAATTGATGGACTGGGTCGTGTTCATCGGTACGGCAATCGTATTATTGATGGCCGTCATACCGATGATGGTGTTTCCTGAACAAAGTCGTGCAGTCGTCGTCGCGATGAATGGGTTCGTAACATCCAAAATGGGGGCCATCTATCTCGTATTGGGGCTTGCGATTTTTTGTTTTGTGTTATACATAGCTTTTGGTAAATATGGTTCGGTCACTTTAGGTCGTGCCAATGACAAGCCAGAATTTAGTGACTTTGCGTGGGCTTCGATGCTGTTTTGCGCAGGTATCGGTTCAGACATTTTGTACTGGGGTGTAATTGAGTGGGCTTATTATTTCCAAGCACCACCACACAGTGCGAAACCCTTTTCTGAGGAAGCTTTAAACTATGCGACAATGTATGGGATGTTTCATTGGGGACCTATCGCATGGGCGATTTACGTTTTGCCAGCCTTACCGATCGCATATTTAGTATTCGTCAAAAAGCAACCAGTTTTCAAAATTAGCCAAGCTTGTCGTCCGATTTTAAAAGGGCAGACAGATAAAGCGTTAGGTAAAATTGTAGATATTTTATTCATTTTCGGACTCATTGGCGGTACAGCGACATCACTCGCATTAGGTGTACCGATGATTTCTGCAGGTCTTGAAAAGTTATTCGGTTTCGACGGGTCAAGTATGGTCGTCAAAAGTATTGTATTAATCTGTATTACAATCGTATTTGCCTACAGTTCGTACCAAGGTTTGAAAAAAGGGATTCAAGTGCTCAGTGACTTGAATGTCTGGCTATCATTTGTTTTATTAGGCTTTATCTTTGTCGTTGGCCCAACCATTTTTATTATGGAAACAACAGTGACAGGCTTTGGGAACATGTTGAAAAACTTTTTCCAAATGGCGACATGGCTCGAACCATTCGGCGGTATCGGAGGTCGTGAAGAGACGAACTTCCCACAACAATGGACGATATTCTATTGGTCATGGTGGATTGTTTACGCGCCATTTATCGGTCTTTTCATTGCGCGTATTTCAAAAGGGCGTACGTTAAAAGAAGTCATTTTAGGGACAATCGTCTACGGGACATTCGGCTGTGTGTTGTTCTTCGGTATTTTCGGAAACTTCGCTGTGTATTTACAAATCTCAGGTCAATTCGATGTCATCCAATTTTTAAATACACACGGTACGGAAGCAACAATCATCGAAGTCATTAGTCAACTGCCATTCTCAAAAATCATTATCGGATTGTTTATCTTGTCAGCGTTCTTATTCTTAGTCACAACATTTGATTCAGCATCATACATTGTTGCGGCAGCTACGCAAACACGTGTTAAAGGAGAACCTATCAAGTTAAACCGTTTATTCTGGGCATTTGCGCTTTGTTTACTCCCATTTTCACTCATGTTAGTCGGAGGAGAAAAAGCGTTAGAAATTTTACAAACCGCTTCTATCGTTGCAGGTGTGCCACTAATTGTCATCTTTATCATCATTATGATTTCCTTTATGATGATTTTAGGTGGAGATCGCATTGCCTTACAAAGCCGTGCCGATCGCTTTAAACGTATCGAACGCCGCTCATTAAGAATTTTGCGTGTCGGTGAAGACGAAGAAGACGACAATTTATAGCGATACAAAATAATGGTGTAGGACAGAAATCTCAACATAGAGAGTTTAACGTCCTACACCATTTTTACATGAGTTACGTTGTCTATAATGATAAATATTTCGAATTGATTCATGAATAGGGGTGGGCTAATCAAATGCTAAACTATCGTGAATTGAAGTTTTTGTAAGACATAGTGATAAGGGATGGAGAGCGCACATATATGAGCTTTTATAGTGAACCTTGAATGGAGTATGTATACATCAACTAAAGTGAAATATTAACTCTTTTAATAAGATGGAAATCTGAGTATAATCAATTGCATAAAACATAGCAGCCTATTAGTCGTATGTCATCATCTACACCTATGAAATTTATAATGATGTGGGGTGGTAGCATATGACGATCATAATCAATTTAGATATTTATATTCCAATATCTTTGACGATTATAGGCACTTTATGCATGACCATTGTTTTGTATAAAAAGTCAAAAAAATAGGCTCCCGTTACTACAATAACGAGAGCACCTAATCATAGGCTATAATGATTAACATACGTTGAGTTACCAGCTCACTAATATGTTACTATGTTTTTGCACCTAGCTCAAGTTTTCCCGACTGACTAGGTGTTTTTTTAATGTCTAAATTGTATCATTGGTTGCGGAAAAAAACAATACTTTCTATTACTGTAATAGAAAGTATTGTTTTGTATAAAAAGTCAAAAAAATAAGCTCCCGTTACGGCACTAACGAGAGCACCTAATCATAGGCTATAATGATTAACATACGCTGAGTTACTAGCTCACTAATATGTTACTATGTTTTTGCACCTAGCTCAAGTTTAACCCACTTGCTAGGTGTTTTTTTGATAATCAAATTATAGCACCACGATAAAGAAAAGACAACACTTTTTAAATGCCAGTCAGAATGCTCACTATACCCACTCTCAGATCCAATCAAAAGAAGAAGGAAAGAGATGCAGAAGTATTTAATCCATCTCCCAAAGTTGAAGTGATGTAAGTTTATAAGCACTGATAGAAAATAAAGCTTGCTCACACCCCAGATTGCAAGAATGCCCACCATACCCACTCTCAAATCCAATCAAGAAGAAGAGGAAAAGAGATGCAGAAGTATTTTTACCTATACTCAGAGTCGAAGTGGTGTAAATCACACCAAAAGCCCTGATAGAAAGTAAAAGGCTCTCAAAAACTCTGATTGCAAAATCGTGCAAGACTCCTGAGTCAACAGCTGAACACGAAAATCCAATTCGGCTTCAGCAAATGTACACTTGAATCAAGCCGAATTTAGTTAAGGGTTCAGCGACTCGGAAAGCGCAGCACGATTAAGCAATCTGTGCTTACTCAAAACTTGAATTTTATTTTCTATACAAAAATAGCTTTATGCTGTCAGTCATATACAGCATAAAGCTTCATCACTACTCCTTCGACTCCGGAATAGGAAAATACTCAAAAATCTTCCCACTCTTCAACGCATTACTAATCGACTCAAGCCAATAATAATACACACGAGAATCTTCCAACTGTGCCTTAATCTCAACCGCCTCTTCTTTCACATCATCCGCCACATCATCTGCCGCAATTATCTCATCAATCATTGCCTCAGACTCTTTCAACGCAGCCAAATTAATCGAAATTTCACGATTCCATTTTTGCGTGAAAAAATTGGAGAAAAACTCAAAGAAATCTTTCTCAGCCTCAAAATGTTGTTTGCGACTGCCGCGTGTCAGACGTTGCTTCACAATATCGAACTCTTGCAACTTTTTCACACCCGCGCTCATACTCGGCTTACTCATCTGTAACTCTTGGCGCATTTCATCGAGTGTCATACTTTCTTTAAAGAGCATAATGCCATACAAATTCCCAACGCTACGATTAATGCCATAAAGGTCCATCGTCTCAGCGATAGAATTAATGACAATATCTTTCGCTTCTTCTAATTTGGCTTCATATGTTTTTGCACGTGCCATAATGACGACACCTCCTATCATCATAAAACATTTTAACATTTAACTTGAGAAAAGCGAGTCATTAATTAAAAAAATTTCTAACATTCTTTATCAATTTAACGCTTTTTGTAGGAAGGTGTAAAGCAATCGCTAGCAGTTGACAGTGTCATTTTTCATATGATAAAGTTAAGTTTGTGAAATTCGTTAAATAAAAACTTAACAAACTTAACGGAGGGATACTGATGGAAGCTGTAAACCGATTATCTCGTCGCCAATATATAGATGGTGAATGGGTCGAGAGTAGTAATAAAGCAACACGTGAAATTATTAATCCGTACAATCAAGAGGTCATTTTAGAGGTGGCAGAAGGAACTGAAGCAGATGTTGAACGTGCCATCCTTGCCGCTCGTCGCGCATTTGACGAAGGGCATTATGCGAACGAAACGGGTGAAACGAAAGGCCAAAAAGTACGTGCGATTGCGGACAAAATTAAAGAAAACCGTGAAGAGTTAGCTTATTTAGAAACATTAGATACAGGCAAAACGTATGAAGAGTCATTAGTCGACATGGATGACATTCATAACGTGTTTATGTATTTTGCAGGTTTAGCAGATAAAGACGGTGGCGAATTGATTAACTCACCGATTGAAAATACAGAAAGCAAAGTTGTGAAAGAGCCCATCGGTGTTGTGACACAAATCACACCTTGGAACTATCCGTTATTACAAGCATCATGGAAAATTGCGCCTGCATTAGCGACAGGTTGTTCCCTTGTGATGAAGCCAAGTGAGATTACACCTTTAACGACAATTCGTGTTTTTGAGTTAATGGAAGAAGTTGGTTTTCCAAAAGGTGTCATCAATTTAGTTTTAGGTGCAGGTTCTGAAATTGGCGATGTTTTATCTTCACATCCTGACGTGGACTTAGTGTCATTCACGGGTGGTATTAAAACAGGTAAACACATTATGAAAAAAGCAGCGGATCATGTGACAAACATCGCACTTGAATTAGGCGGTAAAAATCCAAACATTATTTTTGATGATGCAGACTTTGATCTTGCGGTAGACCAAGCGTTGAATGGTGGCTTTTTCCACGCTGGTCAAGTATGTTCAGCAGGTTCGCGTATTATCGTTCATAATGCGATTAAAGACAAATTCGAAAAAGCGTTAATCGATGCGGTGAAAAAAATCCGCTTAGGTAACGGTTTTGACAAATCAACTGAACTCGGACCATTGATTTCAGCAGAACACCGCGCAAAAGTTGAAAATTATATGGAAGTTGCGAAAGAAGATGGCGCTACGATTGCAGTCGGCGGTCAACGTCCAGAGCGCGAAGACTTACAAAATGGCTTTTTCTTTGAGCCAACTGTGATTACAGACTGTGACACGTCGATGCGTATTGTTCAAGAAGAGGTATTTGGTCCTGTTGTGACAGTGGAAGGCTTTGAGACAGAAGAAGAAGCAATCCGTTTAGCGAACGACTCGATTTACGGTCTTGCGGGTGGTGTCTTTACGAAAGATATCGGTAAAGCCCAACGCGTCGTAAGCAAAATGAGAATGGGTACCGTTTGGATTAATGACTTCCATCCTTATTTCGCACAAGCGCCATGGGGTGGCTACAAACAATCAGGTATCGGCCGTGAACTCGGACATCAAGGTTTAGAAGAATATTTAGAAACGAAACATATTTTAATGAATACGAACCCTGAACCAGTGAAATGGTTTAGCCAATCTTAAAACACGGACGTTGAACAGATTGATGAAGAAAGTCATGATTTACATCACGTACCGACAACCACGACAGTTCATGACTTTTGTACATAAAAAGACGAGAAAATACAAAGTTGTGGAGGAGTTTTTGTTATGAGTAAAGCGTACGATAAAATGTATGACTATATCATTATCGGCGGCGGTAGTGCTGGGTCCGTTTTAGGTGCACGTTTAAGCGAAGACAAAGATAAAAAAGTGTTGGTCCTTGAAGCGGGGCGTAGTGACTACCCATGGGACTTATTAATTCAAATGCCTGCCGCTTTAATGTATCCATCTGGCAATCGTTTCTATGACTGGAAATACGAAACAGACGGTGAACCGCATATGGGTGGCCGTAAAGTATTCCACACACGCGGGAAAGTGTTAGGGGGGTCAAGCTCGATTAACGGTATGATTTATCAACGCGGTAATCCGTTAGACTATGAAAAATGGGGGCAACCTGAAGGCATGGACACTTGGGATTATGCCCATTGTTTACCTTACTTCAAACGTTTAGAAACGACATTCGGTGCAGATGCGGATGATCCGATTCGTGGCTTAAATGGTCCAATCAAATTACGTCGTGGTCCAGCTGATAATCCATTATTCCACGCCTTTTTCGATGCGGCAGTTGAAGCGGGTTATCGCAAAACAAAAGACGTGAATGGGTTCCGCCAAGAAGGTTTCGGTCCATTCGATAGTCAAATTCATAACGGTCGTCGTGTATCAGCATCACGTGCGTATTTACGTCCAGCGATGAAACGTCCGAATTTAACAGTAAAAACACGCGCATTTGTAGAAAAGCTTCACTTCGATGGTAATACGGTTACAGGTGTGACATACAAACGTAACGGCCGTTTACACAAAGTGCTCGCGAAAGAAGTGATTTTATCTGGCGGTGCGTTTAATACACCACAATTATTGCAATTGTCAGGTATCGGTGACTCAGAACATTTACGTTCACTTGGTATTGAACCACGCATTCATTTACCAGGTGTGGGTGAAAACTTTGAAGACCATTTAGAAGTTTACATCCAACATACATGTAAAGAACCTGTGTCCATGCAACCAAGCTTAAATAAACTGAAAATGCCGTTCATTGGTTTAGAATGGCTTACACGCCGTACTGGTGCAGCCGCAAGTAACCACTTTGAAGGTGGCGGCTTCGTACGTTCAAATGACGAAGTGGATTATCCAAACTTAATGTTCCACTTCTTGCCATTAGCGGTACGTTATGACGGTCAAAAGCAGAAACGGCGCATGGTTATCAAGTGCACGTCGGTCCAATGTACTCTAACTCTCGCGGTAGTTTAAAAATTACGTCGACGAACCCGTATGTAAAACCGAAATTTGTGTTTAACTATTTATCAACAGAAGAAGATAAACGTGAATGGGTTGAAGCCATTCGTGTCGCACGTAACATTTTAAAACAACCTGCATTAGACAAATTTAACGGTGGCGAAATTTCACCGGGACCAAGCGTACAAACAGATGAAGAAATTTTAGATTGGGTGCGTCGTGATGCCGAAACAGCATTGCACCCATCATGTAGTGCGAAAATGGGGCCAGCGAGCGATCCAATGGCAGTGGTAGACCCATTAACAATGAAAGTTCATGGTATGGAAAACTTACGTGTCGTGGATGCGTCAGTGATGCCAACAACGACAAATGGTAATATTCATTCACCGGTACTCATGTTAGCGGAAAAAGCAGCTGACATTATCCGTGGTAGACAACCATTAGAACCTGAATATGTGGATTATTATATTCATGGTAAGAGCGATCCAGATGCAGGTGCGATTGATTAAGTGTTAATAAAAAAGCGATTGATTTTGGATGTGTTCAAAATCAATCGTTTTTTTTATTTAAGACTGAAAATGTGTATGCAGCACTTGAAGTACACTGCGTTGAGTATGCACCATTTTAAATGATATGGAGATTGCCACCACGGTCTCCCTTTCCCAGGTGCTGACATTTGCAGAAGCTTTGTGGGACTATCCAGTTCAGCTGATCCCTCTGGCGTGCAAAACATCAAGGTTAGGTATAGGCTTAACCTACCACTCCTCAACATCTTGACGTTCACCTTTAAAATTATTCCGTTTCTCATGCCGTTTACCCAATAACGCTTCAATCTCCGCAAACGACACATCTTGTGCTTGTAGCAACACGAACAAGTGATATAACACATCCGCACTTTCCGCAATCAATTCATCACGGTCATCTTTCGTCGCCGCAATGACGACTTCAAACGCTTCTTCGCCAAATTTCTTCGTGATTTTCTCTTTTCCTTCATTCAAAAGGTACTGTGTATACGAACCACTATCTGTCTCTTTTGCACGAGTCGCAATTGTTTCTTCTAGTTGTTGCACATTAAAGCCGCTTTCTGTCCCGAAACAACTTTGTGTGCCTGTGTGACATGTTGGGCCCATCGGTTCGACAAACAGCAACAATGTATCTTGATCGCAGTCTAAATACATATCTTTCACTTTTTGAATGTGTCCAGACGATTCGCCTTTTTTCCATAGACGACCTTTGGAGCGAGAATAAAACCAAGCGACTGCTTCATCTACCGTTTTTTGGAACGCTTCTTCATTCATATAGCCGAGCATCAATACTTGTTTTGTATCGACATCTTGTAAAATGACAGGGAGTAATCCTTTTGAAAAATCTGGTTTTAAGGCCATCTGACAGGCACACCTCCATTTTCGAGTTCTTGTTTAATTTCGTGTACAGTCGTTTCTTTGTCGTGTAATATACTTGCTGCAAGTCCTGCTGAGACAGACGTGTGTGTGAAAAGTTCGGTAAAGTGACGTGCATGGCCACCACCACCCGACGCAATAATCGGGATATTGACACGTTCAGCAATCCCATTCAAATGTTTTAGGTCAAAGCCCTGTTTCATCCCGTCAAAATCCATGCTTGTAACGAGCAGCTCACCTGCACCGAGAGATTCGACTTCTTGGACCCAATCATACACGCGTTTGTCCGTGCGCTTTTTACCCCCATGTGTACAGCAAAAATAATCATCTAACGCTGGATCATATTGACTGTCAATCGCGATACAAATGCATTGTCGTCCAAACTTTTCACTTGCTTGACGAATCAGTTCAGGATTTTTGAGCGCCGCAGAATTGAGTGACACTTTGTCGGCACCATGTTTTAACAAATCAGAAATGTCATCGAGTGAAGCAATGCCGCCACCAACCGTTAATGGGATAAACAGTTGTTCAGCGGTTTGTTGGATAATATCTAACGTTAAAGCATGGCCTCGTTCCGTTTTAGAAATATCTAAAAAGACGAGTTCATCGGCACCGGCTTCGTTATAGTACATGGCTAAATCAACAGGGTCACCAATGTCTCGTAACCCTTTAAATTGAATGCCTTTCACGACGCGGCCATCTTTGACATCGAGGCAAGGAATAATACGTTTTTTAATCAACTTAACCCCTCCCAAAATGCGCTTTGATTTGCGGCTTTACCGACAATTGCGGCAGTGATACCTGAAGTTTCAAGCTTTTCAAGGTCTTGTCGATGACGAATGCCTCCTGATGCGACGACAGGTAACGAAGTCGCTTGTGCAAGTTGTGCCGTGATTTCAAAGTTCGGACCTGCTAATTTACCATCTTTCGAAATATCTGTATAAATGATGCCGCCTAACGGTAAATCTTCAATTTCAGCGACATAGTCAAATAAGTCTAACGCGGCATCTTCTGTCCAGCCGTTAATTTTGATTGCTGTGCGATATGCATCGACGGACACATAAATTTTCCCGGGAAATAACTGACTCATTTCAGCGAGCCATGCTGTATTCGTAATGGCTTGTGTACCGACAATACAATAATCGACACCTGAATCAAAATAACGGCGAAGTGTTGCCTCATCACGAATGCCGCCGCCGACTTCAATCGGTTTGTCACTCGCTTGAATGAGTTGTTGAATATAATCCATTTCAATTGCGCGTTGTGCTTTAGCGCCGATGAGGTCGATAATATGAATACGGTCGACACTTTCAAATTGATTGTAAAATTGAATACTGTCTTCTGCACTTCTCGTCATCGCTTCAGAAGTGTTGTAATCTCCTTCAGTGAGGCGGACACTTTTGCCTTCAATTAAATCAATGGCAGGCCAAATTTTAATCATGTTGCCATCCTCCTTTTAATGCTTGTGCTAAGATCTCCAAGCCGTAATTACCGCTTTTTTCTGGATGAAATTGAATGCCGATATATGTCCCGCGTTGGACGATACCAGGAATTTGAGTGCCGTAATCTGTATAGGCGACAACATCATCATTCATCGGCGCTTGGTACGTATGCACATAATAGACGTCTTTATCTAAACCTGAGACGTCGCTTTTTAACTGATTCCAACCGAGATGCGGCACTGTGTAAGGTGTGTCAATCGCACGCACATGCCCTTCGAAAAAGCCGAGCCCAGGGACATGACCTTCTTCGCTAAAACTATAGAGCAATTGCATTCCGAGACAAATACCGATAATGGGCTTTTGTTGTCGTTTCAATAATGGTGCCAGTTCATAACGGTCAATAGCTTGCATCGCGTCTTTAAAATGACCGACACCAGGTAAAATAAGCTGGTCAGCACGTTCAATAACTTCTGGATTACGTGAGACAACGACATCATACCCGAGATGTTGCACGGCGCGTTGGACATTTAAAATATTGCCTAAACCGTAATCTACAATAACAATCATGATTCAATCACACCTTTAGATGAAGGAATACGTGCTTCTTGTGATGGACGTAATGCTTGTTTTAAGGCGCGGGCGAATGCTTTGAATACTGCTTCAATCTCATGATGTGTATTGCCTTGGTGCAGTAAATCGATGTGTACCGTAAGTCGCGCATTGATGACTAACGCTCTGAAAAATTCTTCTACTAACTCTGTATCAAACTGTCCGACCTTTTCTTTACTGAATGACGCGTTAAAGTTTAAATAAGGGCGTCCACTAATATCGACCACAGCACGCGCTAACGTTTCGTCCATCGGTAAATATTGTTGACCGTAACGCTCGAAATGTTTTTTATCGCGCGTCAGTTGTAACAATAATTGACCGAGTACGATACCGATATCTTCAGTGGTATGGTGATCATCCACCCACGTATCACCATCGACATTTATATTGAAGTACAGCCCACTGTGAAAGCTGAGTAGTGTTAACATATGATCTAAAAAGCCGACACCCGTATCGATATGGCTTGTTTCTTGCGCTTCTGAAAGTTCAATGGCAATTTTCGTTTCTTTCGTTTCACGGTTAATTTGATATGTCATGACGTTCACTCCATTCTTTGACGACTTGTTCAAAACGGTCTAACTGTGCTTCTGTCGCAATGGAATAGCGGACAAATCCTGCCATCGTTGCTTCAGATGGGTCATTGTAAAAACGGGGAAGAAAGCCGTGTTGTTCCACATAGCGTCCGAGTGCCATTGCTTTTGGTCCAGCAGTTAGCACAAAGTTGGTCTCGCTCGGGTAAATCGTCATATGTGCACTCGCATGGTCTTGTAAAATGGCTTTCAAACGTGCGCTCAAGTGGCGTTGATGTGCCACAAAGACTTCTGTATCTGCTTGATTTTCGAATAAGTGAATCCCAATCGCCATCGTCAGTGCACTGAGTGGGTAAGGGTGTTCAATTTGACGAACGCGTTGAATCGTTTGTTCTGTGCCGATCAACACACCGAGACGTAACCCAGCCATCGCATAAGCTTTCGACAATGTGCGCATGATTAAAATATGGTCTTCTAAGGCAATATCGAGTGGTGTCGAAAAGTCAATATACGCTTCATCAATGACGAGGTAACCACCAAGTCGCTTCATTTCATCAGCAATCGCTAGAAGATATTTTTCATCAAAACGGTGACCCGTCGGATTGTGTGGATTACTTAATATGAAGAAACTCGGTTGAATCGCTTGAATCTTGTCCAAGACGGTTTCAAGTGGAAAAGATAACGTTGGCGTAGCATCCACAAATTGAATATCGCGGTTCACTTGGCGTGCGTAATCTTGATACATGAAAAAGTCAGGGTTAAGCGTTAAACACGGACCGTCTGGCATGATGAGCATTAACTTTTGAATCAGTTCATCAGAGCCATTGCCACAAGTGATTTGTTCGAGCGTGAAAGTATCACCGTAGTATTGCGCATAAGCTTTACGAAAACGGTCATACGCTACGTCCGGATAGTGGTGATAGTCACACTGTTCAATGAGTTCGGTTAGTATCTCTGTCGATAATGGTTTGATCGGACTTTCATTTTTGTTCATACGAATCATGCGTCGTCACCTCTTTGTCTAATTTCTAATGATTGTTGGTGGTGATACAGTTGTTCATCTTGTGCGATACGTGCAGCATCTCGATACGTTTTTTCATAGGTTGCTTTTGATAAGTGGATGACCGTATGTTTCGTTAAAAAGTCATTGACCGATAAACCATGTTGAAAGCGGGCGGTCCGTTGCGTAGGTAAGACGTGGCTCGGTCCCGCAATATAGTCCCCAATCGCTTCAGGTGCATAGCCGCCTAAAAATAGGCTACCGACATAATGAATGTGTGGTAAATAAGCTTCCGGTTGTACGGTTTGAATTGACGCATGCTCTGGGGCAATGGTATTCATCACATGACAACTGTCTTCAAAATCAGTCGCGTGAATCAGATAGTGATGGTCTTGCAAACTGACTTTTAAAATATCATGGCGTGGTGCACCGTTAAGTGTTTGTTGGATACGGCTTTCTAATCTTTCAAGCAATGCCAAATCTGTTGAAATGACAAATGTTCGTGCCATTTCATCATGTTCTGCTTGAGCAAATACATCATAGACAATCGCATCTAAATCACATGTGTCATCTATCATTAATGCAATTTCACTCGGCCCTGCGATTTGATCGATACCGACTTCTCCGTACAATGCCTTTTTCGCATAAGCCACATATTGATTGCCTGGACCGACAATTTTATCGACTTTCGGGATGGTTTCTGTCCCATAAGCAAGTGCTGCGATACTTTGTGCACCGCCGACTTGGTATACATGATCCACACCAGCAATATGACATGCTGCGAGTACACTCGGCGCAACACCATTCGACTGAGGCGGCGTGACGACACTGATATTTTTCACACCTGCTACTTTCGCGAGTGTGGCCGTCATTAATACAGTGGAAGGGTAGCTCGCTTTACCACCTGGCACATAGATACCGACACGTTCAATCGGGTGATACACTTCATAAAGTTCAGGCGTCGCATATTGATTGTCGTATTTGATTTGCGTTTGATAATCTCGAATTCTTTGGAAACTATGTTCAAGTGCGTGACGTAAATCTTCATCTATACTGTAATACGCCGCTTCGATGTCAGATCTTGGCACTTCCAACGTCTCTACATTGACGCCATCAAATTGTTGATTATAGTCATGTAATGCTTGATTTCCTTCACGTCGCACGCGTTCACAAATGGCAGTGACTTGTGCGTGAACTTCAGGATTGAATGTTTCTGTTGTTTCGAATTGTTGTAAAAAGGTTTGGCTATTAACGATCAATGAGCGACACTCCTAACATGTTTATAAATGCATCAATTTCTGATGATTGGGTGAAAAAGCTTTGTCGATTCGTAATGAGTTGTGCTTGAATTTCTGCAATATGTTCTTTTTCGACTAACCCGTTCGAACGCAATGTCGTCCCTGTTTGAACAATGTCAACGATGCCGTCGACCATGCCAATCACGCAAGCAAGTTCGATAGACCCGGATAATTCGATCAGTTCGACATCGCGTCCCGTCGCTTTAAAATAATCTCCGGCTGTTTTAGGAAATGAAGTTGCGACTTTACGATAGTCCGTCGTCTCGTCAAACGCTGCGACTGAAAAGTGACATTGGCCAAAAGGGAGCGCAAGCAGTTGATTGACATCGTATTGAGTTTCGTTGAGAATATCACTGCCCGTAATGCCAATATCAGCAATGCCTTGTTCGACGTAAATAGGGACGTCATTGCCTTTAACGAATAAAAAATGGAAAGGTGGTACTTTAATTTGAAGCTGACGTTCTCTAGATTTTAATTGTGTCGCCAAATCGTTTTGACCTTGTGATTCTAAATAGGCGATAAAACTTTTGAGTAGGCGACCTTTAGCTAATGCGATTGTAAGCACAGCGATTCCTCCTCGTCATAATGTTAATCCTAAACCGAAACCTTCTAGTGGTCCGTTGTAATAGCCTCCTGATAACGTTCGCCCGCTATCTTTAAGATGAGCATGAATAAATGTTTCTTTATAGTATGAACGTGGGGCTTGCGGTGTAATATCGAGATGAATCGTGTCGATGTGAAGCGATTTAAAGTAAGTTTGCCAACGATTCAAACTGCGAATAATGACGTGATCATGCGGATATAACGTATTTAAAAGTTCGAGCTGCTGATGTGTCGGTGTGAGCAATAACCGTACGAGCGGATGACTGATGCCGAGCTCGGATTTAAGTGCCGAAATATTGCGCTGTTCCACCCATGTCAGTAACTGTTCACGTTCAGCTTGATGCTCGAGCAATAAATCGATGAGCTGGTAATGCCCAATTACGACATATTGAATTTCATCTTGTAAGTGTTGCGTGATAAATTGTTGGAACGTCTCAAAAGCATGGTACATTTCTTGAATATGTGGTCGATAACATTCCAGACCAAGTTGTGTTTGGACTTGATGGTGCCGTACAATCGGTCCCGTATAAGCTACAGCCTGGTGACTCAGTTGATAATGTTGATAATAGCGCACGAGTTGATCGGTGAAATCATTGCGTAATGCAAATAATGTCTCATCTGCTTGCCATACACTGCGCTCTTTCATTTGTTTTAAATCGTCTGGAGACAGTTCATCCCACACGAGTGTTTCGATAAAGGCAGTCTCAATCGGTTCGAAATCATTGGCTGCTGCTAACTTTAAAAAATCAATTTCATATTGTTTATTTTGTATGAAAGGTTGTACCATCGTCCATCCTCGCTTTCGTTCTCTACCAAGTTAAAGTGTTTGAATAGAATATGACAATGGTAGCACAGAGGTTTACAGATTTCAACACATTTTTCTGAATATTTTATTTTTAGTTATAGATGATTGCTGTGAGGCTCATCATCAGACTGTCTCAAAATTGTTCGATTTGTACACGGCAGTATCTCATGCCATAATGGTTCAAGTACGAGCAAGCGTCGCACATATTCAATACGACTCTATCGCAATCAATCCAAAATAAAAAAATCGTATTTTGAAGCATCTAATTGTATAATTGAGAGGGTCAAGAAATTATAAAAATAAGGAGCGTTTCGTATGAATTTCGAAAAATATATTGATCACACGTTGTTAAAACCAGAATCAACACGTGCACAAATTGATAAAATTATTGAGGAAGCAAAAGCATATCATTTCAAATCGATTTGTATTAATCCAACACACATCGCTTATGCTGCAGAAAAATTAGCAGATTCAGATGTGCTCGTATGTACAGTAATTGGTTTCCCATTAGGTGCGAACACGACGGAAACAAAAGTATTTGAAACAGAAGATGCGATCCGTAAAGGTGCAGATGAAATTGACATGGTGATCAACATTGGTGCATTAAAAGACCAACGTTATGATGACGTGCAAAAAGATATTGAAGCGGTCGTTAAAGCTGCAGAAGGTAAAACAGTTAAGGTTATTATCGAAACAGCACTTTTAACTGAAGAAGAAAAAGTTAAAGCATCTGAGCTCACTAAAGCAGCAGGTGCACATTTCGTAAAAACATCAACAGGCTTCTCAACAGGTGGTGCTACACCAGAAGACGTGAAGTTAATGAAAGATACAGTGGGAGAATCAGTAGAAGTGAAAGCAGCTGGTGGCGTACGTAACTTAGAAGATTTCAAAGCAATGATTGATGCAGGTGCAACACGTATCGGTGCAAGTGCCGGCGTACAAATTATGCAAGGTTTAGAAGTAGATTCAGATTATTAATCAAGGAATTCAATAAATGTGGGAGTGATTAAGATGACAGTACCTTTTCAGCGCGTTCATTTAATTGTGATGGATTCAGTTGGGATTGGAGAGGGCCCAGACGCTAAAGACTTTAACGATGAAGGCTCACACACTTTAAAACATACGCTTGAAGGATTTGATCAAAAGTTACCAAACCTTGAAAAATTAGGCTTAGGGAACATTGCGCCATTACCAGTGATTGACGCTGTTGAACATCCTTTAGCGTATTATACAAAATTAAGTGAAGCGTCAGTCGGCAAAGACACGATGACAGGCCACTGGGAAATTATGGGCTTGAACATTATGCAACCGTTCAAAGTGTATCCAGAAGGTTTTCCAGAAGAGTTAGTTCAAGAAATCGAACAACTGTCAGGCCGTAAAGTTGTCGCAAACCGCCCAGCATCCGGTACACAAATTATTGACGAGTGGGGCGAACATCAAATGAAGACAGGGGACTTAATCGTCTATACTTCTGCTGACCCTGTACTTCAAATTGCCGCACACGAAGACGTCATTCCGTTAGAAGAACTGTATGACATTTGTGAAAAAGTCCGTGAATTGACAAAAGATCCGAAATATTTAATTGGACGTATTATTGCGCGCCCATACGTGGGTGAACCTGGCAACTTCACGCGTACAAGTAACCGTCATGACTATGCATTGAAGCCATTTGGTAAAACCGTGATGAATACGTTAAAAGAAAATGACTACGATGTCATTGCGATTGGTAAAATTAACGACATTTATGATGGTGAAGGTGTAACAGAAGCGGTACGTACGAAAAGTAATATGGACGGTATGGATCAATTAATGAACATCGTCAACAAAGATTTTAAAGGATTAAGCTTCTTAAACTTAGTTGACTTTGATGCGTTATATGGTCACCGTCGTGATAAGCCAGGCTATGCACAAGCGATTAAAGATTTTGACGATCGTTTGCCAGAATTGATGGATGCGATGCGCGAAGACGATTTATTGATCATTACAGCGGACCACGGGAATGACCCAACGGCACCGGGTACAGATCATACACGTGAATACATTCCAGTCATCATGTATAGTCCGAAGTTTAAAGGCGGACATGCATTAGAAGGCGATACAACATTTAGTTCAATCGGTGCAACAATTGCCGATAACTTTGGTGTAACATTGCCTGAGTTTGGACGTAGCTATTTAAATGAATTGAAATAATTGAGAGGAGTGGCTGATACCTGTAATGGGTGTCAGCTGCTTTTTTATTTTGGGGGCATCACTAGTTTTTGACTGTCGAAATTTTTAATCAATACAAAAAACTTTTCAACACATTATCAACAGATGTCTTATTGAGATTAAAACTTATCCAATGACATACGAATCAATACATAAATTGCTGATAAAAAATATACAACACATTGAATTATATAAAAAATCATTTAAAAAGATATCAATATTGAAATGATATACATCTGTGATACAGGATGATATCCAGTGTGAAAAAGTATATGTATAGACGCTTATTTTTAAAGTTTATATATATTAATTATTTTCCAGGAACACATGATAGACCAAATAAGTTCATATTATTTTTTAATAGATTACAGTTGTTAAAAATGATAAAGGTGTTTAAAAACTTTATCATTCGTATGCTTAGAAGAGGAATCTAAAAAAATTAAGTAAGAAAAAACAAATAATATTAATTGTATAAATTATATGAAAGCATTCTACTTAATTCGCCTATTTTTTTAGTTGTGTAATACAAAAGAATGGTATATTCTTTAATTCGTAGCACAATTTAATTTGATTAAGGAGATGATAAATTATATGAAAAAATCTAGAAAAAAGCGTGTTGATTTTTTACCTAACCGTCAAAATCGATATGCGATACGTCGTTTTTCAGTGGGCACTGCGTCAATTCTTGTTGGGGCAACATTAATTTTTGGGATTCATTCAAATGATGCATCGGCAGCAGTAGAAGACGCAACATCTCAAGAAGCAGAAACAACTAACGGAAATTCAAATAGTACAGAAGAGGCAACTACCAACGAAAGTACAACTGTAGAGGCGCCAACAAATGAAGAAGTGTCAACAGAAGAGAAATCAGAAGAGGCGCCAACAAATGAAGAAGTGTCAACAGAAGAGAAATCAGTAGAGGCGCCAACAAATGAAGAAGCAACAACGGAAGAGAAATCAGTAGAAGCGTCAACAAATGAAGAAGCAACAACGGAAGAGAAATCAGTAGAGGCGCCAACAAATGAAGAAGCAACAACAGAAGAGAAATCAGTAGAGGCGCCAACAAATGAAGAAGCAACAACAGAAGAGCAATCAGAAGAGGCGCCAACAAGTGAAGAAGCGACAACGGAAGAGAAATCAGTAGAAGCGCCAACAAGTGAAGAAGCGTCAACAGAAGAGCAAGCAGCAGAAGCGCCAACAAATGAAGAAGCAACGACACAAACTCCTGTAAAAGAAGAAACATCCTCAACGCAAGAAAATCCATCCATGACTACACCAGAAGAACAATTTTCAAATGAATTCAATCAATTAACATCTACAGAAGATAAAACAAACTACACACGTGAATATTTAACTCAAAACACAAACCTTTCAGCAGAACAAGTGGATGCAACAGTTGAACGCTTGAAATTAAGTCAAGACAATCCAACAGCAGAAGATGTCTATTTCGCATTACTTAAAGATTTAGCTGATCAACAAGATGCCTTATCACCACGTGTGACACTTTTGGCAGCTAGAGATTCTGAACTCACGAACGAAGAGTCTATCGCTTTAACTGAGAATAGTCCAATGTTCCGCGCAGCATTAGCGAATAGTCCTTCTGGCAATGATGTGGTATCAGAAGAAGATAACATCATTGTGGCTGATGCACTCGCAAATGGCTACATCAAGTCACAAACAGACGCAACAAATGCGGCAAACACATTGTCAGGTCGTGCCTGGGTTGTGGATACAGGGACACCAGCGACAATGTCAAACGGTTTAACAGCTGTTCCAGAAGGCACAAAAGTGTATATGCAATGGATTGATACGGACGGTGCAGTTTCACCGGTGTATCAAGCAAGTACGACAAACAAATTGAGTTCAAGTGGTGGTAGCCAAGTAGGTCCTGGTGCTTATGCATTTGATTTGCGTGAAGCATGGGTAGACTCAAACGGTAAAGCACATAAATATAACGCAACAAGTGGTCAATACTATCGTTTATGGATTGATGACTACAAAACAGCTGACGGTAATACAGCGACAATGTTACGTCAAGCAGGTGGTTTCTTCCCTGGATCATATATTAATTCCGTAACAGGTAATAACATTGGTCAATTTCCACTTATCGGTACGAACATGCAACGTACAGGTATTTTTATGGGTGTGATACCAACGAACGATTACATGACTACAGATCCAAGCAAATGGATTCAAGACAATGAGGGACCTATATCAAACCCAGCAGTAACGAGCACAAGTGAATTTGTCAGTGGTAAAGTATGGTCTGAGACAGGTTCAGGTGACTATGCGAACTCTGCGACAGGTCCAAACTTTAACTCAGGCGATATTGCACGTGAAGGTTATCAAGTTGTCATGTCTTCATTAACAAGTGCTGGTGCGCAAGCGTATAAAGCACAAGTCGAATCGTTACCAACAGACCAACAAGCGGCAGCAGCACACCAATTATTCACTGACCATCCAGAATTTATTTCTGCGACAGTGACGGGTAAAACTGATGCAAGCGGTGCGTATACATTACGTTTCCCTTCAGGCTCATTGAATAAAGATTATCTCTATGGTTATGTGTTGGATAATAAAGGCAACTTGGTTAAAGGCTATTCATCATTCACGTCACCTTTATTCCGTTCGCCTAACAGTAACTTATCTTTTGTGCCACAAACAGTGCCATATCATAGACCAGCTAAAAATGCTTGGGTGAATGTGAACTTTGCGCTTGTAGAAACAATTGAAACAACTGTAGACATCACGAACTTTGATGTGACAGCCAACCCAGCACAACGTGGCGATACGGCTATCATTGATGTGACTTCTACAGCATTGTCACCATTACCTACGCATGTTGAGTGGAGAGATTCAAAAGGGAATGTCGTTCAAAAGAGTGGAGATGTCACTACAGTAGAGGAAGCTGAAGCGGCAGGCACATTTACTATTCCTGATGATGCGAAAACAGGTGAAATCTATACAGTTTATATCGTTTCAGGAGGGAATGACGTTGCAGCAGACTCACTGATCGTCCAAGTACAAGAAAATGCGACAACCTATGAACCTGTATATCCAACAACAACAGTTGAACAAGAGCAAACAGTAACAATTCCTACACCTACAAATGAAGATGGTGCAGCATTACCAGATGGAACAAAGTTTGAAGGTGGTAATAATGTACCAGAATGGGCAACTGTTAATGAAGATGGTTCGATTTCAATTTCACCAAATCAAGATGTGGAAAAAGGTAATTACAATGTACCTGTTGTCGTCACATATCCAGATGGTTCAAAAGAAACAGTATTCGCATCAGTTTTAGTTCAAGAAGCTGTGCCAACTGCAGAACAATACGATCCGACAAGTGAAACAATCAATAAGGAATATGGCACTACTGCAACAGAAGATGAAATTAAAGGGGCAGTCACTATTCCGGATTACCCAACAGATGGAGATCAACCGACAATTACGATTGACGACCCAACTCAAATTCCAAATGGAACAGAAGAAGGTACAGTGAATGTGGGTGTCACAGTAACGTATCCAGATGGTTCAACAGACAAATTAACAGTACCAGTCGTTACAGGCAAACAAGCGGATAACGATAAGTATACGCCAGAAACAACGCCAATTACGAAAGACTTTGGTACAGGTGTCACAGAAGACGAAGTGAAAGGCTCAGTTACTGTTCCAGGTTATCCAACAGATGGAGATCAACCAACAATCACAATTGATGATCCAAGTCAATTACCGGATGGTTCACAAGAAGGCACGACAGATGTAAGTGTGACAGTAACGTATCCAGATGGCACAACGGACCACACTACAGTACCAGTCACTATCGGTGAACAAGCGGATAACGATAAGTACACGCCAGAAACAGAAGGTGTCAACAAAGAGCATGGTACGCCAGTAACAGAAGATGATGTGAAAGGTTCAATCACAATTCCGGGATATCCAACAGATGGAGATCAACCAACAATCACAATTGATGATCCAAGTCAATTACCAGATGGTTCAAAAGAAGGAACAACAGATATCGATGTAACAGTAAAATATCCAGACGGAACAACGGATCACATCACCGTCCCAGTGACTATCGGTGACCAAGCAGATAATGATAAGTACACACCAGAAACAACACCAATTACGAAAGACTTTGGTACAGGTGTCACAGAAGACGAAGTGAAAGGCTCAGTTACTGTTCCAGGTTATCCAACAGATGGAGATCAACCAACAATCACAATTGATGATCCAAGTCAATTACCGGATGGTTCACAAGAAGGCACGACAGATGTAAGTGTGACAGTAACGTATCCAGATGGCACAACGGACCACACTACAGTACCAGTCACTATCGGTGAACAAGCGGATAACGATAAGTACACGCCAGAAACAACACCAATTACGAAAGACTTCGGCACAGGAGTAACGGAAGATGAAGTGAAAGGCTCAGTTACTGTTCCAGGATATCCAACAGACGGAGATCAACCGACAATCACAATTGATGATCCAAGTCAATTACCAGATGGTTCAAAAGAAGGAACAACAGATATCGATGTAACAGTAAAATATCCAGACGGCACAACGGATCACATCACCGTACCAGTGACTATCGGTGAACAAGCGGATAACGATAAGTACACGCCAGAAACAACACCAATTACGAAAGACTTCGGCACAGGAGTAACGGAAGATGAAGTGAAAGGTTCAATCACAATTCCGGGATATCCAACAGATGGAGATCAACCAACAATCACAATTGATGATCCAAGTCAATTACCAGATGGTTCAAAAGAAGGTACAACGGATATCGATGTAACAGTAAAATATCCAGACGGCACAACGGATCACATCACCGTACCAGTGACTATCGGTGACCAAGCAGATAATGATAAGTACACACCAGAAACAGAAGGTGTCAACAAAGAGCATGGTACGCCTGTAACGGAAGATGAAGTGAAAGGTTCAATCACAATTCCAGGTTACCCAACAGATGGTGATCAACCAACGATTACGATTGATGACCCAAATCAATTACCTGATGGTTCAAAAGAAGGTACAACGGATATCGATGTAACAGTAAAATATCCAGACGGCACAACGGATCACATCACAGTCCCAGTGACTATCGGTGACCAAGCGGATAATGATAAGTACACACCAGAAACAGAAGGTGTCAACAAAGAGCATGGTACGCCAGTAACAGAAGATGATGTGAAAGGTTCAATCACAATTCCGGGATATCCAACAGACGGAGATCAACCAACAATCACAATTGATGATCCAAGTCAATTACCAGATGGTTCAAAAGAAGGTACAACAGATATCGATGTAACAGTAAAATATCCAGACGGAACAACGGATCACATCACCGTACCAGTGACTATCGGTGACCAAGCAGATAATGATAAGTACACACCAGAAACAGAAGGTGTCAACAAAGAGCATGGTACGCCAGTAACAGAAGATGATGTGAAAGGTTCAATCACAATTCCGGGATATCCAACAGATGGTGATCAACCAACAATCACAATTGATGATCCAAGTCAATTACCAGATGGTTCAAAAGAAGGTACAACGGATATCGATGTAACAGTAAAATATCCAGACGGAACAACGGATCACATCACCGTACCAGTGACTATCGGTGACCAAGCGGATAATGATAAGTACACACCAGAAACAGAAGGTGTCAACAAAGATCATGGTACGCCTGTAACGGAAGATGATGTGAAAGGCTCAATTACAATTCCAGGTTACCCAACAGACGGAGACCAGCCAACAATCACAATTGATGATCCAAGTCAATTACCAGATGGTTCAAAAGAAGGTACAACGGATGTCGATGTAACAGTAAAATATCCAGACGGCACAACGGACCACATCACAGTCCCAGTGACAATTGGTAAGCAAGCGGATAATGATAAGTACACGCCAGAAACAGAAGGTGTCAACAAAGATCATGGTACGCCAGTAACGGAAGATGAAGTGAAAGGTTCAATCACAATTCCAGGTTACCCAACAGATGGTGATCAACCAACGATTACGATTGATGACCCAAATCAATTACCTGATGGTACAAAAGAGGGTACGACAGATGTGAGCGTGACTATCACATATCCAGACGGTACAACAGACCATATCACCGTACCAGTCACTATCGGTAAGCAACCAACTGAAGATAACGGTGCTACAGATAATGATGGCGATATGACACCAGGTACAGATGAAACGGATAACAATACAAACAACGGCGGTGACATGAATCAAGGCACAGATGAAGGACATGGTGTTACTGATCATGACGACAATGTAAAACAAAATTCAAACGTCGACCATACGCCGGTTGAACAAGGTGACAATCATGCGACTTCATCTGCGACAGACATGGATCCAATGCCAAGTGGTAGCCAAACAACTTCTGATGACATGAATGCAAAAGGTTCAACTTCAGAAAAAGCAAATCACAAACAACAGTCTGAACAATTACCAGACACAGGTGAGAGCAACACACAAAATGGTGCACTTTTAGGTGGATTATTTGCAGCACTTGGAGGCTTATTCTTAATCGGCAGACGTCGTAAAGAAAAAGAAGACAAATAATCAACACCGCGCTACAATTCTCAATTCAATCATGAATAAGGCAATGAACAGGCTTGTCCTCTCTAATGGGGGCAAGTCTTTTTTATGATTCAAGATACTACGACAATGTACTACAAAATGTCGAATAACAAACAAATTGCCATATATTGCATGTTGTATGTTGTGACAAACCGATTAGAATAGAACAGTAATCAAAAATGTAAGACGCGTTTTAAAGGGAGGTCATTATATGAATATTTTAACTTAATTCAGGCAGAAGTCTCCCATCCTCTATAGGTGGGTGATGAATGCCGTTGGTAACTCGAAAACCGACATGCAAGGCTCATCTCCTTTTTATTTTGTTCTATGTTATAACCA
Organism: Staphylococcus delphini; assembly: GCF_900636325.1. Classification (NCBI taxonomy): domain Bacteria; kingdom Bacillati; phylum Bacillota; class Bacilli; order Caryophanales; family Staphylococcaceae; genus Staphylococcus; species Staphylococcus delphini. Next base: position 348,310 of record NZ_LR134263.1, read on the forward strand.
GTCTATATAAGAAGTGAGTTGATATAACATGAAATGAGATATTAATAATCATTTGGTGTTTCTTCTCTATTATCATCCTGTGTTGGTTACTCAATACCGTAGACAAGTGATTGATGATAAAATTTCTGAATTTGCTAAAACAACTTTTGTACGAATTGCAGCGTCTTATCATATGACTCTAGTTGAGTGGAATCATGATAAAGACCATGTTCATATTATGTTCAAAGCGCAACCAAAAACAGAATTGACAAAATTCATCAATACCTATAAAAGTGCCAGTTAGCGTTTGATAAAACGAGACTTTCCAAAAGTAAGACAGTTTCTTTGGAAAGAAATGTTTTGGTCTAGAAGTTTTTGCCTTTTGACAACTGGTGGCGCACCAATTGACGTTATAAAAAAATATATTCATAATCAAGGTTATAATCATAAATAGAGAGGTGGTAGCTTATGGAACGATTCAAAGCATATAAATTTAGAATCTATCCAACTGAAGAACAAAAAATTTTCTTCGCTAAGTCTTTCGGTTGTGTCCGTAAGGTCTACAATCTCATGCTTGATGATCGAATGAAAGCTTATGAAGAAACTAAGCATGTTTCTTCTAAAAAATGAAGTTCCCGACACCAGCTAAATATAAGAATGAATTCCCATTTTTGAAGGAAGTAGATAGCCTTGCCTTGGCTAATGCACAACTCAATTTAGACAAGGCATATAAGAATTTCTTTAGAAATAAAGCTGTTGGATTTCCTCGGTTCAAAAGTAAGAAGAATCCCGTTCAAAGTTATACCACTAATAATCAAAATGGCACAATTTCCTTGATTGATAATAAATTCATCAAAGTTCCTAAGTTGAAGTCATTAGTTAAAATAAAGCTTCATAGACAACCTAAAGGTATGATCAAATCAGCTACAATATCACGCCGTTCAAGCGGTAAATACTATGTTTCTTTGTTGTGCAAAGAAGAAGTTGCCGAGTTTCCTAAAACTAATTCTGCAATTGGAATTGACCTTGGAATTACTCATTTTGCCATTTTTTCTGACGGTCAAAAGATTGATAATAATAAGTTCACTTCGAAAATGGCACAGAAACTAAAACGTGAACAACGTAAGTTGTCGAGACGTGCCCTGTTAGCCAAAAAGAAGGGTATCCATCTCTTTGAAGCCAAAAACTACCAGAAACAAAAACAGAAAGTTGCACGACTACATGAAAAAGTAATGAATCAACGCACTGACTTTCTAAACAAGTTGAGTACAGAGATTATCAAAAATCACGATATGATCTGTATTGAAGACTTAAACACAAAAGGTATGTTGCGAAATCATAAACTGGCTAAAAGTATTTCTGATGTGTCATGGTCTAGCTTTGTGACTAAGCTACAATACAAAGCTAACTGGTATGGACGTGAAATAGTCAAGATTGATAAATGGTTTCCATCAAGTCAAGTCTGTTCAGAGTGCGGACATAATGATGGCAAGAAAAATCTCAAAATTCGAGAATGGTCTTGTCCTATTTGCCATGCTCACCATGACCGAGATATCAACGCGAGCATCAATATTTTGACCGAAGGGCTACGAATGCAAACATTATCTTAGAAAAGACCGATAACCGTAGGGACTACGGGGATAGCTTGGTCAATAAGAGAAACATCTGTTAGTAAAGAAATACACTTACAAGTACGCTCTATTCCCAAGAAGCTCCCACTTCAAGCGTTAAGAACTTTTAGGTTTTAGCTAAGTGGTGAGTAGTTCACTCCAAAACCTAAAAACATTCCAATTGCCGTAGTAAATGCGGATAAAGGAATCAAAATTCAAGATAAAGAAATGAATATCGCTAAAAATTTAGAATCTAAGTTGATGAAAAGTGATTCGGATACAGTAAAATGGATTAAAGTCGATCGTGAAGCAGACTTAAAACAAGGGATGCAAAATAAAGATTATTTCGGTGCGATTGTCATTGAAAAAGATTTTTCTGAACATGCGATGAGTCACACGCAAAGTGTTGTGGGGAACTTTAAAAAACAAGAGATGGAAGCAAAAGTGAAATCAGGTGAAATCCCTCTAGAAGTTGCGCAACAAATGGCTCAAAAGAGTGGTGCGCAAAATATGAAGCCACAACAAGCGACATTCAAAACGATTGTTAATGAAGGTGCGGGGACACAGATTTCTCAAATGGTATCACAAATTCTTAATAGTATGAGTAATCAAGTGAACCAAAACATTACAGCACAAAGTTTAAAAACGTTAGAGAGCCAAAATGTGACAGTGAAAGCGTCAGATATTCAAGGTTTAACACAACCCGTTAAAGCTGAGCAACAAAAAATGAATAAAGTTGGTGACCACCAAGCAGGCGGTAATGGCCCATTTTTAATGTTCATGCCTGTATGGATGGGATCTATCGTCATTTCTGTTTTATTGTTCTTCGCATTTAGAACGAGCAACAATATTTCTATACGTCATCGTCTGACTGCAGCGTTAGGTCAAGTTGTGATGACAGCAGTCACTGCATTTATCGGCGCCTTTGCGTTTGTCTACTTTATGCAAGGTGTACTGGATTTCAACTTTAATGATGTCAATGCGACAGCAACGTTTATTGCACTTGCGATGATGGGCTTTGTTGGCTTGATCTTAGGTACAATGACATGGCTCGGAATGAAATCTGTACCTATTTTCTTCTTATTAATGTTCTTTAGTATGCAAATGGTGACATTACCGAAACAAATGTTGCCAGAGTTTTACCAAAAATATATGGTAGACTGGAATCCGCTCGTGCATTATGCAGATATGTTAAGAAGTATTTTGTATTTAAATGAAGGTATTGAATTGAATAGTACGATGTGGATGTTGATTGGTTTTATGATTTTTGGCATTGTATCTACTATGATGGCGGCAATCGTTCGTCGTCACAGTGCAAAACGTGCAGAAATCCCTGCTTAATCATCTGTTATAAAAAGCACTCACACATACAGCACCGTCATTTTCTGGCAAAAGTTAGGTCGTGGCGGTGTTTTTCTATATTAAATCATTGTAACTGTAAAAAATTAGTCATTCTATCTATCGGGCATGTTTGTTGTGTTGTGATAAACTAGAATAAAGTTTCAAAAAGTCTCATCATTGCAAAAGGAGCCAAAATCGATGTTTAATTTAACGATATTACTTTTGGAGCGTGTCGGACTCATTATTATATTGGCATATATTTTAATGAATTCAAAATACTTCAAGCATACGATGCAACAGCGACAAGCATGGGCATCAAAGTGGCAGTTGTGTATCGTCTTTAGCCTCTTTGCGCTGTTGTCTAACTTTACGGGTATCGTCATTAAAAATGGGGATATTTTAGCGGGGAGCATTTATTTTCAATTAGATGATAATGTTTCTTTAGCGAATACACGTGTGCTGACAATCGGTGTCGCAGGACTGGTAGGAGGCCCTTTTGTCAGTGTGTTTGTCGGCATTTTATCTGGTATTTTCCGCCTTTATATGGGTGGTGCAGAAGCGTATACATATTTAATTTCTTCCCTGTTTATTGGACTCATTTCTGGATATTATGGACGTCAAGCGCTTAAACAACATCAATATCCAACGATTGCGAAAAGTGCATTGATCGGTGGCATGATGGAAATTGTTCAGATGATTTGTATTTTTTCGTTTGCCCAAGATAAACAGTACGCGATGGACTTGATTGCTCTGATTGGACTGCCGATGATTGTCGTTAATAGTGCTGGTACAGCGATTTTTATGTCAATTATTAGTTCAACTTTGAAGCAAGAAGAACAAATGCGTGCGGTTCAAACACACGATGTATTGGAATTGACCAATCAAACATTGCCTTATTTTAAAGAGGGGCTCAATGAAGACTCCGCAAAACACGTGGCAATGATTATTAAAGATTTGATGAAAGTATCCGCCGTCGCTATTACGAATCGACATGACATTTTAGCGCATGTGGGAGCAGGGAGTGACCATCATATTCCTAAAAAAGAGATTATTACGCATTTATCTAAAGCAGTATTACAAACTGGTGAGCTTAAAGAAGTGCATACGAAAGAGGAAATTGGTTGTACACATCCGCATTGTCCGCTACATGCCGCGCTGGTGATTCCGCTTAAAATGCATGGGAAAGTGACAGGAACGTTAAAAATGTACTTTACGAATCCGACTAATTTAACGTTTGTTGAACGGCAGTTAGCGGAAGGTTTGGCAGAAATTTTTAGTAGTCAAATCGAATTGGGAGAAGCTGAGATGCAAAGTAAGTTGTTGAAAGATGCGGAAATAAAATCCCTTCAAGCACAAGTGAACCCGCATTTCTTTTTTAACGCGATGAACACGATTTCAGCATTAGTGCGTATCGATAGCGAAAAAGCGAGGGAATTATTGCTTGAGTTAAGCCATTTCTTTCGTTCAAATTTACAAGGTTCGCGTCAAAATACGATTACTTTAGAGAAAGAGTTAAGTCAAGTGACGGCTTATTTATCACTCGAACAAGCGCGTTTTCCAGGACGCTTCGATGTGACTTTTGATGTACCAGAAAAGGTGAAACAAGCATCCGTCCCGCCATTTTTAATTCAAATCCTAGTGGAAAATGCTGTCAAACATGCGTTTCCAGACCGTAAAAAAGGCAACAAAATTAAAGTCGGGGCGCGTTTAAAAGATGCGCAACAGCTCTGTATTGAAGTGAGTGACAATGGGCGTGGGATTCCACCAGATAAACTGACACAATTGGGCAAAAAAGTGGTCGAGTCAGAGTCAGGAACAGGTAGTGCTTTAGAAAATTTAAATTTAAGATTAAAAGGTTTGTTCAGTGAGCAAGCCGCGTTACATTTTGATAGTGATGACACAGGAACGTGCGTATGGTGTACGTTACCTTATCAACAGAAGGAGGATTAAATCATGCGTGCATTAATTGTTGACGATGAACCACTCGCGCGTAATGAATTGATATATTTATTGAATCGTATCGGCGGATTTGACGTTTTAGATGAAGCGGAAAATGTGAGCGAAACGATTGAAGCGTTGTTAGTAAACGAATATGATTTGGTGTTTTTAGATATTAATTTAATGAATGAAAATGGGATTGAATTAGGTCAAAAAATACAGAAGATGAAAGCACCGCCTGCGATTGTATTTGCGACAGCGCATGACCAATATGCGGTACAGGCGTTCGAACTGAATGCGACAGATTATATTATGAAGCCATTTGATCAATCTCGCATTGCGCAAGCTGTGGCAAAAGTGCGTGCACAGCAGGAAAAGTACGAAGACATGCATGTGCCACATTCAGCTGTGAAAGTGACGCAACCTTTACCGATTGAAATTGGCGAGCGAATTCATATGTTGAACCCTGCTGATGTAATTGGTATTTCGGTCAATCAAGGTGTGACCACGATTTATACGACGCAAGGGGAGTATGAGACGCATGAGCCTTTGAGTGCGTATGAGAAACGTTTGGATGAGGCGCAGTTTATTCGGATTCATCGTTCGAATGTCATCAATCGACAACATATTGAGGCGATTGAGCATTGGTTTAATTCGACGTATATGGTGACGTTGACGGACGGCGTGAAGATGCAGGTGAGTCGGTCGTATATGAAGAAGTTTAAGCAGGTGATGGGTTTAAGGTTGTGAATGGAATGATGAGGAGTGAGACGGCGTGTTTGATGTGTCTCACTCTTTTATTTCATGAAGTTTTATAGAACATTTCAAGATACATTGTCAGCATAGGCAATTGATAACTGCTGAATCGTGCTGCGCTTTCATAGGGGCTGAGGGGAGGTTGTGACAAAAGCGCTCAGGATTTGAGCAGAACCGAGCGATGAGCAAAATTGATTTCCAAATTTTGCCGAAATCGCGGGAGTTCTGTCGAAAATCCTGCTTTTGGAACACCGTTTATTGATTCACAGCGCACCCATTCATTGTGGATTTTGGGAGCAGTACAGAAATTTCATGTGTAACAAAGATTTCGTCGTACTGCCCCCGCAAGGCTGACTAGACTTCTCAAAAGTGCAAACATTGAGAAGTCAGACAGCTACTGCGATAAACAGCAACCACTATTAAAGTAAAGAGTCGACTGTCAGCGGTACGCACGCATCCCCTCAGGAGTCTTGCACGATTCTTGCAGTCGGAGCGAGTGTCTCAACTGTAGAAAGTGTTGTGTTTGAAACATCCACATGGCATCATGAAACAAACTTCATCACATCATCCTTCAGTTTTTGGGGGGATAGATGGGGTGCCTCGAAATGACAAATGGTGGGTTGATGTGATTGAAACGAAATAGGTTCAGGTTGCTGAAAATTGGGAAGTTGTATCAACCTAAAGTGTATTTTTGCTTCTCAATTTGACATTTAAATCATGTGATTGTTCGACAAGGGTGTGATTTTGTATTTCACGCCTCTTTTTTTGCATTTCGGGATGAAAACGATCTATGTGAATTTTTTCATAATATAATGAAGTCAATCAGAGATGCACGGGAGGTTGTAAAAGTGAAACAAAAAGAAGAGAAAACGTACAGTTTTTTACATCAAGTGTTGGTCATAGCGTCAGTGTTGTTTGTTTCAAGTATTATTGAATCATTTATGCCGATTCCTATGCCGGCATCAGTGATAGGGCTCGTATTACTGTTCGTTTTATTATGTACAGGTGTCATCAAGCTCGGTCAAGTTGAAAAAGTAGGGACAGCGCTAACGAATAATATCGGCTTTTTATTCGTGCCTGCTGGGATTTCAGTTGTAAATTCATTAGACATTATTAGTGCAAGTCCGATTCTCATTATTGGCTTGATTATTATTTCAACAATTCTACTACTTGTATTTACAGGCTTTGCGTCACAAATTTTAATGCGTATGACGACGAAAGATAAAGTAGCAACACCGCCGCGTACGAAAGCGAAAGTGAAAGGAGCGCATTCACATGGTTAATCATCTCGCTATAGACACACCGTATTTCGGTATTTTATTATCAGTGATTCCATTTCTAATCGCAACTGTACTTTTTAAGAAAACAAATGGCTTTTTCTTATTCGCACCACTCTTTGTTGCGATGGTTTTCGGAGTAGCGTTCTTACACTTTACAGGTATTCCATATGAAAAGTACAAAATTGGTGGGGACATCATTAATTTCTTCCTTGGACCAGCGACGATTTCATTTGCGATTCCTTTATACAAAAAGCGTGATGTCTTGGTGAAACATTGGCATCGTATTATCGGCGGTATTGGAATTGGTACTGTATTGGCACTTGTTGGTATTTTCTTTGTCGCAAAAGCACTTCAATTCGGTAGTGACATTATCGCATCAATGCTTCCGCAAGCAGCAACAACAGCGATTGCACTACCTGTATCAGAAGGCATTGGCGGTATTAAAGAGTTGACATCATTAGCGGTTATTTTAAATGCGGTCATTATTTATGCGTTAGGTAATAAATTATTGAAATGGTTCCACATTGATGATCCGATTGCGAGAGGCTTATCTTTAGGAACGAGCGGACATACGTTAGGTGTAGCGGCAGCAAAAGAATTAGGACCAGTAGAGGAGTCAATGGCGAGCATCGCGATTGTACTGGTTGGGGTTGTCGTTGTAGCAGTTGTTCCGATTTTGACACTGATCTTCTTCTAGACACAATATCAATAGCATAAAAATGTTGTACAGCACGTGTAAGTTGGAATGCGCGTCTGTACAACTTTTTTGTATACAGAATTGTCAAATATATCACAATAGTTTTTGCGTGAACGTTTTCATTTTAAAACTTATAATAGAAGAAACTAGGATAGAAGGTGAGCAAATGAAAAAGTTAATCCAGGATAAAACGCACTTTTTGCAAGACATGCTAGACGGGTTGAAAATGACTAATCCGAACATTGATGTGATTGCAGATACGGTCGTTGTACGTCAGCATAAAAAAACGTCTGGTGTCGCATTAGTTTCTGGTGGCGGTAGTGGTCACGAACCTGCACATGCGGGCTATGTCGGCGAAGGTATGTTGGATGCTGCGGTATGTGGTGAAGTGTTTACCTCACCGACACCGGACAAAGTGTTAGAAGCCATTAAAGCGGTAGACAATGGAGACGGTGTGTTACTCATTGTTAAAAATTACGCTGGTGACGTCATGAACTTTGAAATGGCTAAAGATATGGCAGCGATGGAAGACATTCAAGTAGAAATGGTCGTCGTAGGTGATGACATTGCGATTGATGATGTTGAAAAACGTCGCGGTGTTGCAGGGACGGTCTTTGTTCATAAATATGCCGGTTATTTATCAGAGCGTGGCAAGAAATTAACAGAGCTGAAAACTGAAGTCGAAGCATTGATTGAGCAAATTCGTACAATTGGGATGGCTTTAACACCGCCTGCTGTACCAACGACAGGTAAGTATGGTTTCGATATTGAAGATCATGAAATGGAAATCGGTATTGGTATTCACGGTGAACGTGGGTTAGAACGTGTGCCAGTTGAACCGGTTGAACAAATTGTGCAACGTTTGATTGAACAATTGAAAGCTGAAGTGACAAGCGATGAATTGATTGTTATGGTCAATGGTATGGGCGGTACACCATTATCAGAATTAGATATTGTGACGAAATATGTCGCATTACAGTTAGAACAAGAAGGAAAAACTGTAAAAGGATGGTTTGTAGGTGATTATATGACATCACTCGATATGCAAGGCTTCTCATTAACTTTTGTTCCTTATGACGAACACGTATTATCAGCATTTCGCGCACCTACAACAAGTCGATTTTTTTAACATAATCCAGGAGGTTTCCAAGATGGACGTAGCAACTTTAAAAGAACGATTACTTGCATTAAAAGAAACATTTGAAACAGAAGAAGAGGCTTTGACAGAGTTAGACCGTGCGATTGGTGACGGGGACCACGGTGTGAATATGCGACGTGGTTTTGAAGCACTTCCTGACCAATTAGACGACAGCTCGATGCAAGCTTTATTCAAAACGACAGGGATGACGCTCATGTCGAAAGTGGGTGGCGCGTCTGGACCATTATACGGTTTTAGTTTTGTTAAAATGGCGCAAGTCTCAAAAGATGAGATTGATCATGACAACTTAGTCGAATTGTTAAAAGCATTTGAAGAAGCTGTGGCCCAACGCGGAAAAGTGACTTTGAATGAAAAAACAATGTATGACGTCATTGCACGTGCGAGAGAAGCAGTAGAACAAGGTGAGACTGTCGATTTAGCAACGTTACAATCTTATGCCGATGCGACACGTGATATCGAAGCGACGAAAGGCCGGGCATCATATTTTAAAAAAGATTCAATCGGGTATATTGATCCTGGTGCACAAAGTAGTGTTTACATTTTAAATGCACTGATAGGAGCTGATGAAGCGTGACACAAATCGTTTTAGTAAGTCACAGTGATAAAATTTCAGAAGGTACGCAAGAACTCCTTGCACAAATGGCACAAGATGTAACTGTCATCGCAATTGGTGGCATTGAAGGCGAAATCGGTACATCTTTTGATGACATTTCTGCAGTATTAAATGATATAGACGATGATGCGATTTGTTTTTTTGATATCGGCTCATCGGAAATGAATTTGGATATGGCAATTGAAATGTATACGGGGACACATCGTATTGAAAAAGTGGATGCCCCAATTGTAGAAGGCAGTTTCATTGCGGCAGTTGCCTTGTCGACAGGTCAAACGATAGATGAAGCCATCGCATCTGTCGACGAAGCATTTTAATAACATCTATAGAAATAGGACAGCATGAGCGCGTATCGCACGACAATGTTGTCCTATTTTTTAACGTTATTTAATTTTTTTCACAACTTCAGATTTTAAACCAATTTGCCCAAAACCAGGAATCTTACAGTCGATATCGTGGCCGTCTTCAGGGTCAACGAGTTTAATATTTTTTACTTTTGTACCTTGTTTAATCATTTGAGAACTGCCTTTGATTTTTAAATCACGAATGACTGACACCGTGTCACCATCTTGAAGTGGATTACCATTTGCATCACGGATGACGGCTTGTTCAGCAGCTGCCTCGAGTGCATCGTTTGTCCATTCATACGCACACATCGGGCAAATGTAAAGTCCGCCATCTTCGTAAGTATATTCAGAATCACACTGCGGACAGTTTGGGATTGCGGTTGTCATGTTAGAATCAACTACTTTCATTAAAAATATAAATCTAATCTAACACATTCTGAGTGAAAAGTATGTAACAAATTTAACGACGTGTTACGATAATTGTATGATACGCAATGAAGTGTCATACGGTCACTAACTTAAAGAAAGAGGGATGGAAGATGACAAAGTTTGATGTAGAAAACCCTTCAACAGGAGCAGTCATTAAAACTTATGCATTTACAGAAGAAGCTGAAATTCACCATAAAATTGAACGTGCGTACGAAGCGTATTTATCATGGCGTGAAGTCGATGCGCATGAGCGTTCACGTTTATTATGGCAATGGTCAACTTTAATTAAAGAGAACCGTGAAGCATTAGCAGAACTGATTACACTTGAAGGGGGCAAGCCTTATCAAGAAGCATTAGGTGAAGTGGATTACGCAGTCGGCTACGTGGATTGGTATGCCGAAGAAGTGAAGCGCATTTACGGTAGAACGATTCCAGCTAACACGCCAGATAAGAAAATTTTAGTGGATAAATTTCCAGTTGGTGTGGTAGGGGCAATTACACCGTGGAACTTCCCCGCTGCAATGATTACGCGTAAAATGGCACCCGCGCTCGCAGCAGGTTGTACGATTGTATGTAAACCAGCGACACAAACGCCAATGACGACGATTCGTTTAGTCGAATTAGCACATGAAGCGGGCATTCCTGAAGATGCGATTTCATACATTTTAGCGAGTGGTAAAACAGCAGGGAAAATTTTCACTGAACATGAACTGATTAACAAGGTGACTTTCACAGGCTCTACACCAGTCGGTAAAAAGTTGATCGAACAATCAGCGGCATCCGTTAAAAATGTCACAATGGAACTCGGCGGTCTGGCACCACTCATCGTGCATAAAGATGCCGACATTGAACATGCAGTCGAACAAACGATTAAAACAAAATTTAGAAATGCAGGCCAAACTTGTATTTGTGCCAACCGTATTTATGTACACGAAGATATTGCAGAAGAATACGAAAAACAACTGATTGAACAAGTCCACGCCTTAAAAGTAGGGGACGGTATGGAAAAAGATGTGAAAGTCGGACCGCTCATCAATCAAAAAGGGGTCGACAAAGTGATCGATCACATTCAAGATGCGGTGGAACATGGCGGTCGATTATCACGTGAATTAGACGATATTCAAGAACTCGGAGGCAACTTCTTGAAGCCAGTCGTCATTACCAATGTGAACCACGATATGAAATGTATGCATGAAGAAACATTTGGCCCAGTCGCACCAGTGATGCGTTATTCAGATATTGATGAAGCGATTCATTTAGCGAATGATACAGAATTTGGCTTGGCTTCTTACTTTTTCACGAACGATTATCGCACAGGACTTTATATTTACAATAACTTACATTACGGCGTCGTGGGTTGGAATGACGGCGCACCATCCGCACCACATGCGCCATTTGGTGGTGTGAAAGAAAGTGGTTACGGACGCGAAGGTGGTATTGAAGGTATCGAACCTTATCTTGAAACGAAATATCTTTCAATCGGTACAAAAACAAAATAACGATTGATTGAATCAACTAAAGGCTGGGAGCATATCATCATCTCCCGGTCTTTTTATTGAGTGAAGGTAGCGGGCTAAATATATTAAGCCATCATCTATATGGTATGTTTCTTTCCTCTTTTTCAAGGAACATGATAGGCACTTCTTTAACCGCAAGAAAGTAAAAAACAAGGGTACGTGGGAGCACCTTGGAAAAATTAAGTTAATCAACGTATTTTTTCATATCATTCACGAATATAAGGCACTGTAATAGATTATGTTTAGATTTATTGAAGTTTTTTAAATTAGATTTAACAAAAATTTCATGAGTCATATCATTATATTTAATGCCATATGCTGAAAGATGTTCTTCAAAGATTTTTTTGCGCTTTTTCGATTTGTTTATGAAAACCCCATTGTTTTCTAATCCGAATATAGTATAGCCATCGTCTGTTAAAGTGATGATGTCCCGAGATTGATCGTATATAGCATATATAATCAAATTGTCTAAAGTGTGATCTTTAAAAGGAGAGTCTATTCTTACTACATTGTTTGACAAATTAGAAAACGCTAATTCTTGGTTGTACCAATCAAAACATTCTTTTTTTAATTTGTGAGCATCAAATGTAGCCATATTAACCCTCCTTTATTCAAATTCTTGTAAATTATTATAATCTAAAAACAATATATAAGCACTATAGACGTTATAAATATCTTGAAAATCTTTCACGCTCATTTTATAAGCCAATTTGCCTTTTATTATCGAACACCCCTTTAAATCATTTATTTATGTTATGCTTTTATTAACTAAAATCATATAAAAAAGGAGCAACTCAATGATTATTTCACTTGTCGTTTTTGGTTTTATTTTTTTATTTTTACTCGTGATTCATGTATTCAAATTAGATCCTTTAATTGCCAATATCGACTTTGAACAAATTGATGAACGCTATCATGATACTGTTCGGAGACAATGGTTCATTTGGGCGGGAATGTTGGTGATTGTTCTCGCCATTTGGACAACAATCTTCACTTTTTATTATCGTAACGACCTTCTTTTTATTGGAGGTATAATATGCTTTATCATTTTAACTTGGGTTAGGTTGCACTATCTCACAAAAAAGTATAAAAAGGGTTAATGACATAATTTCGGTTGATAATGATAATCTTTATCAATTATAATGAAAGAAGTTATCAATTGAACAGTGGGTCTGTATTGTATTGACAATCAAGGTACCTCATTTGGAGATAGATACAATAAGGGTGCAGTCGCGATCAGTGCGAATGCGTAAAAGGAGATGAAGTCCAATGTTTATGGCAGAAAACAAATTGACATTACAAAAAGGGACAGCTGAGGCTACGATGGAACGATTCCACCGTCGTCAAGGTATTGAGACGATTGATGGATTTATCGAAATGTACGTGACGCAGACGAATGGTTTAAAAGAATACGATGAAGTGAAAATTTTAACAGTTTGGCAATCTGAAGCTGCATTTCGTGAATGGTTAGGGTCAGATGTGTTTAAAGCGTCACATAAAAATGTCAGACAGCATCATGAAGAGAAGGAAAGCCCGATTTTGAACAATAAAGTGTCTACATATCAAATTGGTTATCATTATGAAAAAGCACATGCATAGATAGATGAAAACAGGTCTCGGCTGTATCGCGGGGCCTGTTTTTGTGTTTTGATTTTTTGTATGATTGTCATTTCCTTAGCCTAGAAAGACTACAAATCGCTCAAAATAGATTATAATGTTATCGAAAGATGCGAGGTGTAGAAATGAAAACTTACATAGAACAAGATGGACGCACAGTTCAGAAACACTATTTGACTTTAAATGGTCATCGCCAAGGTGTCATTATTGAATCAAGAGGTACAGATAAACCGATATTACTCGTTGTTCACGGTGGGCCAGGTTTTCCACTTTATTCCTTTTTTAGAGCTCATCATATTGACTTGACGGATCGTTACACCGTTGTATTTTGGGATCAGCGTGGGACGGGGATGTCTTACACGCGTGAAACAGTTGAAATGGCAGACTTGATTTCAGATTTGTATCAGCTGATTCAATTTTTGCGTCATCATTTTCAACAAAACCAAGTGTATTTGATGTGCCACTCATTTGGAACTATTATTGGCACACACGCCGCGCATCGTTATCCTGAATATATTGCCGCCTATATTGGTATGGGACAGCTCGGGGACGTTTTTCGTAATGAACAGTGTATTTTGCACCATTTACGCTTTTTAGCACATGAAGAACGCAATCAACGCGCGATTAAACAATTAAACGCGATTCATTTAACACGTGATTTTAACCAAGATTGCCAATATGAAAAGGCGAGACAACGCTATACTGCACGTTATCATGTCGGATTTTCAAGTCGTGGCTATTCCGTTTGGCGCATGTTTCGTGTGATGATGCAGACGCCGTATTACCGTTTAATGGAAAGAATTAATATTGTCAGAGGCAGTTTATCTACATTTGAACATTTAACGAGCGAAATGGCACATACGAATTTAAATGATATTGCCCAGGAAATAAAGGTGCCATTTTATATTTTACAAGGGGTACACGATATGCAGACGACATACGAAGACAGTAAAGCCTTTTTCGAGCATGTCGGGTCTGTAGAGAAACGTTTTTACGCGTTTCAAGATACGGCACATGCCCCGTTTGTCGATGAGCCTGAAAAAATGATCGAAATAATGCATGAAATTGTTGACCGTCACGTGACGTCATAGGCTATACATGAAGTATGGAGGTGAAATCGATGTCACATTATTCGACAGGTGAACTTGCGAATATGTTTGGACTTTCAAAAAGAACCATTCAGTATTATGATCATCAGCACATCTTAAAACCTGCTTTCACGGACGATAACCAATATCGGATGTATACGGAGCGTGAGGTGGAACAGTTGCATTTGATTTTAGTGATGAAGTCATTAGGTCTCAGTCTTAAAGAAATCAAGCAGATGTTGTCAGCGGATGGCACACTTCAAACGGTGCGTACATTATTAACGCGTAAAGTGGAAGAAACTGAGGCAGAAATTCGCCAACAACAACTGCAACTGAAACAAATGAAGCAAATGCAACAGATGATACTGGATTCATCACGTGCACCTGTTAAAAACCTTTCTGACATTGAAGATGCGATGAAACAAAAACCACAACATCAACGTCTTATGAAACATATGTTATGGATGGGAGCGACAGCCACTTTATTTGAAGTGATTGGGATTGGACTAAGTTGGAAATCTCGTCAAGTATGGCCAGCTGTTTTAGGATTTGGAAGTGCGATCACAGTAGCACAAAAAATGACACATACGTACTATCAGCAAGTCAGTTACATGTGTCCGAATTGCCAGCAGCAGTTTAAACCGCCATATCGAACATGGTTATTTGCACCTCATACGTCTCAAACAAGACTGTTGACTTGCCCGAACTGTGGCTTCAAAGGATATTGTACAGAAATTTACGATGCATCAATCCAATCATAAAACGATAGTAAAGTGCGTGACATGCGAGTTCAATTGCTGTTACGTGCTTTTTTGGTTTAAATTTCAAATGAAGAGACTGAAGATTTGTAAGCGCTTCAAGAATACATTGAATTGCATGGGTGAAGCGGATAAGATGGAGGTGTATGAATTTTATGAAGAGAGGAAGCATTCGTATGAAAATACTCGCAGTTACATCTTGTCCAAACGGTATTGCGCATACATATATGGCACAAGAAAAGTTAGAGCAAGCCGCAACGTCACTCGGCATTGAGATTAAAGTAGAAACGCAAGGGGGTGTCGGTGCAGAAAATGTGTTAACAGCTGAAGAAATCGCAGCTGCAGACGGTATTATTATTGCTGCGGATAGACAAGTGGATTTATCACGGTTCAATGGTAAGCCGCTCGTGAAAGAAAGTGTCAGAGCAGGCATTCATCAACCGGAAGCCTTAATCCAACGTGTAGTGCAAGGGGAAGCACCGGTGTATCATGCGACAGGACAAGCTGAAACAACTGGGACACCTTCACATCAAAGCGAAAATAAGCAAAAGGGCATGTAAATGGTCTATCAACATTTAATGAATGGGGTTTCCTTTATGGTGCCCTTTATCGTTGTCGGAGGGCTACTGATTGCGTTGGCATTGTCATTAGGTGGTGAAAAAACAGCGACACAAGGTTTAGTGATTCCCGATGATTCATTTTGGAAACCGTTCGAAAAAATTGGTGCATTAGCGTTTAGCTTTATGGTGCCGATATTGGCCGGTTACATTGCGGTGAGTATTGCCGATAAGCCAGGTCTCGTGCCAGGGATGATCGGTGGTGCGATTGCAGCGGACGGTAGTTTTTACGGTAGTACGGCGGGGGCTGGCTTTTTAGGCGGTATCGTTGCCGGTTTCTTAGCAGGTTATATTGCGAAATGGATTAAAAATATTAAAGTGCCGAAAGCGATGGCACCAATTATGCCGATCATTATTATTCCAATTATCGCGTCGGTTCTCGTCGGCATGATCTTTATTTTCATTTTAGGTGCGCCCATTGCAGCAGTTTTTGAAACTTTGACAACTTGGCTGAAAGGAATGCAAGGCGCAAATATTGTCATTTTAGCCTTAATTATCGGTGCGATGATTGCGTTTGATATGGGCGGTCCAGTGAACAAAGTTGCCTTTTTGTTTGGTTCGGCTTTAATCGCGGAAGGCAACTATAGCGTCATGGGAATGGTCGCAGTAGCAGTCTGTACACCACCGATTGGACTTGGCCTTGCGACATTTATTCAAAAACGTAAATTCAACCGCAATGAAATTGAAATGGGGAAGGCTTCATTTACGATGGGACTTTTCGGGATTACAGAAGGTGCGATTCCATTTGCGGCACAGGATCCATTACGTATTATTCCAGCTAATATGATCGGTACGATGGTGGCTTCGGTTATTGCTGCGCTTGGTCATGTCGGTGATAGAGTCGCGCACGGTGGACCGATTGTTGCAGTATTAGGTGGTATCGAGGGGGTGCTCATGTTTATCGTCGCTGTATTAGCCGGTAGTTTTGTCACGACAGCACTCGTATTAACATTTAAAAAGCATCCGACAGCCACGCAAGCGGTAACTGGCGCACCAACATCTACAGTGAAGGTGACTAAAGATACAGACGTAGAAGACATGTTGAATCCACAAGTGATGATTCAAACAGCAGCACCAATGGATAGGGACAAAGCCATTGATACGATGATTGATCGCTTAGTGCACGCAAACTATGTGACAGATGCTGCGGTGTTAAAAGAAGCCGTACTAGCACGTGAAGCAGAATCAACGACGGCCCTTGGTATGCACATCGCCATGCCCCATGCGAAAACCAACGCGGTACGTCAACCGATTATTGGCGTACTTAAACATGATCAAGGGGTACAATGGGAAAGTTTAGACGGGACATTGCCACAACTCGTCATTTTAATCGCTGTACCGGAACAAAGTCATGATACGCATTTAAAAGTGTTGCAACAACTGTCGAAAAACTTAATGCATGATGACAAACGACAACAATTGTTAGATACAACGAATGAAACGGAATTATACGAGACATTACAACGTATCATTAATGCATAACTGAAACTTGAAAGAGACTGGGTGTTAGTGCTCAGTCTCTTCCTTTTTTACTTATTTTCAATTTGCAATATATCTTATCTTTATTTAAAAAGTATTCAATACGCGCTATAATAGAGTCATGTTATAGAAAGGAATGATGGCATGACAGAACGAAAATCCCCTTCATCTCAAAACATGCGTCATCGTTTAGTCAAAGCTGGTACGGTCCTTTTATTGGTCGGTAGTGGACTGCAAATGCCTTCAACATTGTCACACGATATGACAGCGATAGCTCAGACAGATACGACTGATGATTTGAAAACATTACGTGAAAATGCAGATAAAAAAGTGAAGGCGTTACAATATTTAAATACGGATTATAAAAATGACTTTCTCTCGTTAATTCGTGAATATGATACGTCATCAAAAAATATTGAAGCGATTGTTGACGAAGCAGAAACAGCTAATCGTCTAGCGCATGATGCTCAATCGGATGATGAAATACAACCTAAATTAGATGCCATTGATGAAAAAATTAGCGCGTTAAAGGCAAAGGTTGATGAAGGTCAACGAGAATCAACTGAAGCGCGTGAAAATGTAACGTCAACAGAGACAAAGACTGCTGAAACCGAAAAAAGAGCGACATCAACAGAAGACGAGAACAAAGTAAAGCAATCTTCTTTAGCACAAACAATCGTAGCACCCCATCATGATCAACAAGATGCAAGTGCCCTGAAAGACCATATTAAGAACGATGTCGATGCACTTAAACAAGAACATGCAGCGCGAGACAACCAACTGACACCACTCCAAGGCATTGACAGTGCAATCACACGCATTGACCATTTCGTTTCAGAAAACGTGGAAAACAAGTCTGACAATTATTTTGAAGAAAAACGTCAACATCTACAAAACTTTGAACAAGACATTAAAAAACGTACGGACATTTCTGGGACTGAAAAGGCGACTTTGCTTGAGGATGCGAAAACGGTAGCGAATCAACTGAACGCGCAAAATGATACGATTTTAACGGAACTTCAACAAAGTGATGACAAACGTGCAGCAGTTGAAGCGATATTAGGTGAGATTTTTAATGCACAAGAAGCGGCTCAACGTGCGAAACAGATTGATGTTAAAGGTAAAACAGACCAACAATTGGCAAACCAAATTCATCAACAAGCGGACACACTTATCAAAACGTCGAGTGATGATTTATTGTTAGGCATGTTGGAAAATAATTCAAATACACAAGGTTTAGTGGAAAGCATTTTACGAACACGCTTTGACGAACAAGAAGCGCACAAAATTGCTGGCGAAATCATGCAAGGCAAACCGTCAAATACAACGATACTCGACCGTTTGAAAGACCATTTTAAAGCGAATGGTAAGGCAAGTGGAGATGATATTTTAAACGCGTTGATTAATAATACAGACGCAGATACTGAAGTGATTGAATCGATTCTAGGTGGGCGTCTTAACGCAGAAAATGCAAAATTGATTGCCGACCGTGTACAGCAAGAGAAAAAGAAGACACATCAAAACTTAAAGGCGATTGAAGACGAACTCAGTGCGCAAGCGAATCGATTGTTGACTTTACGGAAGCAATTGCAACAAATCCGTTACAATACGAAAACAGATATGAATGACTTGTTTGCACCGTTGCGTCGTATTGCGAATATTCTCGGTAGTGGTTTGAATCGTGACGACATGCAATCTTCAGGTCGTACGAATGACAAATTGCAGCAACTATTAAATCGTGATCATTCATTGTTAGATCGAGATGGTGGCTTATTCAAACATGATTTTGCGCCAAAGCCGAATATCGATCCATATCAAGCGATTAATAGTCAAACGGCATCACACGGCTTTTTAGATGGTTTGTTTGATCAAAATGGTGATTTCAATTTACCGAATACAGGTGAAATAGTGAAGCGGACTTGGCTGCCATTGGGTGTTTTAGTCGTTGCAATCGGCGTACTGATCTTAACGTTGAGATTTCATAAAAAAACACGCAAACAATAAGTCATATATAAAGAAGATTGGACATTAAAATTTTTGATGCTATTGATGCAATATTTTTGTTGAACTTGCCCTCTCTCCACTAATTCTGCTTTTGATTGCCATCGTGGCTTCGCTTTCCTAGGGGCTGGCCCTTCAACTAAATTCGGCTTGATTGAAGTGTACACTAAATGGATGCCGAATTGGATTTTCCGGACCAGCTGATCCCTCAGGAGTCTCAGCCCTCTGGACAATCTTATATGAAATACAGCGAAACTGAGGGCAAGTGTATGAAATCAAGAAAACAATAGCATCAATTTTTTCTATCCCATTAGCCATCATTTTCCGACTGTTCTAAAGTCATTAATGAATATGCAATCTATGTATGGCTTGAGGCTTAATTTTTTCAAGCCCCATCCCTTGGTATACACAACAAAATATAGTAAAGGAGCTGAGGAAACTTTAATGTCCCATCCCCATTCTTAGAGTAAAAGTTTTTATTCAGTTGCTAAGTCACCGCTAATGTAATCCAATTGTGTGGCATCTTTTGCATCAATTGTACGGAATGAAATGACACCGAGTCCTTTGACATTAGATTCTGATACGACGATAGAACCGTCACGATTCACTTTCTCAACGAAGGCGACGTGACCGTAATAACGATCTGCACCTAATTCATTCGGATTAAAGACGACTGCGCTGTGTACTTTTGGTTTGCTTGATACGCTATAACCTTGTGTCAGTGCAGAATAAGTCCAATCAGCGGCATTGCCCATCATACCTGAAATGTGAATGTCAAATTGTGCCATACGATTGTACACATACCACGTACATTGACCATAAGGATATGGTGAGTCTGCAGTTATCGCAAATGGTTTGAAGGCACTGCCATCGCTTTTCGCAGTTTCGTTGTCATCGTTCTCATCTAATAAATCTGGCATGTCATCTTGGTCAAAACGTGTTAAATCGTACGCTTCAATTAAAGCTTCTAACTTTTGGTCATATTGTGGATCTGTCGCATATGTACCAACGAGTGCTGAAGCGGCATCGTGATAACTTGAACTATGACTTTTCCATACGTCTTCATAGATATTCGGATTACCGTCAATGCCTCCTTTAATTAAATCGGCATAATCTTGTAAGGACGCTTTGTGATCTGGATATTTTCTAAAAGCAGCATCGATTTCATACAATTGTTCGCCA
The DNA here is from genome assembly GCF_900636325.1 of Staphylococcus delphini. NCBI lineage: Bacteria > Bacillati > Bacillota > Bacilli > Caryophanales > Staphylococcaceae > Staphylococcus > Staphylococcus delphini. Next base: position 368,718 of record NZ_LR134263.1, read on the forward strand.
TCTGATTCCAAAGTTTTGAAATGTGCGGATTCCCCTTGATAGCTGCCTTTAATACCAAACAAGTTGAAATAAGGTTCGCGTGATAATTCACTTTTACCAGAGTCAGATTCTAAAATCGCTTGAGCAATCATGATAGAGGCATAGATGTCTTCTTGTTGACCGATATCATGTGCATCTTTCGCAATGTCATTAATGAACTCACGTGTTGATGATTGTGGGACGACACGCATTGTTCCTGAGTCATTTGTAGCCGTATCAGAATCGGGCATTGTTTCAAACAGTGTCGTTTGACGCGTTTGCTTTCTATCTGCCTCGTTTTGATAGGATTGTGTCGGCGCTTGTTCTCGTGACGACTTGAAAGTGTCAGGATCAGGGATTTGCGCTTCGTGTTTTTCCGATTTTGACGTTGAAGTTGGCTCATTCACCTCTTTTTGTTGTTGATGCCCATGATGCGTTTGTTCAGCTTTTTCGCTATATTCGTCTAACAATGCATCAATCATCGCATCATTTTGATTGTTTTCAGTTTGTTGATTCGAAGTCGTGTCGTCACGATTTGATGGCATATGCTCTTCTGTTTGTTTATCTTCTGTAGCTGGTGCTTCTTCCGTTGTTGATGACTTTTCAGTTGTACTATCGTCATTCACAGGTGGTGCTTCGGATGTGTCTTCTGATGTAGCCTCGTTTCCTTTTGAAGTTGTCGCATCTTCAGTTGAGGGCTGTTCATTCGAAGTCTCCGTGTTGTGTGAAGGTGGTTCATTTTCTTCAGCACTGTCTCGCTGTTCAGTTGAAGGTGATTCGATCGTTGCTTGTTCTGATGATGGTGCGTCATCAGTTGAAGTTGTCGTATCATTTTTGCTGTCTTCATCACCGCTCAGTATCGCTTGAAGTTGCTCGAAAAAGTCTCGATTTTCAGGCGTCGATGATTGTGTTGGTGTTGATGTCGCATCATTAGTTGGCGCTGGATATGTATGCTGAGCCGCGTCTGTTGTTTCACTTAATGTAGAGTGAAACAGTTGGCCAAACCAATCTGTATGAGACGATGAAGACGATTTCAACTGTGAATGCAAAGGGGATGTGATGTCGAAAAGATTAACCTTTTTTGAATCATGTCGTTGTGAAGTCGTTTTCTCGCTTGTTTTTGATGATTTGCGTTTTGCTGTTTCTTTTTTATCTGATGATTGAGATTGTGTTTTGTGGTCGTCACGTGTTTCGTCTGACGCGACATCTTGATCATGATCATCCACTTTTTGATCTTTAGGTACATCTTCAGTTTGAGGTGTTGCTGCAACAGCCCATTGAGGTGTGACAGAAGGGATGAGCAATGCAGTACTTAACAACCCTGTATAAATGAATTTCTTATTCAAGTTAAGACTCCTTTCTTAAAAAAGCGCAGTAATTGATGTGTAAAACAGGGTTGAAATGCACAATGATAATGGCACGACTCGGGTCACAAGGGGAAGTGACATGATGTGAGTTTAACGTGTTTGATTCATCATTATCAAAGGCATTCCGTTTATACAAAGGTATGCAAAATGCTAAAGAACTTGTTATACTAAAAGATGTCTTGCATTTCGTTGATGCGTGTTAACTTAAAAATAAAAATAACGAAATTTTGCAATTGTTATACATATTTTATATTACATGAATGAAAGTAAATAATAAAGTGTTTCACAAAATATTGAGGTGAAAAAATGAAGAATGCCATCAAACTTTTTCTGACGGATATTAAAAAAATTGCTAAAACACCTGGAGCGATGGTACTGATTTTAGGGTTAGCGATACTGCCTTCTTTTTATGCGTGGTTCAACCTCGAAGCAACTTGGGATCCGTATTCGAATACAGACGGCATTAAAATTGCAGTTGTCAACGAGGATAAAGGCGATACAGTACGCAATAAAAAAATTAATGTCGGGAATCAAATAGAAGAGACTTTGCGGAAAGACGACCATTTTGATTGGCAAATGGTGAGTCGAGAAAAGGCGGATCGCGAATTAAAAATGGGGAAATATTACGCAGCGATTTATATTCCAGAAAAATTCACACATCAAGTGACTGGAATTGTGCGTAAAGACCCTCAACAAGCTGAAGTCGAATATAAAGTGAATCAGAAGTTGAACGCGATTGCACCTAAAATGACGGATGCAGGCTCAAGTGAAATAGTGAGAAATGCGAACAAAAAATTTAACGAGACGGTGACGAAAGCTTTATTAGATGAAGCCAATCGTATCGGCATTAAACTTGAAGACCAATTGCCAAACTATCATAAAGTCAGAGATGGCATTTATGCGGCAAATAACGCATTGCCAAAAATCGAAAAGTTCCGTAAAACATTGATTTATTTAGATGAAAACCAAGACCAAATCGATCAATACGCGGACAAATTTAGAGCGCTAGATCAATATAAAGATGATGCAGTGACAGCAACAGAGCGTTTAAATCAACTGAACGCGAGCATCCCAGCCATTAACGAGCGTGCCAAACTCATTGTGTCACTCAATCAAGCGATGCCAGACATTGAGCGTGTGCTCCAAGTGGCGAGTGGTGTGCCTAATCATTTCCCAGAGATTAACGATGGGGTGGACCATGCCATTGCAGGTACAGATCAAGCACTTGTGAAACTGAACGAAATTCAACAGCTATTGCCTGCAGTAGAACAACGCGTGAACGTGCTTCAAAATGGCGTAGACCGTGCAAGTGCGGTGAATCAAGCAGTAGGAGAAAATGCGCAAAATGCGACTGCAACAGCACCGCAAAGCACACAAGGTATGGCATATCGTACCGCAGCAATGAGTACGACGACACAAGGAGACGGTGCCAACGTTCCAGCGGGTCACATCATTTCACCTGAAGATGCGCAAACGATGACGACGGCGTATGGGGATACTTTGCAACAAGTGAATCAAGCAGTAGAAAAGCAATTAAATGCAACGTCTGCAGATTTAGACACGGCAGAACACTTAAGTTATGGTATTTTGAGCGCCAAAGATCCGAAACAATTTGAATCGCCGTTAAATCATCTCATTGCACGCATGAATAACGCGACGAAAACGATTCGTGATTATAGAGCTTATTTAGCAAACATTGAAAAAAGTGAAGGTGTCGATTTATCTGATGCCCAATCACGACTCAAAACAGTGCAAGAAGATATTGAACAACGAACAAAGCGGTTAAATGCATTAAAGGATGCGATCTCAGCAGGTAACTCTGGTCAAGCAGAAGCTGCAGACGTATTGGATAGTCTATCGAAAGCAAAAGATCAGTTAAACGCTGTTGGAAAATACCTTCGTGGAGATTTTGCGCAAACATTACACGACATTTCTAACAGATTAGGCGCAGCATTAAATCAAGGGGCAACGACTTTGGACAATGTACAGCAGCGTCTGAACCAGTTGAACAGCGCGATGCAACAAGGACAGCAATTTTTAACTGAAGGGCAACAACGCCTACACCAATTAAGTGACACGTTGCCTCGCGTGGAAGCAGCATATATTGACGCTATGAAAGCAGCCCAAGCGTATTTTCCACAATTTCGTCAAAAGGTCGCTGAAGCATCCAACTTTGTCGAAAATGACTTGCCAAGAGTGGAAGGACGTGTTTCTGATGCGACTGCCACAGTAAATGAAAAATTACCAGAAGCATTCGCACAATATGACCGTTTGCGTAATATTTTAGATACAAATCAACCGAAAGCGAAAGAAACATTACATCGTTTAGCGGAATTTGCGAGAAATGATTTACCCAAAGTTGAAAAAGATTTACAAAAGGCAGACGGTATTTTTAAACAACTTGATAAAGAAAATACGATAGAAGATTTAATTGACTTATTGCGTAATGACTTGAAAAAACAAGCCGGTGTCATTGCGAGTCCAGTCGATTTACAAAAAGAGGATGTTTTCCCAGTTAAAGATTATGGATCAGCGAGTACACCATTCTATACGGCATTAGCGATTTGGGTCGGCGCATTGCTACTTGTCAGCTTGTTGTCAGTACACAATAAACATCAAGAGTTAAAACCGTATTTGACCATTCGCGAAACGTATCTAGGTAAAATGGGACTTTTCTTATTAATGAATATCACACAAGCAACGATCGTCTCTATTGGAGATATTGTGATTTTAAAAGCATCCATTGAATCAGAGCCACTCTTTATTGCGATTAGTATGTATTCCGCACTGATATTTACAACGATTGTATATACATTAGTTTCAGTATTAGGAAATCCAGGTAAAGCATTGGCTATCGTCTTACTTGTATTACAAATTGCTGGGGGTGGCGGAACATTCCCAATTGAAGTGACGCCGCAATTTTTCCAAAGTATTCATCCATTCTTGCCATTCTCTTACAGTATTGATGCATTGAGAGAAGCAGTGGGTGGACCTGTGCCACAAATTTTAACGTATAAGTTGACGATGCTTACTTTATTTGGTGTGGGCTTCTTCTTGGTGGGCTTGATAGGAAAACCGTATTTAGACCCATTAGCACAAGGATTGGCAGAGAAGGCCGAGAAGAGCGACGTGTTGGAATAATGATTTTGAAATCAGGAATGTTTTTTGAATATTGTTTTTGGTGTTAACATTTGCGATTGCTCAACCGTGCTACGCTTTCCGAGGTGCTGATCTCTCAACTAACTAACGCTTGATTGAATTGAAATATAATGAGGCGAACGAAGAGGTTTTTTATAATCACATGTTGTATTCAAAGTTCGTTAAACATGGTAATAAAAAATATATTAATGTGAAGGGTATTTTAAATAATAAACCATACTATGAGTTTAATATAGATCAAAGAGGTCACTACTATGATAAAAATTTTAAAATTACATCTAAAGATAAAATTGAAGAAGAATCTTTTAAAAACCTACCACCCAAAGAACGTGGCTGGTGTGAATGGGCAGTTGGTGCGTTATGTGGTACTGGCGGAGCAGGGGGATGTTGGGCAGTAGCTGTTGCATTAGCTATCACTACCGGTTGGGGAGGATTTTCATTAGCCGCAATTTGTGGTCTAATAACATCTCTTGGTTGTACTGGTGCAACGAACTACATTTGTAAATAGGAAAGGTGATTACATGACAATGTTTATAATGATATTTCTTTTTGTGTACTCTATTGTCATTACATTGATGTATTTTAATAAAAAGAAGTAATAATTTTGGAAACAGTGAAATGAACTCGACGTACACTTATTAAAAGAAGTATAACTCAATTTAAATGTAAAAGACGTCAATTCAGACATTTAACGCTTTAGTAACTATCAAAAGCATATTTCTTTTTTGAGTAGTCAATGAGTCATTATATCAAGTGCAGTGCAAAGGTTGTGACGCCCTTTTGCACTGTGCTTTTTATTTTTAGAATTTGTAATTAATTGTATTTTCTTCTTTTTGAGGTTGGCAATAGTTGTTGATTAGTATATAATACATATCGAAATACTAGGAATTGAAAAGGGGATAATCATGGAGTTTATGGACGTGTTTGAAAAATGGGCAGAGCGTTATGATGAAACGGTATTTAACACTGGCAATGATAATGAGTATGAAGATGTGTTTGACGGTTACACAACAATGTTAGAAGGTGTGGTTGCATTATCATCGGGCCGTGTACTTGAGATTGGTGCCGGCACAGGTAATTTAACACAGCGGCTTATCCATCAGGGGTTCGATGTCACAGCCATTGATCCTTCAGAAGACATGCGGATGATTGCCAATCAAAAAGAAGGTTTACACGTGTTGGATGGCCACTTTTTGAATATTCCTGTTGACGCACACTTCGATACAATCGTGTCTACATTTGCCTTTCATCACTTAAATCATGATAGTAAACGAGAGGCGCTGACATATTTGAAATCATTTTTAACAGACGAGGGTCAAGTGATGCTCGTTGATACGCTGTTTGAGTCTGAGGCGGACAAAGCGCGTATGATTAAGAAATATCGTGATAAGGGCCATATCAATTTAGTCGAGGATTTAGAGACGGAATACTATCCTTTTAAAGATGAGCTTGCGTCAATTGTTGAGTCCGTAGGTGGCAAAGTTGAATTTGAGCAATTGAATACATTTGCATGGCGTGTGCGCATCACGTTTTAGTACGTTGCCTGATATAAAGATTTGAACTGGTTTGTATGGCATATCTCAATTTATCAGTAAAGCAGTGATCCGATGTTGGATGGCTGCTTTTTTATTGGTGAAAATCAATAGAAATCCGAACTATAATGTAATTTATTTTTTATTACACAATTATACGTTGTTAAAGGTGAATAAGAATATTGAAAAAATAATGAGAAATAGAAAATATATTTCATTTGTTTAACTTAATTCAGGCAGGAGTCTCCCATCCTCTATAGATGGGTGATGAATGCCGTTGGTAACTCGAAAACCGACATGCAAGGCTCATCTCCTTTTTGTTTTGTTCTATGTTATACTCAGTCTATATAAGAAGTGAGTTGATATAACATGAAATGAGATACTAATAATCATTCGGTGTTTCTTCTCTATTATCATCTTGTGTTGGTCACTCAATACCGTAGACAAGTGATTGATGATAAAATTTCTGAATTTGCTAAAACAACTTTTGTACGAATTGCAGTGTCTTATCATATGACTCTAGTTGCGTGGAATCATGATAAAGACCATGTTCATATTATGTTCAAAGCACAACCAAAAACAGAATTGACAAAATTCATCAATACCTATAAAAGTGCCAATTGACGTTATAAAAAAATATATTCATAATCAAGGTTATAATCATAAATAGAGAGGTGGTAGCTTATGGAACGATTCAAAGCATATAAATTTAGAATCTATCCAACTGAAGAACAAAAAATTTTCTTCGCTAAGTCTTTCGGTTGTGTCCGTAAGGTCTACAATCTCATGCTTGATGATCGAATGAAAGCTTATGAAGAAACTAAGCATGTTTCTTCTAAAAAAATGAAGTTCCCGACACCAGCTAAATATAAGAATGAATTCCCATTTTTGAAGGAAGTAGATAGCCTTGCCTTGGCTAATGCACAACTCAATTTAGACAAGGCATATAAGAATTTCTTTAGAAATAAATCTGTTGGATTTCCCCGGTTCAAAAGTAAGAAGAATCCCGTTCAAAGTTATACCACTAATAATCAAAATGGCACAATTTCCTTGATTGATAATAAATTCATCAAAGTTCCTAAGTTGAAGTCATTAGTTAAAATAAAGCTTCATAGACAACCTAAAGGTATGATCAAATCAGCTACAATATCACGCCGTTCAAGCGGTAAATACTATGTTTCTTTGTTGTGCAAAGAAGAAGTTGCCGAGTTTCCTAAAACTAATTCTGCAATTGGAATTGACCTTGGAATCACTCATTTTGCCATTTTTTCTGACGGTCAAAAGATTGATAATAATAAGTTCACTTCGAAAATGGCACAGAAACTAAAACGTGAACAACGTAAGTTGTCGAGACGTGCCCTGTTAGCCAAAAAGAAGGGGATCCATCTCTTTGAAGCCAAAAACTACCAGAAACAAAAACAGAAAGTTGCACGACTACATGAAAAAGTAATGAATCAACGCACTGACTTTCTAAACAAGTTGAGTACAGAGATTATCAAAAATCACGATATGATCTGTATTGAAGACTTAAACACAAAAGGTATGTTGCGAAATCATAAACTGGCTAAAAGCATTTCTGATGTGTCATGGTCTAGCTTTGTGACTAAGCTACAATACAAAGCTAACTGGTATGGACGTGAAATAGTCAAGATTGATAAATGGTTTCCATCAAGTCAAGTCTGTTCAGAGTGCGGACATAATGATGGCAAGAAAAATCTCAAAATTCGAGAATGGTCTTGTCCTATTTGCCATGCTCACCATGACCGAGATATCAACGCGAGCATCAATATTTTGACCGAAGGGCTACGAATGCAAACATTAGCTTAGAAAAGACCGATAACCGTAGGGGCTACGGGGATAGCTTGGTCAATAAGAGAAACCTCTGTTAGTAAAGAAATACACTTACAAGTACGCTCTATTCCCAAGAAGCTCCCACTTCAAGCGTTAAGAACTTTTAGGTTTTAGCTAAGTGGTGAGTAGTTCACTTGTGTTATAAGGAGTAATACTATGTGTCTCAAAACAAATTTTAGAGGTTATCATGGTACGGATAAGAGTCACTTTGATTCTTTAGACAAAGATAAAGAATTCTCTTCTCAGACTTTGCCTTGTGATTTAGGAAATGGACTTTATTTCTTTATAGATAGGGTAAACAAAACAGGAGAGGCGATTGAAAATGCAAAGAAATACTTATCTAGGTGGAAACCGAAGTACAAAAATAAAATAATTGTTGAAATGGAATTGGACCTTGAGCAGGATAAAGTTTTAGATTTAGATGACCAAGTTAATCAAGATATTTTCAACTTGTTTATTGATGAAAATGAAGAAGACATATATAATGAACTAGATCATCTTATCGAGAATAACACTAAAAATAGAGGGAATATAGATGGCTTAGTGCTTGAAATAATGATAAGGGCGTATGACATTGATGTGAAAGCCATTATGAAAGAAACATACACTCAATTTGATATGAGCAAACAGAGAAAAAGGTCTAATATTCCAAATGATAAAGAGTTATGTTTGAGAGAATACAGTGCAATAAAGAAAAAAAGTATTTGTAAAGAATTATGGTAATATAATTTGAATTGGAGTGATATGGTATGGGTTTGAAATTAAATAACTATATTAATGACCAGAACATCAAATTAGATAAGGTAACTATAAGAAAGCATTTACTCAATATACTTCCATCTGAGTTGTTAAAAGTTGACTTTACTAAACTAATTAATAATAGTGAAAAATCATATTTAAATCAACCTAAACATTTTTCATCCATTTCTTTGACGATTAACCATAAAATAAGAATAAATGAAATGACTAGGGATTTAAGATATGAAAAGGACATTAAAGACTTTAGCAAATTTGATATTGATAAAGGATTAGGAGTAGCATCATAATGGCTAGCATAGGTTTTAAAAATTACAATTTCAGAAATTTCAGTTATAGAGTTAATGAAAACTTGGAGATTGAGAACATTGACAGATTCGAAGTTGAAAGTGATTTTTCTGCAAAAATAGCTTTTGAAGATAATCAAGCTTACATTATTATGGATTGTCAAATAGGTAATGATGATATTAGTTGCCCGTTTATTATAAATGTTGAATTAACTGGTGTATTTGATATTGAATTTGAAAAAGATGATGAACAAGATATAGAGCAACTCAAGGAATTACTTTCTCAAAATGCAATTGCAATACTATATCCTTATATACGTAGTTTAGTTTCTGATATTACTTCGAAAGCTAATTCATTCGATACTTTTATTATGCCTGTAGCTAATATAGCCAAGGTTATGAAAGAAAACAATAAGATTGAAATTTTAGAGTTAGAAAGATAAGAATATACGTGAATCATTATTTACAAATGATAGTTTGTTTTTCTTGTATTTGTAGTATTGCTAAAATTAGAAAAAGTCTTGTGAATGAGGGTATTGAATAAGTGATTCATTTATAGATGATACTTTATAGCAGTGATCCGATGTTGGATGGCTGCTTTTTTATTGGTGAAAATCGTCATACATTGTAAGAAATTTTGTGATATATTGGTTTTATTGAAAAGAGATAAGATTTCGAAGTGGGGGAGTCCTATGATTCAAGCGGAACAAATTTTAGAAAAAATGAAAAATCAAAAGATCAATTACGATAAAGTGTTACGTAAGATGATTGTCAATTGGGAACGTGAAAACGCGCGTCCTTCAATTTTGTTACATAGTTGTTGTGCACCATGTAGTACGTATACGTTAGAGTTTTTAACGGAATACGCGGATGTGTCCATTTATTTTGCGAATCCGAACATTCATCCGAAAAATGAATATTTGCGACGTGCGCGTGTTCAAGAGCAATTTGTACGTGATTTTAATGAAAGAACAGGCAACAATGTCCGCTATATCGAAGCACCATATGAGCCGCATGAATTTATGAAAATGGCGAAATCTCGGGGTTTGACAGAAGAACCTGAGGGTGGTGCGAGATGTTCGGCATGTTTTGGTATGCGTTTAGAAATGGTGGCAGAAGCGGCGGTAGAACTTGGCTATGATTATTTTGGCAGTGCGATTACATTATCTCCAAAGAAAAATGCACAGTTGATTAATGAAATTGGTTTAGACGTGCAACAATTGTATGATGTGAAATATTTACCGAGTGACTTTAAGAAAAATAAAGGCTATGAACGTTCAATTACGATGTGTCAAGATTATGACATTTTCCGTCAATGTTATTGTGGCTGTGTGTTTGCTGCACAACAACAAGGTATTGATTTCAAAACGATTAACCAACAAGCAAAGTTATTTTTAGAACAATTAGAAAATAAAAATTAAGGGCAACCAAACTAAACGGTTTTATATGATGAATATTTTTCTGATATAATATTAGCATTAATAGTGAGTTAGGCTAATTATAGAGAAAGAAGGCGTTTATCGTATGAAATTGAAATGTTCACTCGCTGTTTTAACAACGATATCATTATTGTTGGCAAGTTGTGGTACGGGGTCAGGTGACCGCAATGCCAATCATAAGGTGTTGGATATTGAGATGCCTTTGAAGACGACATCGATTGCTCCGTATGAAACCGATGTCTCTGTTAGAGCAGGCGCATTAGAGTCTTTATTCAAAGTATCTCAAGAGGGTGAAGTACAGCCGTGGTTGGCTAAAGACTTTAAACAGGTTACTCCTGAAAAATTGGAATTAACGGTTAAAGATGATGTGAAGTTCCAAAATGGTGAAAAATTAACAGGACAGAAAGTGAAAGAAAGTTTAGAACAAGCATTGAAAGAGAGCGATTTTGTAAAATCAACGTTACCAATTAAATCTATTGAAGCGGATGGTCAAAAAGTAACGATTACTACGAAAGAGGCCTATCCAGAGCTTGCTTCGGAATTGGCCAATCCGTATGTCGCTATATTTGATGCGGATGCAAAAACAGATATCGATGCAAAGCCAGTGGGAACAGGACCATATCAAATTAAAGATTATCGACGTTCTCAAAAAATAACGCTTGATCGTAATGATGAATATTGGAACGGTCAACCTAAACTTGATGGCGTTACTGTGACTTATCAAGAAGACGGGAATGCACGTGTCAGTCATTTACAATCTGGTGAAGCGGATTTAATTACGGACGTGCCTGTGAATCGAGTGAAACAACTCGAGGAGAAAGGTGATACAAAAGTGTCGCATGTGTCCGGTTACCGTACGCAAATGATGATCTACAATCAAGATAGTGCCAAAATGACGCATGATGTCCGTGAAGCATTGGATAAAATCATTGATCGTAAAGGACTGGCAAAAGACGTGTCAAACGGTTATGCCAAACCGGCGACAGGTCCATTCAATGATAGCTTAGACTTTATTAAACAACATAAAGTCCAAGAACAAGATATTGAAGGGGCGAAAAAGTTGATGGAAGATGCCGGTTATAGTGATGCACATCCACTCAAAATTCAACTCGCGACATACGAAGGCCGTCCAGAACTTCCTAAAATGGCACAAGTGATTCAATCTGATGCGAAAAAAGCACATATTGATATTGAAATTCGCAATGTTGACGATATCGAAGGCTACTTAGCAGACCGCTCACAATGGGATGCGACAATGTATAGCTTTGGTACGATTCCGCGCGGGGATACAGGTTACTTCTTCAATCAAGCGTTTCATGAAGAGGGTTCAAGCAATAAAGGCGACTACAAAAATAAAGAAGTGACAGACATGATTAACACATTGAATCATACTGTAGATAAAGCGCAACGTGAATCACTTTCAAATGACATTATTGATAAAGCTGCACAAGACATTCCAGCAAGTTACATTACGTATAACGATACCGTTGAGGGCTTAAACAAAGAGGTCACAAACTTCAAAGCGACCCCTGACGGCATTTATTTAGTCGATGATAAGGTTGATATGAAAAATGCGGATTAAGCGGTTTGTTTTTGCTATCGTGAAAATGATTGTGGTGCTCTGGGTGCTGTCGACGATAACATTTATTTTAATGAAAATGACACCTGGGGACCCAGTGAATCAAATTTTGCATGTTGGGGAATCGAATGTTTCACAATCGGCGATAGAAGCGACACGTGCGGCTTATGGTTTGAATGATGCGTGGTTTGTTCAATATTTTCGTTGGATAGGCCAAATTGTACAGTTCGATTTTGGGACAAGTTATCAAACAGGACGCCCAGTATTGGAAGAAATTGGCTTTTATGCACCACCGACAATGATGATTGCGATATTGACCATTATTGTGGTGATGGCGACTGCCCTTCCTTTAGGGGTTGTGGCAGCACGTCATCCGAACGGTAAGCTCGATCGGACCATACGCGCTGTAACATCGGTGACCGTCAGTATTCCGTCGTTCTTTTTAGGGATGATACTGCTGCACATTTTTGCGTTACATTTTAAACTTTTACCCGTGTCAGGTTACGGTTCGCCCGCGCAATTGGTGTTACCGGTCATTGCGATGAGTATCGGAATGAGTGCCTATTACGTACGTTTAATGCGTGCTAATGTGATGGATTTATATCGTAGTCGTGAAGTGGCCGCCTCACGTTTAAGAGGTTTATCGGCGCGCTATATTTTTATGACTAATATTTTAAAGCCGGCACTCGTCCCTGTGGTCACCATTTTAGGCCTTTCTATTGGGAGCTTAATCGGTGGTACAGTCGTTATTGAAAATGTGTTCGGTATTCCAGGGATTGGGCAGTTTTTAGTCGATAGTATTCGGGCAAGAGATTATCCCGTCATTCAAGGGATTGTGCTCATGTTAGGCATTATCGTAGTGCTGTCAAATTTGGTGAGCGACACGATTGTCCTCTTTTTAGATCCGAAACAGCGCTATCTGAAAACTGACAAAGGTGATACACACACGCCAACGTCAACATACGAGGTGTCGCAATGATGAAACAGTTACGACAATTACCGAAAATGGTATGGATATGTGCACTATACGTCGTGGTACTCATCATTGCACAATTTTTTGTTTCCACACAAGCTGCGTTAGAAGTGAAGTTGAGCGACCAGTTTTTACCGATCAGTTCGATGCATTGGTTAGGGACAGATGACTATGGACGGGACTTGTTCGCACGCCTTATTATCGGTGCACGCTATACGCTACTTGTGAGTTTGGTGACACTCGTCATGACGGTCGTTATCGGTGTGCCTATCGGTATGATTGCGGGCTTTTTTAAAGGGAAGGTCGAAAAAATAATCATGCGCATTGTCGATATCGGTCTCAGTATTCCAGAATTTGTGCTCATTATTGCAATGGCAAGTTTGTTGAAGCCGAGTATTTGGAATATTGTCTGGGCGATGGTGTTGTTACGTTGGATGACGTATACAAGATTGACCCGTACGATTGTGGCGAGTATTCGTGAAATGGACTATATTCGTATGGCTAAATTGTATCGGGTTCCAACGTATCGCATGATGTTACGTCATTTTGTTCCACATGTTTTGCCATCTATTTTAGTGGTAGCGACAGTGGATTTCGGGAAAAACATTCTCTATATTTCATCGTTATCATTTTTAGGATTAGGGGCACAACCGCCATCACCGGAATGGGGCGCGATGTTAAATGCAGGTCGGGACTTTATGACTTCCAATCCGATATTGTTGTTTACGCCTGCCGTGATGATAGCCGTGACGATTTTAATTTTCCAATTGACTGGCGATGCGTTACGCGATCATTTTACACAAGAGGAGCATCGTAGACATGAATAAGATATTAGACCTACACAACTTAACGGTATCTCAAGGTGAACGTCATGTCATAGAAAGTCTCGATATGACCCTTTATGCTTCAAAAGTAAATGTCTTGATTGGTGAAAGTGGTGCGGGGAAAAGTATATTAATTAAGGCGCTACTCGGTGCTTTACCGGAGCATTTTGAGATGACGTACGATGAATGGCATTATCATGGACAAAGTGTCACGTCATTGAAGCCCTATTTAGGCAAACAAGTCGGGTATATTTCACAAGATTATACGCATAGTTTTAATGACCATACGCCGATTGAGAAGCAGCTCATTGGGATTTATCGTCAGCATTACAAGGTATCTCGTCAAGAAGCGGTGCACCAAGTTCAAAAAGCACTGCAATGGGTAGGATTAGACCATCTCGATTTGCGTAAACGGTATCGCTTCATGCTGTCAGGAGGGCAACTGGAACGCGTCCTTATTGCGAGCGTCATGATGTTAGAACCGACACTTATTATCGCGGACGAACCTACTGCTGCATTAGATGCTGTAACAGGTCACCAAATCATGACGTTGCTGCACCATCTTGCTGAAGCACACGACGTGACGTTATTGGTCGTGACGCATAATTTAACCCATGTGAAACGGTTCAGCGATTATCTGTATGTGCTGCAACGTGGGCGTATCATGGATCAGGGTGATGATGCTTATTTCAAATCGACCAATATCCATCCGTACAGTGCACTATTATTTGAACATCGAAGTCAGTTAAAACAGGGTGAGTCAAATGATTAAATTAGAGCATATCACCGTACAGTATAAAGAGGTCACCGCGTTAGATGATGTGTCATTAGAAATCGGACCGCATGAAATCGTGGGCATCGTCGGTGAAAGTGGGTCTGGAAAATCTACATTGGCGCATGTGATGTTAGGTGAATTGCGTGCCCAACGAGGTCAAGTGACATCCACATTTCAACGTGTCCTACCGATTTTACAACATGCGAGCTATGCGTTTAACCCTAAGATGACCATCGCGCGTGCTTTAAATGAGGCGTTAGCTTATGAGGCATCACAGCGTCAAGCACATCAACATTATCGCGATGAATTGATGACATCGATGGGATTGTCTCATGAATGGATGAAGCGGTATCCGAATGCATTGAGCGGGGGACAATTGCAACGTTTCAACGTCATCCGCACATTGATGTTGCAACCAGACTTGTTAATTTGTGATGAAATAACCGCAAATTTAGATGTTATTGCAGAAGATCGAATGGCTCAGCAGTTAAAACGACATGCCGAACGGACACAATGCGCCATGGTCGTCATTTCCCATGATTTAGCATTTCTACAAAAATGGGTCTCACGCATTGTGGTGATGCGTCAAGGTCGTGTCGTCGATGCATTTCCGATAGTTGAACTGTTTGACGAAGCGCGGGATGTTTATACGAAGACATTGTTGTCGTTATATGATTGAAGGAAATGTTAGCAGGTGATGCTTTCATATGCACATGCTTGGGGTGAAAATGCGACTGCCAGCACTGTTTAGCGAGAAGTTAGAAGTAATGCAGAAATGTCACAAAACATGGGTCCATGACGGTAATATTATTAATATGTATTAAAAAAGATGAAGCCAAGGCAATGGCTTCATCTTTTTTGTATTAATCTAAACTTTTCTGAATTTCTTTATAGATCATGTCACCGATATACTGTGATGCACGACCATTTTCGCTTGAACAAAAACGTTGATGAAACGCTTCAATCTTGTCTTGATATGTTTCACGAAGTTGCTCAATATTTTTCAACCCTTCAATTAATGCGTCTGAATCTGTGTAAATAGGGCCTGGTAAATCAGTATGGTAGTCGATATAAAAACCACGTAATTCTGACGCATATTTTTCAATATCATAAGGAAAAAACAGTTGCGGTCGCTTCAAAATGCCGTAATCAAACATGACTGAAGAGTAATCCGTAATCAAACAGTCACTAATTAAATACAGCCTTGAAATGTCATTATAATTCGATACATCAATCGCAAAATCTTCAAAACCTTTTAAATCTAAAGCATCGGCAATCAAATAATGCATACGTAAAAGAACGACGTAGTCATCGCCTATCGTTTCTTGCAAACGGGCCAAATCAATCTTAAGTTTAAAAGTATAACGCCCTTTTTTAACAAACTCATCATCACGCCATGTCGGTGCATACATGATGATTTTTTTACCTTCTGGAATGTTGAGTTCTTCACGAATTTCAGCTTGTAATGCAACATCATCCGCACGATTGACTAAAATATCATTGCGAGGATAACCAATTTCTAAAGTTTTCTCCGGTGGCATCCAAAATGCAGTTTGGAAAATTTCAGATGAATATCGGTTCGGTGAGATTAAGTAATCCCAACGTGACGTTTCTTTATGGAAATTCCGTTTATACAATGGCGTTGTTGTGCCTGGCATTCTGACGACTTTCATATCATTCGCAAGCCGTTTTAAAGGTGTCCCGTGCCAAGTTTGAATGTAAGTTTGATTTTCTTTTTTATTCAAAAATAGTGGGAGACGTGCATTAGAAACCCAAACTTTTGCTTCTGAATACGCTTGATAATAAGCAGCTGAATTTTTCTTCACTTTGAGCGCTTCACCAGGCACACGGTTTGTTTCTGGATTTGTAAACACCCAACGATAATTCAATTCTGGATAATGATCTTTCATATATTCATAAATGTATTTCGGGCTATCGCTATAATTTTTACCACCAAATGATTCAAAAACAACCGTCTTTGTGTTCACATTATCAACTTTATCAGTGAGAAAATAACGTGAGCGGTCTTGAAGCCGATGACGTCGGACGATATTTTTTACATGTCGTGTAATAAAACGAAAATGGTTCACTTTTAATGCGAATTCTGATTTGTTCATCGCTAAACCTAACATTTCGACTAAGAACAACAACTTTTTCTCTTTTAAAAGTGAGAAACCGAGCTGATGGACGACTTGTGAAAGGTTGTCTTGATGCATTTTGATACGCTCAACAGTGTCGCTTTCATTGGGACTAAATTCTTGATGTAGGCGCATGATCATATTTTGCTTAATCCATTGACGCAATGTGTTGTTGTGTACGCGTGAAAGTGCATCGCTAAAACTGTGACAGTAATCTTCAAAAAGAACGTCAGCATTTTGTTCGGAAAGTGTCGTTGTATTGAATGGGTCATACACTTCACCTCTAAAATAAAATGGGAAATGACTGATTTCAACAAAACGTTCAGCATACTGTAGATAATCTAAAATAAACGATTGATCGACATAGAAGCGTAAGTTTTCGTTAAATTGAATTTGATGTGCGTGTACAATACTCGTTTTGAAAATGATGTTACATGCAGTATTTTGTCGCAAAAACGCCTGTGGTTCACGTTCTACTGTTAAGTAATTGATTTTCACGTGGTCTTGATGCACATATTGTGGTGGGTTAAGTGAAAAGTCATCCACCGGCGCAACGAGGCCATCAAACTGTTGTAAATATTTTAAATAAAAGTGGACGGCATAACTCGCAAGTTGATCATCTGCATCAACAAACATAAAGTAGGGCGTTGTCACAGCTTGGATCCCCACGTTACGTGCATGCGCATGGCCATGGTTATCTTTAAATTTGATATAGGTCACTTTTTTATCATAGTCAGCTAATGCCTTATTTAACAATGTTTCGCTACTGTCTGTTGACCCATCATTAATCAGAATCAATTCGAAATTTTGGTTACGTTGTTTTTTAATCGCATTGATACAATCTGTAATGTGATCCGATTCATTATAAAACGGAATTATAATACTCAGTTTCATTATCCAATCATCCTTCCGAATCTTGTGTGGCTATATAGACTTATTTTAGCACAATAAACAATTGCAATACTAAATTTAAAATGAAACATCATTATTATTTTAAAAGAACGGAAAATGATAGAATGATGTAGACATAAAAGCATTTCCTAAATAAAAAAGATGAAGCCATCGCAATGACTCCATCTTTTGAATATTAGTCTAAGTTTTTCTGAATTTCGTTATAAATCATGTCGCCGATATATTGTGACGCACGTCCGTTTTCAATTGAACAGAAACGATTATAAAACGCGTCAATTCGAGTTTTGTACTCCGATTTAACCGCATCTAATTGCTTTAATCCTTCAATCAATGCACCCGGTTCTGTATAAATTGGACCTGGTAAATCTTTATGGTAATCAATGTAGAAACCACGTAAATTTTTATCATATTTTTCAATGTCATAAGCAAAGAAAAATTGTGGTCGTTTCAAAATACCGTAGTCGAACATCACTGAAGAGTAATCTGTAATCAAGCAGTCACTAATTAAGTACAGCTTCGAAATATCATTATAATTCGACACATCAATCGCAAAATCTTCATAACCGTTTAAATCAAGGGCGTTGGCAATCAAATAGTGCATACGTAATAAAATGACATATTCATCGCCTAATTCTTGCTGTAAACGGGGCAGATCAATTTTCAATTCAAACGTATATTGGCCTTTTTTAATGAATTCGTCATCACGCCATGTCGGTGCGTACATGATGATTTTTTTGCCTTCAGGAATGTTGAGTTCTTCTTTGATGCTTTGTTGTAACGCGGTATCATCTGCACGATTCACTAAAATGTCGTTACGTGGGTAGCCGATTTCTAACACTTTTTCCGGTGGCATCCAAAATGCAGTACGGAAAATTTCTGTTGAATAACGGTTCGGTGACACTAAGTGGTCCCAACGTGAAGATTCTTTATGGAAATTACGTTTATACAGTGCAGTTGTTGTACCTGGCATTCTGACAACTTTCATATCATTGGCAAGACGTTTTAAAGGTGTGCCGTGCCAAGTTTGAATGTAAATTTGGTTTGGCTTTTTATTTAAGAACAATGGAATACGTGCATTAGACACCCAGAATTTTGCTTCTGAATACGCTTGATAATACGCTTTTGAATTTTTTTCAACTTTCTCAACTTCTCCTGGGACAACGTTATATTCTGGTTGTTTGAACACCCATTTGTAGTTCAGTTCAGGATAATGGTCTTTCATATATTCATAAATGTATTTTGGACTGTCGCTATAATTTTTTCCACCAAACGATTCAAAGACAACTGTTTTTTTATTCACATTTTCTTCTTTATCGGTTAAGAAATATTGAGAACGTTCTTTACCTTTTTGACGTAATACGACACGTTTGGCATGACGCATCACAAAACGCAATCGGTTAATACTTGAAGCCCATCCTATTTTTCTGAATGCTAAAGCAAAGGCTTCAAGAGTGAACAATATTTTATGCTCTTTCAGAATGTCTACACCAAGGTGACGGACCACTTGAGCGAGTGCATCTTGATGTGTCGCAAAGCGCTGAGCAGTTTCACGTAAGTTCGGTGAAAAGTCGTTATGTAATGTATTGAGCATGCGCTGTTTAATAAATGTGCGCGTTTGTTTATTTTTCACACGAGACAACGCATCTATAAAGCTTTTGGCATAGTCTTCAAATAAGAAATCAAAGTTTTGTTCAGACAAAGTATTCGTTTCAAACGGATCATACACTTCACCTTTGAAATAAAATGGGAAATGCGTCACGCGAATGAAGTTTTGTGCGTATTGAACATAATCTAAAATAAATGACCAATCTGTATACACTTTTAATGATTCGTTAAATTGAAGATTGTGGCCTTTTACGATACCCGTTTTAAAGATGATATTACATGCTGTGTTTTTTCTTAAAAATGAATTAGGATTACTTGTTGTATCTAAATATTTGATTTGCACACGGTCTTGATCGACGAATTGTGGC
This sequence comes from Staphylococcus delphini, assembly GCF_900636325.1. NCBI lineage: Bacteria > Bacillati > Bacillota > Bacilli > Caryophanales > Staphylococcaceae > Staphylococcus > Staphylococcus delphini. Next base: position 388,301 of record NZ_LR134263.1, read on the forward strand.
ATATTCAATGCAAATTCGTGTACAGGTGCAATGAGGCCGTCAAAGCTTTGAATATGTTTTAAATAAAAGTTAACAGCATAAGTTGCCAATTTATCATCAGCATCGACAAACATAAAGTAAGGTGTTTCAACAGCTTGCATCCCTACATTACGCGCATGCGCATGACCTTGGTTTGTTTCTAATTTAATGTATTTTACTTTTTTATCGTAATCTGCTAAAGCTTCATCGAGTAAAGGTTCACTGCGATCCGTGGAACCATCATTGACAAGAATAAGCTCGAAGTCTTGATTACGTTGACGTTTAATATAACTGATACACTCTGTGATGTACTCCTCTGAGTTGTAAAATGGCACTATAATGGATAGTGCATGCATAAGGATCATCCTTTCAGTAATCTTTTAACATTTGGTATTATATCATTAACATTTAATCAAAAGTAGCAATAAATCAAAATTAGCTTAATAATTTTAAAATTTCTCAGAATGAATAGAATAATCATTTTATACAATGATGTGTTGTAATCCAAAATAGAATAATTATTGATAATTGTAAACTATTATTTTAAATGGCTGTATGTTTCGTGTTTGAAATCATGTAAAATAGGGTTTATATAAGTAATATTCTAGTTTTGGAATATATTTATTGATGTTTTGAAAGGTAGAAAAGTGATAGAGGAACTAGCGGATTTTGAGTTAAAGAGATGATGAGATTAAAACTAAACATAGCTCTAGTGTTAACGTCGAATGAAAACTTGTAGTTGCACATTCAATATATGGCTAGTATGTGGAGATAGCAACGCATGATATCGATATACATATTCATAACAGAAACTACAGATAAATTGAGCAATGGCATGACTGTTACTCAATTTTCTTTTTATGTCATAGGGAAGGGATGTCAAATGACAGAACCATGTTAACGAGAGTGATTTGGATTTTATCAATGCGCTATGTACAAAAAGAATGAGGAGGCGGCTATGCTTTATACTATTACATCGACGCTACCGGAAGTTCATGGTGGACGTACGAAGTCACTATTAAAAAGAATTCAATTTATGGAAAATCATTTCCAAGAACCACATACGATTTTGACTACGAATTATAACCCAAATTATTCGCGAGTGATTGAGCGGTTTAGAGAACGTCAAATTTTAAGTGAAGATACAAAAGTCGTGAACATTTATGAATGGTTTACAAATGGGAAAATTGAGCAATTCCCGTATACGAAATTTAAAAAGAAGCCTAAATATCATGAAATACCGATTGAAATAAAAGGCTTAACTTATCAACAAAGTAAAAAAGATGCTAAAGTTTTCCGTTACTACAAAGGGGATACTTATATGTTGTATAGGAAATACTATGACGTTACGTTAGGCATTTTGCATATTGAAGATGTGATGATACCGAGTCAAAAACATAAATTAGAGCGTCGAGAATACAATGAATATGGTTATTTACATCGTGTTATTTTGTATGATAAAAAAGATAACTTTAAATTAAGTGAAACATTGTATGATCGTGATGGTGAAGTCTATTGTATTCGTCATTTTAAAGGGAATAAAGTTTCTCATATTTACCTATATCAAAATGGAAATATTACGCATGCCTTTGATGATGAGAAAGACTTTTTCACTTATTTTTTCGAAAATGTAATTGAAGCTGGTGCTAAAGTATTCAATGATGCGCGTTTGTTAGACCGTGCGATTTTAAACGTATCACAGCCGATTAAAAAAATTTTTATGATTCACAGTAGTCATAAAAATGTTGATGATAGTATTAAAAAAAGTTTCGGAATTATTAATCAGAGAGCGGACGAAATTGATCAAATTGTCGTATTAACAGAGCAACAAAAACAAGAAATGATAGAAGATTTTAATATATCGGCGCAACGGATCTCAGTCTTGCCACATTTCATGACGATTCAAGAACCGCAACACGTTGAAAGGAAACCACGCTTCTTATATATTGGTCGTATTGATGAGAATAAACAACTCTCACATATTTTAAAAGCTTTTAAAATTTATCAAGAAGCGGGATATGATTACGGTTTAGATATTTATGGTCATGGAGAAAGCCGTCCTGTAGAGCAAATGGAACAAGCTATTCGTGAGCTTAATTTGGGTGATAAAGTTCAATTTCATGGCAAAACGAATCAACCGGATAAAGTGTTTAGTCAACACGTCGCATCATTGCTTACCAGTCAATTTGAAGGCTTTTCATTATCTGTGATGGAAAGTATTAATAATGGATGTCCAGTACTTGCATACGATATTCGTTATGGACCGAGAGAAATGATTAAAAATGGTGAAAATGGTTATCTCGTAGAATCACAAAATATTGAAGATTTAGCAGATAAAATGATGAAAATTACGGAGCACCCTATTACTGATGTGAAGTTAGATGACCGGTTTGCCATACAGCATGCAGCAGAAAAATATGCAGCGCTTCTTCAGTCAGTGGAATAAAATCATGCAATAGCCATCAAATTAAAATAGTATCACTTAATCATGAAGTGTACGAATATTGAATGAAAGTCTCATTGTTGTACGCTTCATACTATAAATAAGCGAGGTTGAGATGTTAGGTGTCTCAATCTCGTTTTTTAAATATATTTGTTTTAAGGTGTCTCAACAAAATGGGACGCCTATTTGTTGTACACCGACCACGGTTACGAAAAAAGGTGTACAAATGATATGAACCGCCCTATACGTTAGGCTTTCGATGATATTGACTTTTCGTGTAGCACTTTAATTCATTTTGAAATAAACACAGAGCCATTTTCATAATTAACATAGGCTGGTGCATCATTTCGTATTCACCAACAATCGACTATAAAGATTTCCTTATTTACAATTAACACCAACCACTCTAAAATAGATTTATAAAAGAATAAAATGTTTTAGTTTCAAGCGTATTTTAGTAATAAAGTAAATTTGGTTTGATATGATTAAGGAAGTGGTTACAACATGAAGATATTGATTACTGGTGGTGCTGGATTTATTGGTTCGCATGTGGCGGAACATTTTTTCAACCAACATGATGAAGTCTATGTTATGGATAATTTGAGTACGGGTTATCGGGAAAATATTCCTTTTATTGATGATGAACATTTCTTACATATAGATGTGAGAAACCATGAAGCAGTGGCGCATATGATACAAACACATCAATTCGATATTATTATCCATTTAGCAGCAGTCGTCAGCGTCGTAGAGACGATAGAAAATCCTGAAGCATCCAATGAGGTCAATATTTCAGCACTTGTTTATTTACTTGAATTGAGTCGAAAACACTTACCTACTCTTAAAAAATTTATCTTCGCGTCTTCAGCGGCGGTTTATGGTAACAATCCGACTTTACCTAAAAGTATCGCGAGTCATATTCAACCTGAATCTCCATATGCGATTCAAAAATATAGTGGTGAGCAATATGTAAAGTTGTATCATGACTTGTATCATTTACCGACGACGTCACTCCGATTTTTTAATGTTTACGGTCCAAAACAAGATCCTCAATCTCAATATTCAGGGGTACTCTCCATTATGAAACACTGTTTTGATCAAGATGAAACATTTACCTTCTTTGGCGATGGTGAACAAACAAGAGATTTTGTTTATGTTAAAGATATCGTTCAAGCTATTCAAATTGTGATTCAACAACATGCTTCACATGGTGCTGTATACAATGTAGGGACCTCACATCCAACATCTTTATTATCGATATATGAAGTTTTTAAACATTTATATCAAAAAGAAATTCCAACGCAATTTGCAGATCCAAGAGAAGGCGATGTGAAGTATTCATATGCGGATATTGAACCGTTAAAACAATTGGGATTTTCAACGCAGTATTCATTAAAAGAGGGACTTAAAGAATATTTAAATTATGAAATGCACCATCCATCATCATAAGTATCGTTTCTATAAATTTGTAGATAAGATTATCAAATTGTGATTTATCAGTCCTAACTACAATGTTAAGGCTGATTTTTATTGAAGCACAGTTTGTCTGTGACAGTCATCACAATTTATGAATTTTTGTATGCCAGGCGTGATGGGTTTGGATTGTCGTAACTCATAGTCAGTATTCACAATTTTACTTAAAGGAGAAAAGATGATGAAAAAGAGTGTCAAGGCAATATTATCGAATCAATTATCTAGAAAATATAAATTTGTAGCGTCACCTATTTTAAAAAGGGCTAAGTCAAAATATCAGAAAAAAGTGAATCAATATGCGCAATTGTATCATTCGACTTCAATCAAACCGCATCAAATTTTGTATCAAGTGAGAGACGGTAAAAGCATCACGGATAGTCCTTACGCAATTTTTCTAGGATTAAATGCAAATGAGGGGTTTTCCAATTACCATCATATTTGGGTGGTCGATCAACCCGATACTTTAACTTTCTATCAGGAAAAATTTAAAGCGTTTCAAAATGTCTCGTTTGTGATTAAGGAATCGAATGAATACCTTAAAGCGTTAACCGAAAGTAAGTTTTTGATTAATAATGCGACTTTCCCTGCTTATTTCACTAAAAAGTCACAACAAATCTATATTAACACGTGGCATGGGACACCACTCAAACATATGGGATTTGATGTTAAAAATAATTTAAAAGGTTCTCAAAATACGATGAAAAACTTTTTAGCATCAGATTATATGATTAGTCCTAATGCGCATACGACGCATATTTTTAAGCATGCCTTTAAATTAGATGGTTTATATAGCGGTGAAATTTTAGAAATCGGTTATCCGCGAATAGATTTAACGATCAATACGTCGGCAAATGAAGCGCGAAACTATTTATCTGAACATTTAAATGTGAAAGAAGCACCTATTTTACTTTACTGTCCGACATGGCGTGGAACAGATGTAAATCACCCTGAAGATAGTCTGTCCCATATTTATGAAGAGATTCAATTATTAAAGCAATCATTACCTTATCAAATTTTAGTTAAAGTTCATCCGTTTATTTATAGTCAAGCTCAGGAAATACAAGCGCTTAAACCTTATTTAGTACCGGACTTTTTAGATACGAATCAATTGATACCAGCTGTTGATTTGATGATTACTGATTATTCAAGTATATTTTTCGACTTTCTCGTAACAGATAAACCGATTGTCTTTTATGTACCGGATTTAGACAAGTATCAAAATGAGCGTGGTGTTTATATTGACCCATCCGCATTACCGGGGCCTGTCGCGGATAATATTCAAGACGTGATGACATTGATTAGTAATGAAAGTTACAAAAATGCGGATGTTCAAGAAAAATATGCAAAATTTAAGCGTGACTTTGTAAGTTGTGAAAATGGCTCGGTGACGGAACGTTTAATCGAAAGCGTGTTTTTAAATCAACAAGACACATCATATAAAAATGCTAGTCATCATCAAAAAGAAAAAATATTACTGTATCCAGGTGGAATGAAACATAATGGTATTACGACTTCTGTCATTAACTTATTAGCAAATATCGACTATGACAAGTATGATGTGACAGTGTTTACGAATAACACGAATAACGTTGAACAGCTAAATAACTTACAGAGTTTAAATGACAATGTACGGATTGTGTTAAGAAGAGGGCCGATGATTGCTACGTTTAAAGAGCTTTATCAAAATGAGTTTATTCGACAAAGAGGGGTTTACAAATCTTTTGAACAACGTATCTACCCGAAAACACTTTTTGAACGTGAATTTAGAAAAATATTTGGAGACTCTCAATTTGATTATGCGATTGATTACAGTGGCTATGCGATGTTTTGGTCGAATCTTATTTTAGCGAGTGGTGCTAAAAAGAAATATATCTTATTGCATAGTGATATTAAGTCGGATATGGAAAGAACAGTGAAAGGGAAGCGTCCACATTATCAAAATTTGAAAGGTGTTATTTCACTTTATCCTTATTTTGATAAATTGGTGAGTGTTTCAGAAGCAACAAAAAAACTTAATCAGTCAAACTTTGGTGGTCTGAAGTTGAAAAACCGTCATATTGCTTCAAGAAATACGATCAATATTGACAAGATTAATCAGCTCGTTGATGATGATGGTGACTTGTTTGAAAAAAATGGGAAATCTGTATTGCCAACATTAACAGAGAAGGGCATGGAAGCGATTGAATTTTCTCAAGATGACTTCAAAATTGTATCGGTAGGTCGTTTATCACCAGAAAAAGGGTTTGATTTACTCATTAAAGCGGTTGCTGAGTTGGCTCCGAAATACCCACAGTTGAAGTTATACATTCTAGGAGATGGCCCATTGAAGGGGACGTTGAAAAGCCTTGTCGAGCAGCTTGGTTTACAAAATCATGTCTACTTCTTGGGACAACGTCGTAATCCATTTTATATTGTGAAACGCGCAGATGTCTTTGCACTCACTTCTCATTACGAAGGACAATCGATGGTGATTTTAGAAGCGTTAACTGTAGGGACCAACGTACTCGCATCAGACATTATCGCTAACCGCTATGTGCTTGAAGATGAGAAGTATGGGATGTTAGTAGAAAAGAATGAAGCTCATATTGCTAAAGGATTAGAGCAATTTATTAACGGTACGAACAAAGATTATGCGAAGTTTGATGCCGTTGCATACAATGAAGAAACCATCCAAGAGTTTTATTCGTTACTAGAGCGTTAAATGCATGAATAAAAGAGGGTGAACTCACAATGAGTGCCCTCTTTTTTCAATCTAACATCAATTTGAAGATGCTTTTCTCTTCAACAATTTCATGATTAATGGATAAAACAGTGCTAATACTGTCATGATTGTTAAAACAATCGTAATCGGCGAACCAAAGAAAATGTCACTGATATGGTTGTGACTTGTAATTAAGCTTTTACGAAAGTTTTGTTCCATATCTGATCCGATAATGGATGCTAAAATGAGTGGTGCAATTGGAAAATCTAGTAATTTTAATAATAGGCCAATAATGCCGAAAATTAATAAAATGTAGAAGTCAATAACACTATAACTCAAGGTGTACGTGCCGAGAAAGGCGAGTACTAAAATGATTGGATAAAGTGTTTTCGGTGGTGTTTTTAAGATTTTCAACAACAGACCAATCATCGCAATATTAATAATAACTAAGAAAATATTGCCGATAAACATACTATTGACAAGGGTCCATACCATTTCGGGTTGTTTCTCGAATAGGAGTGGCCCAGGTTGCAAACCAAGCATCACGACTGCACCGAGAATTACGGCTGTTGTTCCTGAACCGGGTACACCCATCGTTAATAGCGGAATGAGTGAACCGACTGAAGCGGCATTATTCGAAGCTTCAGGTGCTGCCACCCCTTCAATCGCCCCTTTACCAAACTGTTTACCATTTTTAGAAAATTGTTTTTCAGTCGCATAACTGAGTAGGGAAGCCACTGATCCGCCCGCACCAGGTAAAACCCCGATAAGGAAACCAATAGGACTTTGTCTTAACATCGTCCAGCGCGTCCGTTTCCAATCTTCTTTCGTTAATTTCATCGAGCCTAAATCACTTTTCGGAGGCGCTAATGTATCTAAATGCATGTAGTTGTACAAAACTTCAGCGACAGCATAGACGCCGATAATAATCACGAGAAAGTCAACGCCTTCACTTAAATGCGTCACATCAAAAGTGAAACGATATACGCTGGTTTGTAGGTCGACGCCAATCGTACTCATCATTAAACCGATAGACATGGCGATAAACCCTTTGACCATTTTACCGAGCGACAATGTGACAACCATGGACAATGTGAATAAGAACAAGACGAAATATTCACGTGGTCCAAAGTGCAAGGCAAATTCGGATAGTGGTTTAGCTAGAAGAATAAAACCAATGACTGAAAAGAGGCCGCCGAATAGTGAAGCCACTGCAGAAATGGTCAAAGCTTTACCGGCTTGATGATTGAGTGTCATCGGATAACCATCAAATGTCGCAGCAATGGCAGAACCGTCTCCCGGTGTATTCAGCAAAATCGAACTTCTGGAGCCGCCATACATTGCCCCATAGTAAATCGAAATCATCAAAATCAACGCACTGACTGGATTCATGCCGAACGTCACTGGTATGAGCACAGCTACCGCCGTCGCAGGCCCTAAACCAGGTAGCATCCCTACGACTGTGCCAAGAAAGCCGCCAATTAAAATCCACAATAAATTCATCGGTTGGAAGGCAGTCGAGAGGCCTTCCCAGAAACTATTGATATCGATACCCATACGACCGCCTCCTTATGGCAAACTAACGTCTAACAGCTGGGCAAAGGTATACCATGCGACACCTGAAAAGACGATAGCGACGATTAAATTTTTCAGCCAATGTTGAAAGCCATTGACGAGAAACATCACTGCTGCGAGAAATAATACTGTTGAAATTAAGAAGCCGATACGTTCAAAAATGACTGTATAAATAAGGATAAATAAACATGTCAGACCAATGCGTTTCAGAACAAGTGGTGTTAAAAATGCTTTAAATTCATTGAACGACACATTTTTATCACGTAGCATTTGAAAAAAGTAAATGATACTCATCACAATCAATAAACTCGCGATAAGAATTGGAAAATATTTTGGACTTTGCGGATCACCAATTCTAGAAATCGGTAAATTGAGAGAGAGGAGTAAGTAGATGACGCCAACAATGAAACAAACGATAGGCGCAATAAGTCGTACCATTTTTGATTCCCCCTTTGTTTAAAAACCAGCGTCTTGAATCAGTTGTTCATATTTTTTCTGTTGTTCGTTTAAAAACTTTTCTGATTCATAGCTGTCTTTGTAAAATGCATCCCAGTTTTTGTTTTTGCGAATGGTCTCCCATTGTTTTGATTGAACGACTTTTTTCATGGTGTCATTCCAATAAGCGCGCTCTTCTTTTGTCATATTTTTAGGTCCCATCACGCCGCGCCAATGTGGGAAGACCATGTTTAAACCTTGTTCTTTCCATGTGGGAACATCTTCTAAACCTTTCACACGTTGATCAGAAGTGGTTGCCAACACTTTAAGCTTGCCTGCTTGATGTTGCGTTTTCACTTCAGAAACGGCTGTTGAAGCGATATCCACATGGCCGCCGAGGAGCGCAGTTTCTAAATCACCGCCACTTTTATAAACGAGAAAGTCTAAATTTTTCACGTCGACGCCATATGCTTTTGCGGCTTGTACAAAAGCAAGATGGTCGTTATTCCCTAAACCAGGCGCCACACCAATCGTTAATGACTTCGGATCGGCTTTCAATTTTTCCATTACTTCTTTAGCAGAAGACAGATGAGATTGATTAGAAGCGGATAAACTGATCCATTCCGTTGCTAAAATGGCAATCGGTGTAAAATCTTGGTGACGCAAATCACTTAATCCGAGTTCGTGGTTGGAAAGTAACAAACTTGAATTAATTGCGATCGATGTCGGTTGGCGTTCACTAAGATATTGCCAGCCCACCTCGCCACCACCCCCTGGCTTATTGACGACTGTAATATTCTGGTCAGTCAATTTTTCGTCTTGCATAATTTTTTGGATAGCGCGTGCAGTCGCATCCCAGCCCCCACCAGGTGAAGCAGGTGCAATAATCTCTATTGTGCGATTAGGAAATTTTTGGCTACTTGACGTCTGAGGTTTGTCGTCTTTATCGTTATTCGTACAAGCTGCCAAAATGAGCACAAGGCCCATGAAACATGTCACGAGTTTTCGCATAACTCCATACCCCCTTTGTATGTGACAATTAGTTATATTTTATCATAATATTCAGAATTAGAGAGGTTGGATTCAAATGATATACTGTTGTCAACATCATTTTGGATTTGCTTATCAATCAAAGTTTGAAAGAATATGGGGTAGCAGCTTTTAATAATAAAAGCGTGTTGTATAAAAGCGTATGAGGAGAAATTGATGACAATAAGAATCCCCTCACTAACCGCAAAAATAGTGAGGGGATTGGTGTTTATTATGTTGGATTCCTTATAAACAAATATTAAGCTGTCAATACATATTTGTCAACGCTGTAAATCTTGATACAAGTCATTCCTCGTGCGTTATTGATGGTGCTTAAACCCAATCAATCACTTCTTCTTTGCTACGGCGTGTTTTGGCACGTTTTGGATCTTCCTCGCGATAACCAAATGCCACCATAACTGATGGTGCGTACTCTGCATCATCGAAATAGCCTTTTTCAGTTAAAATACGTGATACTTCATCGTATTGGAAACCTTCAATTGGACATGAATCGATGCCTAAAAATGCTGCAGAGGTCATCATATTTCCAAGCGCAATATAGGTTTGTTTGCTCGCCCAGTCCCATAATGCACGATCGCTTTCGTAAAGATGTAAGTTGTCGTTTTGGAATGCGGATGTTTTTTCGCTCATTTGTTCAATCATGTCCGTATCCATTTGTTTCACATCACGTAATAATTTTTGAACGTATTCATTTTCTGGACGTACATTTTTACGTGCTAAAATTATTACGAAGTGACTCGCTGTTTCTAATTGTCCTTGAGCGCCCCAGCTCATCGGTTTGAGAGCTTCACGCATTTCAGGATCTTGAATAACTAAAAATTTCCAAGGTTCAAGACCCAGTGAGCTTGGTGACAGGCGTCCTGTTTCTAAAATTGTATCGAAATCAGCGTCGTCAATTTTACGATTTGCATCAAAACGTTTTGTAGCAAAGCGATAGTTAAATGTATCTAGTAACATTTGGCGTTTATCTTCCATTTGTTGCAACTCCTTTAAGTAGTGTCATACAATTATAGTATAGATGACTTTAAATCGACGTTAAAATAGTTTGTTTGGATTCAATTTCAAAAGAGAAAAGGGGTTGAATGTCATGAATGAAAAATGGTATCACACATTACCACTCGACGATATCCAATCGATTGAACCGGTCAGCGGGGGTGATGTCAATCAAGCTTTTCGTGTCAATACGAATGATGGGTCTTACTTTTTGCTGATTCAACCCGGTCGTGAAGCGTCATTTTACGATGCAGAAGTCGCGGGCCTCGAAGCGTTTGAAGCAGCGGGTGTGACGGCACCGAGAGTGATTGATCAAGGACAGGTCGATCATGATGCCTATTTATTACTGAGCTATTTAGATGAAGGACAAAGTGGTAGTCAAGAAGCGCTCGGAAAATTGGTTGCGCAACTACATCACACACATGAACGAGAAGGTCGATTTGGATTTCATTTGCCTTATGAAGGTGGAGATATTCAATTCGATAATACGTGGGCAGACGATTGGCAAACCTTATTTTTAAAACAACGGATGGACCCACTTGCTGAGGTGATTCGTCAACGACAATTGTGGTCTGATTCGGATGATGCGTTATTTGAAAAAGTATATGGTTTAATGGAAGACACGTTAGCCCAACATGAGAGTGCACCGTCTTTGTTACACGGAGATTTATGGGCAGGTAATTATATGTTTTTAACAGATGGTCGTCCCGCGCTGTTTGATCCCGCACCTTTATACGGCGACCGCGAATTTGACTTAGGCGCAACGAAAGTTTTTGGTGGATTCAGTCCATCATTTTATGAAGCGTATGATGCCGCTTATCCTTTAGATGAAGGCGCGACGTTACGCATTCGCTTTTACGAGTTGTATTTGTTGCTTGTCCATTTGGTTAAATTTGGTACGATGTATTTAGGTAGTGTCAGAACAACGATGGAGGAAATTGTAGATGAAGCAAATTAATCGATTGATGCCAGTTTTGTGGGGCGTTTCTATAGTCATATTAGCTCTATTTTATGCGCAACTTCCTGAGCGAGTGGGCACACATTTGAATTTAAATGGCGAAGTAGACGCTTGGGGTTCGAAAAGTCATTTGTGGATTGTACCGATAATATTTTTGGTTATCTGGGCTTTTCTATCTCTGTTGCTACACTATGCGCCAATATGGGAACACACTATTCAAGGGAAAGCCGTTGAAAAAAGTCAGTCACAACGTCGAGATGTTTTGTTCATTTTAGTTATCGTACAGTTGACGGTGTGGGTGCTTTACATGGTGTATCTGATTGGTACGATAAATGGCAAAGAAGGGATACCGTTTTGGCTCATGTGGCTCGCGTATCTCGTCATCGGATTGACACTCATCACACGCATCGTCCATGTGTTTAAACGAAATCAAGCATAATAAAGTTAAGAAAAGAGGCTGAGAATTTAAGTTCCCAGCCTCTTACTTTTTAATTTGATGTATTATGCAGCGACTACGGTCAATACGACACATATGATGAACATCACAGTGCCTAATATCCAAGACCACTTAGCAGACAAATGCCCGTTGGAATGAAGCATAACCGCGAATAGCCAACCGCCTAACACATTGGTTAAACTCAATGCACTTAATCGTGTGTTTCCGGGTGCGAAAATATTAAGTGAATCAATTTTGACTGTTGCCATATCTAAATGGAATAACACTTGAATGGCACTGATAATAATCGTGGCACATAATACCGTGTTATAGTAACGTAATACACCACCGAATATCCCTTTTTTAGAGAGGGTTTTCTTGAAAATCTTATAAATGATCAGTGTGATGAGGAAAGTGATACCGACAAAAATAATGCTCCCGATGATGACCCCAATGATGCCGAGCACCATGACAATAGGTGAGGCTTGTTGTGCTTGTGCATCCGTTAACCCTTGTTTAGTGAGCTCTTGGGTGTAATCTACTGTGAAAGCAGCGAGTGCAGCTTGGACAATAATTAAAACTAAAAACAATAAAATTTTCTTCCATAAATGAGGGTGTGTTCTATCTCTGTTAAAAGCTTCTATATATAACGGTTTCGAAAATGTCATAAATCTGCCTCCCATAAAAGTATTAAAAATAGTATAGCATTAAATAATATAATTTTATACTTTAATCACGATATTTGTGTAAGCTTTTGTCATATTTTAGAATTTTTACTTGAAATATAAAAAAGCCTCTAACAATGTGATAATATTAAGATAATCTTTTTGAGGAGGCAAACAAAGTTGGTCAAGACAAATCTACCTCTATTCCAACATTTTGAAGACTTACGCAACCATCCCACTTGGAAGGTGAAAGCAGTATTGATGATGGTTGTCACACTCATTCATGCGTTTTTGTTAAAAATTGACACGGATAATACAACACTGTTAGAAGGCTTTGGTTATTCAAAAGAAGATATTGAAGAGTTCCATCAAATTCATTGGTTCGCTGATACGATGAGTAGTTTGATGGGGGTATTGATTAGTTTTTTGTTTACATTTGTTGTATTTATGATGTTTTCTAAACTGTTGCATTCCGATGTTTCGGCCCAAACGATATTATCTGCCTCGTTCAGTCATTCGCTTATTGTGACGTCGGTTGCTTTAGTATTTGTATGTATTCAACTGATCTTTCATTTACCATTTCCTACATATAACATCACAAGCCTGAATATTTTTCTACCTGGGAATATGTACCTAGCTGCTTTTGATGTACAAACGATATTCAAAGGCTATGTGACATTTATCGTTTATTATGCGACAAGTCGTTTGTCTTTGCGTGAATCTTTAGCTTTAGGTTTGTTAACCATCGCATTAACGATATTACTTGCGTTAGGTTCAGCGGCTTTAGAAGACACGATCCTCAGCTTGGCTGGAGAATTGTAAACGGTCTGCTATATATAAAAATTTATTGATTTATTAAAGAAAATTTATCCTTCTTAATGGTATAATACAACCAAAGTATCTTATGCCATTAAGGAGGATTTTTATTTTGAAGAAAAAAACTTTGATTGTGTCATCAGTGATTGGCATTATCTTACTTGTAGGAATAGCGTTTTTAGTGAAAACATTTGGTGATGTCGGAGGCCAAAAAAATGAAGATGCTTACGATACATATACTGTAAAAACTGAAAAACCGCTACGTGTGACGGGGAAGGTCTCTCCGGAAACGATTAAAACATATTTAAATAATGCACAACTGGGGAATTTTTTAAATGTTCAAGTGAAAGATGGACAAACCGTCACTCAAGGCACGCCATTATTGAATTATGATATTGACCCAACGCAACGCCAAAAGTTAGTCAAACAATTGACGGACGCGCAACAAAGTGGAGACCAACAAGCGATTAACCAGGCTTGGAAACAACTGAATCGTTATGACGGACAAGTGTATAACAGTGTGAATGCGACATTTAACGGAACAGTATCTTTCGTTGATAACGGTCAGGTCGGTGAAGGTGAACCGATTTTGAAATTAATTGCGAATGAGTTAGAAATTCAGTCAACGATTTCGGAATTTGATTTAGAGAAAATTAAAGTCGGCGATACGGTCAATATTAAAGTGACAAGTACCGGCAAAAAAGGTAAAGGGAAAATTACGCACATTTCACAACTTCCGACGAGCTATCAACAAGATGCTAAAGGAGAAGCTGCTGGTAGTGCACCCGTTGCAGGTGAAGCGAGTGAAGGCGCTGATTCATTAACAACGAATAATCCTGTACAATCACATCCAACAGGTGAAAGCGATAAAGAAACGTCAAAATATAAAATTACTATTGGTGAACTTGATCTTGATGCGCGTAACGGTTATTCCATAGAGGCGACGATTCCGTTAGAGACACTCAAAATTCCAAAATCTGTGCTAACGAAAGATCATCATGTGTATGTTGTGGATCAATCTGGTGTAGCACATCGTACAAAAATTACGTATGACGAAAAGAATGGCGAATTAATCGTGAAAAAAGGTGTTAAAAAAGGCGATCGTATCATCAACCATCCTGACGCTAAAATTAAAGATGGTGAGAAAGTTGAGGTGGCCAAATGATTGAACTGAAGGGGATCAATCGTCATTTTAAAAATGGGAACGAAACCAATCACATTTTAAAAGATATCGAGTTGCGGATTGAACAAGGTGAATTTGTCGCAATTATGGGCCCTTCAGGATCAGGTAAAAGTACACTTATCAATATTTTAGGTTTTATCGATCGCGGTTATAAAGGCGACTATTTGTTTAACGGTGAGAATTACCAAAAAACGTCAGATAATGAATTGGCAGCGATTCGTAACCGGACAGTAGGGTTTGTATTTCAAAACTTTAAACTCATACAAAACAACACGATTTTAGAAAATGTCAGTGTGCCGTTATTGTATGCGGGAATGCGACCAGCTGAACGCAATCAACGTGTGTTGGATATTTTACACCGTGTCGGATTGTATGATAAAGAAAATTTAGTGCCCAACAAATTATCAGGCGGGCAACAGCAGCGTGTGGCGATTGCTAGAGCGATTGTGAACCGTCCACGATTTATTATTGCGGATGAGCCAACTGGGGCACTCGATTCGAAAACGTCTGAAGATATTATGGCGTTGTTTATGGAGTTGAATCAAGAGCAAGGCACAACGATGATTGTCGTGACGCATGATCCAAAAGTCGCTGCACAAGCGGATCGTGTCATTCACATTTTGGATGGCCGAGTTCAAAGAGAAGAGGTGCTGTCGCATGGCGTACATCGCTAATATTATCCACGTTTCATTACGTTCGATTATGAAAAATAAACGCCGTAATATTTTTACGATGATAGGGATTATTATTGGGATTGCGGCCGTTATTACGATTATGTCATTAGGTAATGGTTTTAAAAAGACAGCCGACGAACAGTTCAGTGATGCAGGTGCGTCGAAAGATAGTGCTTTGGTCAGCTTTTTACCGAACAACTTTGATACAGTGAAGGAACCGCCTTTTACGACTGAGGATATTGAGATTGCACGCCAAGTCGAAGGGGTACAAGATGCGAGTATTAAAGAAGATGATACACTTGGCTTAACGGCTGAAGCGCGCACCGTGAAAAAGAAAGCGGATGTGGCCGTCGTTAAAAGTGAAACTGTCACGGAACCAGACGAAGGGGAAGGTTTTAGTAAAGAAGACAATGCATTGAAACAACGTGTTGCAACGGTGTCTTCGGAAGTGGCAGAAACATTGTTTAAAGGCGATGCAGTTGGTCAAACACTGTATATTGACGATATTGGTTTTGAAGTTGTCGGTGTGAAAGAAAAGGCACAGGTTCCGAATGCTGTGCAAATTCCGACAAAGACAGTTGAAGCGGACTTACCTAACTTAAAATCTGACTATCCACAAATGATGTTAAAAGTCGGTGAAGATGCGGACAAAAAAGAAATTGCGACAAAAGTTGCGGATCAATTGAATCAGCGCGGTTCAGCAGTTTCACAAGGAAGTTATGAATATGCAGATACTGAAGCGTTGATGAAGAGTATCGGTAAAATCTTTGACTCCATTACGTACTTTGTCGCAGCGGTGGCGGGGATTTCACTTTTCATTGCAGGTATCGGTGTGATGAACGTGATGTATATTTCGGTGGCAGAACGTACCGAAGAGATTGCCATTCGCCGTGCATTCGGGGCAAAAGCGAGAGACATTGAGTTTCAGTTTTTAATCGAAAGTGTCGTGCTTTGTTTAATTGGTGGGATTATCGGTTTAATCATCGGTATTTTGATTGCGAAACTTGTCGATGTGGTGACACCTGAATATATTCAAAGTGCAGTGAGTTTAGGTTCGATTATTTTAGCAGTCGGTGTGTCAACTTTGATTGGGATTGTGTTTGGTTGGATACCCGCACGTGCCGCAGCGAAGAAAGAGTTGATTGATATTATTAAGTAATCCCGCATTTTGATGATGCTGAAATGTTCGTTACGAAAGACATTGCAAATAAAAATCAATATAGACTGCTGAACGCCCCCTCGCGTTCCCAGGGGACTTGCCTCAACTAAATTTGGCTAGATTCAAGTATACACTTGAAGGAAGCCAAATTGGATTTTCGGCTACGTCTGATCCCTCGGGAGTCTCGGGGGCGTTTTTGCAGTCATATTGCTACTTTCGAATGTATAGATTTCAGCATCATCGTCGTGTGATGGGGGAGAAAGCAAAAGAGAGTAAGAGTGGGGCTTCGCGTTCCTAGGCGCCTCGTTTCAACTAACCAACGCTTGATTTTACAGTAGCAGAGGTGGAAGCGTTGGTGGATTTCTGTACTGCTCCCAGAATCCAATTCGGCATCAATCAAGTGTTCATTTCAATCAAGCCAAATTGAGTTGAAGGACCAGCCCCTAGGAAGAAGCCATGAAGGCAATCAAAAGCTACAAATCATACAGAGGGCAAGTTAAACAAAATACCGTATCAATAGCATCAAAAATTTTTTTGTGTCCCATCTACCTCATTTATGATGAATGGGTATGCGATTTGTGTTTCTAGTCTATCTTCAATGGTTACATGTTCATGAGCATTTTAGAAAGGCTAATCATTGAATTGAATCTACTATTAAAAATGCTGTATACGTCATATTTGATTAAAATTTGAAAATCGTTTTAATGACGTTGAAAATGGATAATAAGAGTTCTAATGGTGTTCCTGCCATTGTTCTCAACCTCCTTATGCTGTTTGAGCCTCTGATTTGACTAAGTCTTCCGCGAGTTTGTGCCAGAAGTCTTTCAGTTCGTCTTGTGAATGTGCGGTATCGTTTGTATCTTGACCCACAAAGTCGACATGGTCCCAACCGTGTTGTACAGGCATCACTTGCCATACACCTTTTTTCACTTCATCTGTAGCATCGACCCATGCTTGGTTATATGGATGTTGTGATGAAACGACTGACACGAGACCATCATTTTCACGCCATTCTTTTTCAGCAGCTTTACCGATGACATTAGCTGTGAGAGCGAATGGGAAAAACAGGTTGTAATCAGCTTTTTGTTTACCTGATAGTGATGGATGTGTGGCTTCACCTGTATATGTTTTATAGACGATATTTGGATTGAGTGAAGTCTTTTTGTTCAATTTTGATGCGCCTTCACGTGTTAAATCATAGAATCCGTTATCTTCTGTGCGCCACAATTGGTCATTATTTGCAACGCGATCAAAGTAATCATCCAATGACTCGCCTTCTTTACGCTGTAGACCCCATTGATTTAAGCCAAAGTCCACGCGTGCTTTATTTTTAGCAAGGACTTGTGCGACATCGAAAACGACTTGACGTACAATCGGCTCATTACCGAGTTGATCTGACGCGTGTGTCCCATTATGTGGTGTGCCGAGTGTTGTAATAGAAGACACCATGTTGTCGTTATTACCAGTGAACAGTGGAGAAATGTCGCCACCGTGTTCTTTTTGGTAGGCAATTTCTTCAGGATTTCCATTGCGTAACAGTTCTTCTAATTGGCGAATCGTTTGTCCACCCATGCTGTGACCGACGAGATGAACTTTTTGACCTGGCTTCCAATCTTTGTAAACACCTTCATATGTTTTACCATAACGTGAATGGCCGTATTTTGCGGCGTGTGCTGCACCGTAATCCACAGTACCGCCTTTAATGTAGTAATAAAGTTCTACTGCACGGTCATAGTTACTACCGAATGCACTAATGCTTGCTTCATATGTGTTATAACCGTTTTCTTCCAAGTCTTGTCTAATGTTCAGTTTCTCTCCGCCCCAATAGTGAGATAAGACAGAAGGATTTAAATTGTCTGTAAAGCCATTAAAACCGTGTACTAAAATGATAGGATCGCCATTTTTATAGAAGCCTTGTTTCGCTTTTTTATCTGCTTGTGACTTCACTTGCTCAGCTTGACGTTGTTGATTTTGTGGTTGTGTCGTCGCTACATTGGCTGTCGTTAATGTTTTCACATCATCTTTTGTAGGTTTTGGTGCTTTTGTATTCACGAGCGCATTTTTGTCCACGCTTTTCGTTGTCACTGTTTGAGGCGCGACTTGTGCGTTGAATGTTTTTGTGTTATTGTCAGATTGTTCTGTCAATTTGTGACGTTGATATGTTTCGTCAGCAGATAAATCCATTGTGGTAGGTACATGATTTTCGCCAGATGTTAACTGTTGCTTCTGTGACTGAGTGGATTCGTTTCTAGATACAGTCTCTTCTGTTTGTTGTGCACTGTTTTCACTATTTTGAACTGTATTTAGCGCGTCTTTTTGTGCGTCATTATCCGCTTGTGCATCGGAATCAGCAATTGTGTCTGCTTTTGATGGTGATTGTTCCGAAGCTTCTTTCAAATCAGCAGTTTCATTAGGTGCTTCTGCTACTGATTTGGATGATGGTGCTTGATCTGTTTCAGAAACCGTGTCATCTTGCAATTTGTTGTTATGTAAGTCTTTTGTTTCAGTTGATGGTGCATCAGAAGGTGTTACTGAAGCTGACGGTACGGATGTGTCTTTTGTTGTTTTC
The DNA here is from genome assembly GCF_900636325.1 of Staphylococcus delphini. Lineage (NCBI taxonomy): Bacteria > Bacillati > Bacillota > Bacilli > Caryophanales > Staphylococcaceae > Staphylococcus > Staphylococcus delphini. Next base: position 407,449 of record NZ_LR134263.1, read on the forward strand.
TCGGGTGTTGGTGTCGCTGCTTCTGTAGCTTGAGGAGAAGCGGGTGTATCTTCTTGCGTGCGATTTGTTTCAGCAGTCGCTTTTGCTTGCGTAGCATCTTTGGTCACGGGCGCTTCTTGATTGGTCGCTTGTTCAGTCGACTTTTGTTCTGATGAAGCGGTCGTTGATTCTGTATCAGCTAAAGCAGGTGCGTGAGATAAACCTATGAAAAATAAAGATGCGATAACGACTGATGAGGCACCGCTTTTAAATTTACGAATACTAAAAAGTTGTTTTTGATCTTTCATTTTTCCACCTCTTTGTTTATTAAATTAAATGGATATTGATCAAACAAAAATGTTAATCAGTAGACGTGGTAAGAAACCGAATATTTTAGCTAAAATAGCAGACATTAGTTTTCCCCCTTTATTTTGAAAACCAAGAAATATAATTTGCAAAGGCTTTCATTAATTTAGTGAAAGGATACAATAATTTTAAAAAATTGTCAAAACGATTAATTCAAAAATTGATTTTTTATTTTTTTGCTTTAAATGCACTGAGATGTGAATTTGAAGGGAAATGAGGCGTTAATTTTGATGTTCGATATGAAGCCTAAAATTTTTTGAAGCAAAACAAGGGAGAGGGGCTAGGACATGATGGAATATCCCCAGCCTCAATCCATGCATAGGTATTTGACTGATCAAAATTTGAAAATATTTCTTAATAACTTAAAAATTGAAAGTAAAAGTTCTAAAGGTGTACCTGCCATCTACACCACCTCCTTATATTGTTGTTTCTTCTGACTTAACGAGATCTTCAGCAATACCATGCCAAAAATCTTTTAATTCATCTTGTGAGCGCGATGTGTCATTTTTATCTAGGCCGATAAAGTCTAAATGGTCCCAACCTTCTTGTACAGGCATGACTTGCCAAACCCCTTTTTGTATTTCATCTGACGCGTCCACCCAGTCTTGGTTGTACGGATGTTGAGAAGAAACAACAGAGACGACACCATCATTGACGCGCCAATCTTTTTCAGCAGTTTTACCGATCACATTCGCTGTCAATGTTAATAAGAAGAACATGTCGTAGTCCGCTTTTTGCTTGCCTGAAAGTGACGGGTGTGTCGCTTCGCCTGTGTACGTTTTGTAGACAATATTGGGGTTCAATGATGTCTTTTTGTTCAATTTTGCTGAACCTTCGAGTGTGAGGTCATAGAAACCTTGATCCTCTGTACGCCATAACTGATCGTTATTCAAAATGCGCTCAAAATAAGCATCGAGTGATTCGCCTTCTTTACGCTCAAGACCCCATTGTTTTAATCCAAAATCTACGCGACCTTTATTTTTAGCAAGATATTGTGCGGCATCAAATACGACTTGGCGTACAATGGCTTCGTTACCGAGTTCGTCGGCCGCATGTGAACCGTTGTGTGGTGTACCTAATGTTGTGATAGATGAAATCATCCCATCATGACCGCCTTTGAAGACTGGAGAAATTTCACCCCCATGCGTTTTTTGGTAAGCAATTTCTTCAGGGTCTCCATTACGCAAATATTCTTCAAGTTGACGGATGGTTTGTCCACCCATACTATGGCCGACTAAGTGGATTTTTTTACCAGGTTTCCAATCTTTGTCGATGCCTTCATATGTTTTGCCATAACGGGAGTGTCCATATTTCGCTGCATGAGCTGCACCATAATCGACAGTCCCCCCTTTGATATAGTAATAAAGTTCAACAGCGCGGTCATGGTTACTACCAAATGCACTCACACTGGCTTCATATGTGTTGTAACCATTTTCTTCTAAATCTTGCCTAATATTCAACTTTTCTCCACCCCAATAATGTGGATAGACCGAGGGGAGTAAATTATCTGTAAAGCCATTAAACCCATGGACTAAAACAATCGGGTCTCTATTTTTGTAAAAGCCATGTTTTGCTTTTTGATCGGCTTCTGTTTTGACTTGTTCAGTGTGGATGTTTTGATTTTGTAAGTGGGATGTCATTTTATTTTCAGAATTGAGCGTTTGTACATTGCTTGTTGTTTTGGAGTGTAATGCGTCATATGATCTATTACTTGCTAAAGATGGTGCTGCTTGTTGTGCTTTTGTAGAAGAAGGGTGCATCGTTTCTGAATCGGCTAAAGCGGGTGTGCTTGATAAGATTGTGAAAAACAAAGATGCGATAACGACTGATGAGACACCGCTTTTAAATTTACGAATACTAAAAAGTTGTTTTTGATCTTTCATTTTTCCACCTCTTTGTTTAGTGAGTTGAATTTGTAACGGTTATACAAAAATATTAATAATGAGTCTTGGCAAAAAGCTGAAAATTTTGGCTGAAATCGCTGACATGCGTATCCCTCCTTTACTTTTAAAAGTGATACCCTAGTGTTTTGTAAGGGTTTTCATCAATTCAGTGATAGGATACAATAATTTTAAAAAATTGTCAAAACGATTAATTCAAAAAATTGTTTTTTATTTTTAAATTTTTATAACATATTGTAAATGTTCTTTAGCAGATAGATAAAGCATGTTTATAAGCAATATGTGGCAGGGTATGATAAAATAAAATTCAACATGGAGGCTTAATAAAATGACTCAGTTTTATAAAGTTTCAGCGTACATTTTCGGAGGCGTGGCTGTGGCAGTGCTCTCTGGGGTGGCATGTTTAACTTATCGACAATATCAAGCAGACGAAAGTTTAGTGAATGACGATTTCATAACATATAGCAAGTAGAACTCATGAGGTGAATGCGGCAGTGGTCGTATTCACCTCGCGTCGTTTATAGGAACTGAGAAAAATTATCAAAGGAGTATATTTATGGCTAGAAGAACATATTTTCATCATGTTGAGCATCGTAAAACCCAAGCACATTCGAAAACGACATTATGGCTTTCACTCATTATCACACTCTTTTTTACAGTTGTTGAGTTTGTAGGGGGACTTGTTTCTAACTCACTCGCGCTGTTATCAGATTCATTTCACATGTTGAGTGACGTCATTGCGTTAGGTTTATCGATGGTCGCGGTTTATTTTGCGAGCCGCCGACCAACCGCACGTTATACATTTGGATTTTTAAGGTTTGAAATTCTCGCAGCGTTTTTAAATGGGCTTGCGCTTGCAGTGATTTCTGCATGGATTTTTTATGAAGCGATCATGCGTATTATTTTTCCACAACCCGTCGAAAGTGGTTTAATGCTTGTCATTGCGACGATTGGGTTGATTGTGAATATTATTTTAACCGTCATTTTAATGCGCTCATTGAAGAGTGAAAACAATATTAATATTCAAAGTGCATTATGGCATTTCATTGGGGACTTATTGAATTCTGTTGGTGTTATCGTCGCGGTCGGTTTGATTTATTTAACGGGGATTCAGTTGATTGACCCGATTTTAAGTATGGTCATTGCCTTAGTCATTTTGCGCGGCGGTTATAAAATTATGCGCAATGCATGGTTGATTTTGATGGAATCCGTACCTGAACATTTGGAGACTGATGAGATTATGGAGACGATGAAATCAGTAGACCAAGTGTTGGACGTCCATGAGTTTCATTTGTGGTCAATTACGACGGACCATTATTCGCTCAGTGCGCATGTCGTGTTGGATAGTAGAAATAGTGAAGACGCGTACCGTACGATTAATCGATTGGAACGGTTGTTGAAAGAAAAGTATGGATTGGCACATACAACATTACAGATTGAGCATTTGGATATTAATCATTTGGATGAGGCGTATTTTGAAGACGTAAAGCATGATGGATGATGGTGGATAGCACATACTTGACTCGCCACTTGTGTGTTACTTTCAATAGGGAATGGTTTCACTAGCAAACGTAGAATAAGTTGAATATGATCAATAAAGTGCACGCATCGCTCGCATCAAGGCGGTAGGTGCACTTTTTTATTATTTTATTTGGCAATGTCTGGATGGGCTGTTGATTGTCCGGCTAAAAGTAAGGTCCATGTTGTGATAATAAATGGAAATGTCAGTGATGGGATGCCGATCGGTTCTAAAAATGTTGCGGTTGCTGCATACATCATAGGCGTCATAACTACCGTTAAAATAAAGGCGATCGCTGCTTTGAGATGATTGGCAGAACGGAATGTCACGCCAATTGCGATGATAGATAGCATCAAGTTAAAGCCGAAGAGACCCTCATTCAGTGTGCCAATATCTGCGCCAAAGAAAAATTCCAATAATAAACCTAAGAAGTTGGCAATTAAAAGATAAATGCCCGCGCGTCTTGAAGCGATAAAACAGGCGATCACCATTAGAATACCGCTGATTGTATGTTCGATTAAAAAGATTTGGCTCACGTCACTAAAAAAGGCATGTATCGGATGGAAAGTTGAATTTAAATTGACATGCACATCTGCAGTTAACGGTAAGACATCGACGTTCGTTTTAACAAATTTGAACTGTTGTGACATCAAGAGAACGACCCATGTGATAATGACAAAAGGTGTAGTGAGTTCGGGTAGACGGAATGGTTTTAAAAAGTTTTTGATGGCTTGTGCAATAGGCATCGCTAATACAATACTGATTAAAATGACGAGTATGCTTTGCCAAGACCAGAGTAGAAATAAAGTTAAGTCAATCGCAATCAGTACAGGATTGAAGCCTGCGAGACCGGAATGAATCTCTTCGTCGGTATAATTGAAAAATCGTGCGGTTAAGAGGCTAATGACACTCCCAATCATCGCGGCGAGTCCGATTTTCCAATTGCCAATCCATAGCGCGATTAAAATGAGTAAACCTGTCCATGTATTTTCGAGTAGGACGACTTGAGAAATGTTTTTGAAAAAAGTATGTATCCATTTTGACATTAAAGTTCACTTCTTTCTCTGTTACTAAAACACAATTCTCTGTTCATATTTTAACATTTGAACATTTCAATTAACAACTATATCGTCATAATATTAATAAGAGTATAGCACTTTTGGAGTTGAGTTTTAAACTGCTTCTGGGATCGATTTTATTATTACCGTATAATATTATGATTTGAAAGTACGGATAGGTAGGATTATAATAAAGGTCTAAGCCAATTTAATTATGAGAATAAGGAGTGAATGGGATGCACTTTACACAACGAGAACAAGACAAACTGATGATTGTTGTTGCTGCGGATTTAGCCCGACGACGTAAAGCGCGTGGCTTGAAATTAAATCACCCTGAAGCAGTCGCATTAATTAGTTATGAAATATTAGAAGGTGCGCGTGACGGTAAAACAGTTGCTGAGTTAATGAGTTACGGGCGTGAAATTTTATCAAAAGATGATGTTATGGAAGGTGTCGAAGCGATGGTGACAGATATCGAAATCGAAGCCACTTTCCCAGATGGTACAAAATTAATTACGATTCATCATCCAATTGTGTAGGAGGGGACAATGATGCAACCTGGAGAAATTATTGTGAATTCAACCGAAATTATGATTAATGAAGGACGCGAAAATACAAAATTACTGGTTAAAAATACAGGGGATCGACCTGTTCAAGTCGGTTCACATTATCATTTTTTTGAAGCGAATCCCGCACTGTCGTTTGATCGTGAACAAGCGTATGGAAAACATTTAGACATTCCAGCGGGTGCAGCTGTAAGATTCGAACCAGGTGACGAAAAAGAAATACGTCTTGTGCGTTATGCAGGGAAACAACATGTATATGGTTTTCACGGCTTAGTCGATGGGCCACTTGATCAATCTCGTATTACAGCGCCTAATATGGTAGAGGGAAGTGAAGTCAAATGAGTTTTAAAATGACGGAATCACAGTATGCAAGTTTGTACGGCCCAACAGTTGGCGATTCTATACGTTTAGCTGACACGGATTTATTTGCGAAAGTCGAAAAAGATTACGCAAGATATGGTGATGAGGTTACTTTCGGTGGTGGTAAATCAATCCGTGATGGTATGGGACAAAACCCGAATGCGACACGTGATAACAAAGCCGTGGCGGACTTAGTCATTTCAAATGCTGTCGTGATTGACCACGATAAAGTCATTAAATGTGATATCGGTGTAAAAAACGGCTACATCATGAAATTAGGGAAAGCCGGCAACCCGGATATTATGGACGGTGTCGATATTATTATTGGTTCCTCGACAGATGTGATAGCAGCAGAAGGGATGATTGTTACTGCAGGCGGTATTGATACACACGTACACTTTATTAACCCTGAACAAGCAGAAGTGGCATTAGAAAGTGGGATTACAACACATATCGGTGGTGGAACAGGTGCTTCAGAAGGCTCAAAAGCGACAACGGTGACACCAGGTTCTTGGTATATTCACCGCATGCTTCAAGCGGCAGAAAATTTACCACTAAACATTGGTTTTACAGGTAAAGGTCAAGCGGTGAACCCGACTGCATTAGTTGAACAAATTCATGCAGGGGTCATCGGTTTGAAAGTGCATGAAGACTGGGGTGCGACACCTTCAGCATTACGTCATGCACTTGAAGTGGCAGATGACTACGATATTCAAATCGCACTGCACGCGGATACATTGAATGAAGCGGGCTTTATGGAAGATACGATGAAAGCAATCGGTGATAAAGTTATCCATATGTACCATACAGAAGGAGCTGGTGGTGGACACGCACCTGACTTAATTAAGTCAGCAGGTTATCCGAATGTATTACCCTCATCGACGAACCCAACATTACCGTATACACACAATACGATTGATGAACATTTAGATATGGTCATGATTACACACCATTTAAATGCATCGATTCCAGAAGACGTGGCTTTCGCAGATTCTCGTATTCGTAAAGAAACGATTGCTGCAGAAGACGTTTTACAAGATATGGGTGTCTTCAGTATGATCAGTTCTGACTCTCAAGCGATGGGACGTGTCGGTGAAGTCATTACGCGTGCATGGCAAGTCGCACATCGTATGAAACAACAACGCGGACCGCTTGAAGGTGACAGTGAATATGATGATAACAATCGCATCCGTCGTTATATTGCGAAATATACGATTAATCCTGCTATTACACACGGTATTTCAGAATATGTCGGTTCTGTTGATGCCGGTAAATTAGCGGACCTTGTCATTTGGGACCCACGTTTCTTTGGTGTGAAACCGGACATGGTTGTTAAAGGCGGCATGATTAACGTTGCGGCGAATGGTGATGCGAACGGTTCGATTCCAACATCTGAACCCATTAAATATCGTCATATGTATGGGCAATATGGTGGCAACTTACAAAGTACGGCCATCACTTTCGTATCACAAGCGGCTTATATGAACGGTATTCGTCGTACATTAGACTTAAAACGTGACGTGAGACCTGTACGTCATATTCGTCAATTAACTAAAAAAGATATGAAAAATAATAGTGCTTTACCAAAACTTGACGTTGATCCTGAAACATATGAAGTTTTCGTGGATGGGAAAAAAATAACGAGTGAAGCAGCAACAGAATTACCAATGACCCAACGTTATTTCTTATTCTAAAGTGGCTTTGACAACAGATTAATCCAATTAGGTATGTAAATAGAGAGAAAGCTTGTTCGAATGTATAACGATGACACTCGAGCAGGCTTTTTCGTATTGCTTCATCGCGCGTTTATGAAATGTGCGCAACGGGTATGAACATCTCATCTGGTTACGTTGTCAAAAAAGTTTCACTATTATATAACATTGCTTATTTATTGTATTTTGATAACATTACTCGAAAATAAAATGAAAAATATTCAAAAAAATCTTGTCTGAATCTTCTGGACATGATAAATTATGAAAGCATCACACTTCGTAAAAGTTACGATTGATATTTAAGAAACTGAGGTGCATCGTATGATTTTGTCAGATAGTGATATTAAGGCGTATCTCGAACGTCAATTATTGAATATTGAACCATTAGTAGAAGCACATATTGAACCAGCATCTGTTGATTTAACATTAGGATCGCACTTTTTAAAACCGATACCACCCGAAACAGGGATACAACGGATGAGTGATCCGATTGCTTATGAGACGATTGAACAACCTCGAGTGGTGATACCTGCACACGCTTTTATTTTAGCTACGACAGAAGAATATATCACATTACCCCAACAATTAACTGGGTTTATCGAAGGGCGGAGTTCAGTCGGTCGAGCAGGACTTTTCATACAAAATGCAGGCTGGGTCGATCCGGGATTTGAAGGTAAAATCACATTGGAACTGTACAATGCCAACGACTTTCCGTTAGAGATTGAACAAGGCCAACGTATTTGCCAAATCGTATTAGCTGAAACAAAAACGGTACCAGAAACAAAATATCAAGGGAAATATCAAGGCCAACATACCACAACGGGAAGCCGGTTATTTCGTGATTGGATGAAAGATGGGGGAGATTAGATGGATATCGTCATATTAGCAGGCTTCTTAGGTGGCGGTAAAACGTCTACACTGAACTTTTTAATACAAGATGCGATTGATCAAGAGTTAAAACCAGCTGTGATGATGAATGACTTTGGGGCTAAAAATGTCGATGCACAGCTCGTGACCGAAGATGTGAAAATGGAAGTGTTGACGAATGGCTGTATTTGTTGTGATTTGAAGGCGAATGTCTCACAACAACTCCATGAATTGTATTTAACACATCAACCCGACATTGTCTTTATCGAATGTAGTGGGGCCGCACATCCAGTTGAAGTGTTTGATGCATGCATGACACCTGTGCTTGCGCCATTCATTCAAGACTTGAGTATGTTAGGCATTGTCGATGCGGCAGCCTATGAAAGTCGAGACACTTTACCTGAACCGATTCAAACGTTAATGGATGAACAAATTCGTTACTGTAGTCATTTGATTATTAATAAAATTGATTTGTTAGAAAGTGACCAGTTGTTAGCAGTCGTCCAAACTATACAACAACACTATCCTGATACACCGTACATCCTTACACGTTACGGCGAAATTACATTACAAGAGATTCAACATGTGTCGGAATATCACATTGGTGAACGTTCATCCGTCCACCATCATGGGCATTTGTCACATATGTTGTATGAATTTCAATCACCTATCCAACAAAGTGCGTTAATTGAAGGATTAAAAGGGTTAAAAGATGTCTTTAGAGTGAAGGGCTTTGTCTATTTTAAAGGTTGTGAAACACCCTATGTCGTACAATATACGCCTGGACATTTAGAGTTGAAACCGTGTCCGATTGAAATGTCACCTTATTTAGTCGTGGTAGGGCATGATTTAAATGATGTTGACATTACTGAAACGCTAGATATTATAGAATTTTCATCATAAATTTTTTAGACACTTCATTTTTTTTGAAGTGTCTTTTTTTACTGCAGTATCATTTTTTGTGCTACAGAGGGGTGCACTTTCTAGAAGTTGAAATGTGTGTTTGTGTGAAAAATAATTTTATGCATGCGCCCCATGATAAAAGTGGGCCACCTTGAGAAAGCGCTATCATAGTGCTAAAATAAAGATGATAAGAAAGCCGTCTCCGATATAGTCATGTCGACATCAAAATAAAGGAGACACCAAAAATGAGGAGGGATTAGATATGTTTAGCAATATTCTCGTTCCATATGATTTTGGCAACAGCTTTAAAAATGTCCCTGAACAATTAAAAAAACTAACAGGCAATGATGCACCATACGAAATTGTCGTTTTTAACGTCATTTCAGAGACAGAATTAGCGAATTACGTCCGCTATCAAGGCAAACATTTTGAAGAAGTGGTAGAAGAAAAGAAAAAAGAAATGAAGCCATTCTTGAAAACGATTGAAGATGTTGGCTTATCTTACAAAGTGAAATTTGCGACAGGATCACCGACAAAAGAAATCGTCAATGAAGTTGCAAATGAAAACTATGATGTCGTCGTGATGAGTAATAAGCGTTCTGAAATGGACATTAAGCATGTACTCGGTCACGTGACACATAAAATTGCAAAACGTGTGAATATTCCTGTGCTCATTGTAAAATAAACATTGGATAGATGTACGATATCAAAATTGAAATAAAATAGTAGGAAGAGGTTGGGATCAGTGTGGTCCCGGCCTTTTTTTTGTGTTTAAATTTTCTAAAAGTGAAAAATGAGATTTAAATTGAGGTTTAAGCATAAATTTATTATAATAAAAAAGTAAAATATTAATTTTAAATGTATCAAAAATGCTACGATAATGAATTTTATTCGAGAACAGTAAGGGGGGAAGTTGATGAGCTATTATGCGTATGTAGACAGAGAAGTGTGTATTTCTTGTTCAGCTTGTGGTGCTGCGGCGCCCCGATTGTTTCGGTATGATGCGCAAGGGATAGCGTACATGTGCTTAGATTGTAATAGTGGCACAGCGCAAATACCTGAATGTGACTTAGGAAATTTAGATGATGCAGTTGACAATTGTCCCACGTCAGCGATCACAGTTGGGCAGCAGCCTTTTTCGTTACCTATCATATTAGACAGAGAGAAGGAATTGTAATGAAGCAAAAAGGTTTTGAACAATTGTTGGAAGCGGTACATGCCAAAGTAATACAACTCAAGCAACCGATTGAAATGGTTGATACAATGCTGACATTGGATGGAAAGATTCCGCTTGAGATTGCGCGACAAAGTATGAATTTTGAACAATGGGGGATTTATCAACGTTTGGCGCATGCCACTTGTCTGTTTACCGATGAAAAACCGTCCGAATTAGAGCAAGTCATCAGTTTTGGAATGTCAGCCTATGGTCGTCTCCACCTTGGATCGAGTTTTAACGATGACTACACGCAAATTTGGGGTTATTTCACATTGACGACAGAAGTAATGACTGAAGTTGAACAATTGACGACGCGTTTGCATACGGAGGAAATGTTTCGCTATCAAACAGAAGTTGTTCCATTTTTTCGACACCTCGAACCGCAAGACGTTATAGAAGTGATCGATGCGATTAAAGAAAAAGTCGACTTTATGGCACCGGTGCTCCTGTATTATAACAGCCATACGTATACGACGTTTTATCATTACAACAATTTATTGAAAAGTTTAGAAGGGGATACAACACACTTTTTATTGGATGAGTTGGCTGAGAAAAATAAGGATACGTGGACGAAAGATGAACGCATTTTTATTTTTAACCTCTACACATTGTTGCAATCTGGTCCGCCTGCTAGAGGAGAAGAGGTCAACGGTGTTCATTTTTCACTGCATTATTTATCTCGCTATTTAGAAGAAAAGTTAGCGGTTTATCAAGAAATGACTGATACGCCGTCCAAACCTGTGCCTAAATCTCTTTTAGCGAAAGCACGATTGATTTGTCAATTGCGTGAAAAAGTTGCCGAAAACTATGTCATTTATCGAAAAATCAATGGGCTCAATTTGCATAAAAAAGAACAGTTTTTAAATCAACAAGAAGTGGAATTGTATCGTGATGAAGCGATGGAGCATGAATTGGTACAAATATTAGGAATGGCACCAGAACAGACGTATTACGATGCATTTTTAAACGATTTAATGCAACATCCGGATATGACCACGATCCAAACTTTGCTCGAAAAAATGGTAGGTTATGCGATACGGGCGACGGATTCAGATGTCGGTATGACGCGAGGGTTTAGACAGCCCTGGATGTATCATGATGCATTAAAACACGATCAGTTAGAAACAATTTTTGAATGGAAACAACAAATGTATTTTTGCTGTGCGATACCGAGTGAAGCGATGAAACAAGCTTTTCGCGCTCAAAGTCAGATGTTGGCAGGTATTTTGACGGCAATTAGTAAACGAATGGAATACAATAGTTGGCATTATACGCCGGGAAATTTTTTGAATGAGCGCCATCGTATTCAGCGACATTACTATTTTCCGCCAGTGATGAGTGATATTACCGAATGGAGCAATCAACATCATAAAGGGCATGTATTTGCAAATGTGAAACATGCGATACGTTGTCCGGGGGTGATTCAATGTCCGCCGTATACGTTAAACGCCTATTACGATTTACGGTTGATGAAAACGTCTGGCGTGGTGTATTCTGAAACAGACTTGATGAAAGCGCTTTATTATAAAGAAATTGTCGGTTCACTTTATCAAGCGTGGTTTGATTATTGTCGTGAACATCAGAGTCAACTTGATATGACGGCATATGATCGCAAATGGTATCAACAGCAATTTATAGAGGTTTAACATAGGAGCGTGAAGTGCGTGAAAACATTACTATTTATTAATTTGAGAAGTCATAAAGTCGAGCGAGTCGCACCGGTCATTAAGGCAAAAAGACAAGGCTATCGTGTCGTATTGATGACAGACCATGATCCACAACTGATTGACAGTGGTCTAGATGAAGTGATTGAAATCGATACGTATGACGAAACAGCAGTCGTTGAAGCGGCGCTCGCGTATCATCAACAGCACCCTTTAAGTGGGATATTGACGTGGTCTGATAAAGATGTAGAGCTCGTTGCACAATTAAATGACCGTCTGCAATTACCCGGTATTCCGATGTCGCACGTTAAAAATGCCCGCAACAAATATTTAATGCGTGTGGCGTTTGATCAAGTGCCTAACATTTCCCCAGATTTTGAAAATGTGCGCAGTGAAGCAGATTTACGTCATGCTGTTGCACGTATTGGAACGCCTGGAATATTGAAACCGGTGGGCGCTTCTGGAAGTAAAGGTATTTTTAAAATTGAAAGTGAAGAATGTATCGATTATGTGTACGAAACATTACGTCATGCGACATCACCAGAACGTGACAAAGTGTATCGCTATTATCCGAATGATTACATTTATGAAGGGTATCTTGTCGGTGAAGAAGTGTCGGTTGAAGGTGTCGTGCAAAATGGAGAAGTACGCATTGCAGGGATTACGGACAAAGCGGTCACACCTGAATATTCACTGGAGTACATGGCGATTTTTCCGTCTGATAAACATGCAGCCTTACAACAAGAAATTAAGACGAAAGCGACGCAAGCGATTCAAAGTTTAGGCATTAATCATTGTGCTTTTCATCTGGAAGGTAGAGTGACGAAAGACGGTTTTAAAGTGATAGAAGCAGCGGCAAGACCAGGGGGTGGCTTTATTACGTCACATTTAATTCCAGGTGCATCTGGCCGTTCATTCATTGAAAAAATATTAGATGTTGCAGTCGGAAAAGATGTGACTGAAAATTGGCCTACTTTTGATCAAACGTCAAAGAAAATGTGTTTTTATAGCATCATGGCAGAGCAAGCTGGAACGTTTAAAGGGATTAAAGGTGTCGAGCGATTGGCTGAAATTCCAGGGATACACCATGTCGTGCCTTTAAAAAATTACGGAGATTCGGTGGTTTTGCCTCCTGAACACTTTTCGAGTTGTTTTGTGCTCAATATCGTTTTTGAAGCTGAGTCGACTGAAGCGGTGCAACAAAAAATTGATTGGATTCATGAAGTGATTGAGGTGGTTGTGGCATGACAATACTGATGTTATCAAGTACGGACCATGTTAAAACACCGTATGATGAATGGTTTCCGGATACAGCAGAGCAAATGATTTTATTTTGTCCAGCTGAGAAAAAAGACAGTTATGCGGACAAGGATTATTTACGTATTGAAGCATTTGAACATTATATGGTAAATCCTGACATTGAAATGCGTGCGCTCGAATTAAGTCAACAATATGACGTGACCCATGTGCTAGCGATTTCGGAATTTGATGTGATAAGAGCGGCCAAAATTAGAGCGTTGTTGAATTTAGAGGGCCAGTCGTTAATAAGTGCAGAAGCGTATCGCGATAAAGTGTTGATGAAACAGTTGTTGCAAAGCACATCAGTGAACACACCACACTTTGACAAAGCGATAGACGGCGCGAATATACAACGATTTGTAGAAAAATACGGCTACCCTGTCGTACTCAAACCGATTGATGGGTCAGGTTCGTCGGATGTTGTGATTGCACGCACGCAACAGGATATTGACACGTTTTTACAGACACATCCCGACTTAGGAAAATATGAAATTGAACAGTTTATTGATGGGGAGATGTATCATGTCGATGGACTTGTGCACAATGGAGAAGTGAAGTGTGCCTATGTGTCGCACTATTACAATGGATGTTTAGCCTTTAAAGACCATCAACCACTAGCGAGTTATATGTTGAAGGCAGACAATCCACTCAGTCAAGCGCTACAACAGCAAGTGAAGCAAGTCGTTGCAGCATTACCGACCTTGCCGAACGGATCATTTCATGCCGAATTTTTCGTGACACCGACGAACGACATCTATTTTTGTGAAATTGCGAGTCGTACAGGAGGCGGTGAAATTGGTCGTACGCTAGAACATGCTATTGGGATGCAGCTCAATCAAATGAGTCTTTACTTACAAACAGGGCGCGTAGAAGAGGTAGAGGCACACATCCAAATTCAGCGGTATGGCGGATTTATTTTGTTGCCACCTCAAAATGCGACATTTCAAGGAATACAACAACCGTTAGATGAAGATTGGGTCCTTTTTCAATCTCTTAAAGCAACACCAGGTCAACCGTTTGGAGCAGCGCAACTGAGTGTGGATCATATCATGTCAGTTGTAATTGAAGGAGAAGATGAGGCGACATTGATTGCGCGAATTGATCAAGTCATCACATGGTACCAACAAGAAATACAGTGGAAATAATTGCAAGTCACAACACGTAATGATAACGTACGATATGTAGACACGTCAGTTGATAAAGGGAGATTGGATGAATGAACGTCAGCGCACGATGCCAAAATCACAGCAAATCTTGCTCGCAGTGATTCTATTGATTTTGATACTAGAAATTGTATTAACAGCCTTTTTCATTTCATTTAGTTCATTTATTTTTAAAGGTTTGAGTATTGTACATGGCTTACTAATAGTCGTATTTATCAGTCGACAAATCAAACGAAAAGGGATGTAATTGAGATTTAAAATAATCATGCTTTTATAACACAAGGGGGATGGGACATAAAAATTTTTGATGCTATTGATGCAATATTTTTGTTAAACTTGCCCTCCCTATGATTTGTGGCTTTAGATTGCCTTCATGGCTTCGCGTTCCTAGGGGCTGAGGGGAGGTTGTGACAAAAGCGCTTAGGATTTGAGCAGAACCGAGCGATGAGCAAAATTGATTTCCAAATTTTGTTGAAATCGCGGGAGTTCTGTCGAAAATCCTGCTTTTGGAACACCGTTTATTGATTTCGCAGTGCATCCAATCATCGTCACCTCAATCACTACAGCAATCAATATGAGCCACTTTCAAACACAAGAGAAGCACACTATTATACCACACTATCCCTCAGGAGTCTCAGCCTTCTGGGCAATCTTATATCAAATACACAGAACTGAAGGCAAGTTTATGAAATCAAGAAAACAATAGCATCAATTTTTATCCCATTCACGCTCATTTTCCGACTGTTTTAAAGTCATTAATGAATATGCAATCTATGTATGGCTTGAGGCTTTATTTTTTCAAGCCCCCTCCCTTGGTATACACAACAAAATATAGTAAAGGAGCTGAGGAAACTTAATGTCCCAATCCTTTTAAATATGCTTTTTAAACTGCCTCGTAACGTTTAACAGTTGACAGTAATAACAGAAAACCTGTAACGACTGTAGCTAAAACTAAACCAGACATCATCAGCGGCGTGAGTAAGGTACCAATAATTAAAAATAGCCGTGATATCAGTTCTGCACCAATCGGCACCCAACTGTCCAATGCAGAATGGGCACCGCGTGTGTCAGCAGGGATAAAACGTATTTTTTCTGCTTCTACAGTCGGCGTGAACAAAATTTCACCAATCGTGGCCATCAACATAAAGAGAACGAGGACGAGTGCGTGATTATTACTCATGACGACCGTATAGCCTCCCGCGAAAAAGAGGAAGCCAATATTTAAAATGGTCGCGACTTTGAAACGTTTGAAATAATGTAAAATCGCAAAGCTTAAACTAATAATCGTTAACGTATTGATTAATAATAGAATTGAAAACATACGGACGCCATCAATCGGAAAGTCAAACCACTGAATCGTTTTGAATTGATGTTCTAAACGCACTGCAACATAGGATGAGAGCGACATTTCCGCACTTAATATGAGCATACTACTGATGAGCAATAAGACGAAGGGGCGATTCTGATATGCCACTTGATAACGTTGAAACATTGCCACGAAGCGACGTGCTGATGGATGGCTAATTGTGCGTCGTTCCTCTTGTACACCAAAATAGAGAATCAACACATTCACAGTTAAACAAATATAAATGAGCACAAATAAACTCACTTTGAACGAGCTGTAAAATAATCCCCCCATCAGCATCCCGAGCGCAGTAGAAGTGTTCGAAATCCAATATTTGAAGCGAGCATAGCGTTGTCGGTGTGTCTCGTCAATACTATCTAAAGCTAATGCGTTGTACATCGGCTTGGCTAAGGCAGTCAACAGCTCATTGAGAAGATAACAGGCCAAGAAAACCACAAATAATAATTGAAATGACTGTGATCCTTTCAACTGCGCTAATACGGCGCCCATACCTAAGAAAAGGAGTGCGCTCATTAACGTCAAACAAGCGATGACGTTCTTCTTGAGTGGTAAATGGTCGCTCAAATAACCACCGATAATCGAACCGCTAAATTTTAATAAAATCCCGATAATCAGCATGAGTCCGGCTTTTTTACCGCCTAAATAGTGGGTCAGTAATAATGCCATAAATGGAAACACGGCATTCACAGAGGCATTTTGAATAAACAACATGAGTAAACGCAACTTCACATTTTTATGTAATGTCATAAGTATATCTCCATTGTATAAGATAAAAAATATGTAAAATTAGTATTATATTACCCTTAATATGTAAGCGTGTCAAAATTTGTGTGAGACCGCCGTGCACGATACAATTTATAAGAAGTATTGCGCTATAATGAAGAGAAAGAATGGAGGGTGACAATTGGATATTAAACAGATGAAGTATTTTATAGAGATTGTCCGTCAAGGTGGGATGACACGTGCAGCCGAGACATTATATATCGCGCAACCGACGATGAGTAAGGCAATTAAAGAGTTGGAGTCAGAAATCGGTGAGCCGTTGTTTGATCGCACACGTCGCCAATTGTTGCTAACGGACGTGGGGGAAGTGTTTTACCATAAAGCGGTTGAAATTTTAAAGTTATACGAAAGTTTGCCGAATGAAATCAGTAGTCTGCTTGGGCTTGAGAAAGGCTATATTTCGATTGGCATTTCTGCATTGATGGATATGGAACGCCTTGTCCAAGTGCTCGGACAGTTTCATCAACAGTATCCAAATGTCGTGTTTAATTTAGATGAAAATGGTGGGAAAACGATTGAAAACCAAGTGCGGAACAATGATATTCATCTCGGGCTGACATCGTTACCTGTTGATAGTAAACTTTTTGATTCATTCCCATTGTATAAAGGTGAGTTCCAAGTCGTCATGCATCACACACATCCACTGTCACAACAGGAAACTGTGACGTTCAAAGATTTAAAAGATGAAGATTTTATTATGTTTAATGAAGACTTTTATATTAACGACAAAATTATCGCGCTCACTCGACAAGCTGGTTTCGTGCCACACATCGTTTCTAAAATTTCACAGTGGCAATTTATTGAACATTTGATTACAGCCAAAATGGGCATCAGTATTTTGCCAGACAACATTGTGCGTATTATGAGTCGCAATCCAGAAATTCGTGTGTTGTCAATTGAGGACAGTACCGTTGATTGGACGATGGGGGTCATTTGGCGGAAAGACGTCTATTTAAACCATGCGACGCAAACATTTTTAGA
Organism: Staphylococcus delphini; assembly: GCF_900636325.1. Taxonomy (NCBI): domain Bacteria; kingdom Bacillati; phylum Bacillota; class Bacilli; order Caryophanales; family Staphylococcaceae; genus Staphylococcus; species Staphylococcus delphini. The sequence continues at coordinate 425,152 of NZ_LR134263.1, forward strand.
CTATCTCAACATTCAGTTACCGTTAACGACAGTACCTGAAAGCCGTTCCATAGATAAAAGTAATGAATAACATGAAAAACCAATATTTTTATAATGATTAATTACCCGTTACAATAGAATCATTCGAACGAAGAAAGGATGATTGAAATGGCAAAAGTGAAACAGCTATTGAAAACTGTAACACAATTATGCATCATTTATGGGATTACGATGTTAGGTAATCAAATACAGCAGTTTTTCAACATCCCCCTAGCTGGTAGTATTATTGGGTTACTTTTATTTTTCATTTTACTTCAATTTAAAATCATTAAAGTAGAGTGGATTAAAGAAGGTGCGAATTTTCTACTGGCGACGATGGTGTTTTTCTTCGTTCCGTCTGTGATAGGGTTAATGGATGTCGTCTCTGAATTAAACTTAAACTTCATTATATTTTTTACATTAGTTGCTGTCGGTACGGTGCTCGTCGCATATAGTTCTGGATTAGTAGCAGAAAAAATGGTGACAGGTCGTATCTTCCGGAAAGGACAAAATCCATCATGATCATCTTACAAGGCATTGCAATGATTGTATTAACGGTCGTGATGTTTATATTGTCTAAAAAAATATATCATAAGTTTAATTCACCAATACTCAACCCCGCTTTGGTGACATCTCTTGGCGTTATTGCGATATTGTTACTTTTTAATATCGACTATCACAGTTATATGGTGGGAGGGCAATGGATCAATCAACTATTGAGTTCCACAGTAGTGTGTCTTGCGTTTCCACTGTATTTAAACCGGCATAAGATTGTAAAGTATTTTAAAACGATCTTCGTCAGTGTATTCACAGCGGTAATTTTAAATTTCTCCCTAATTTATTTTTCTTTAAAATTACTCGGCTATGGACGCGAAGATATTGTGACACTGCTTCCCCGTTCGATTACAGCAGCGGTCGGTATTCAAGTGTCACATCAGCTCGGTGGCGAGGATACAGTCACGATTCTCTTTATCATCGCAACGGGCTTATTAGGAAGTATGATGGGCGCATCCCTTGTGCGTATGACGAACTTCCAATCTTCTATCGCACGCGGCATGACATTTGGTAACGCTTCTCATGCATTTGGAACCGCACGAGCATTGGAAATGGATTTAGAGTCAGGCGCATTTAGTTCGATCGGTATGATTCTATCAGCCGTCATGAGTTCTGTAATGCTTCCATTATTATTGATGTTGTTCTATTAATATTCAAGACCATCATGGCCAACCCCTATATATGCCATGGTGGTTTTTTAGTGCGTCCGGCATGGGTAACATCTTGACGGTGAAAGTCCGTTACAGGCTTGGTAGTAGGAATGGGGATGGGGCGTCATCATTTTTGATGCTATGGATGCAGGATTGAGTTTAACTTATCCTCATCTTTGGCTGTTGTGATATCATTCATCGATATATGTCCATAAAAAGAAAAATTGGACGGTCTAGTCCAGTAATGTCAATTTTAATTATTGAACCCTTGACAAGTCGTAGGAGACGGGTACGGTCTTCAAAGAGATTTTAAATTATATTCATGTGAAGAATGTGTGGGCTGTCCATTACGAAGTCAATGTATGAAGCACAGCACTAATCCCAACACAAATAAACGTTTATTTAAAAATCTAACTTGGGATTATTTTAAAGCCTTCACAAATAAGCAGCTTTCAAATTCAAAAACGAAGCACATTTATCAAAAGAGAAAGATAGATGTTGAATCAACTTTTGGAAATCTGAAGGCTAATTTGGGTTTTCAAAGATTATCGGTTCGTACCCAATCAAAAGTTGAGTGTGAACTTGGCATCGCACTCATGGCAGTGAATATACGAAAACTAGCCAAAATCAGTGCTCGTTTTCGTTCGCTCATAAGAAAAAAGCCGTTAAATTCTAAAAAAATGAATTTTGACGGCTTTTTCTTAAAGGAGCTGAAGGTCTATGTCCCAGCCCTGTAAATTTGCCTGCTAATTAAATTCTAGAATTATTTTTCTTGTTAGGGAGAACCCTAAAACCCCTGAAGTGATGAACAAAAATTGAAAAACTCATATTTACAAACGTGCTTTAATAATATAAAATTAAAGCGCGAAAGAGTAAAATAGGGGGGACAATCATGAATGAAGAAAAAGAACTTCTAGAAAAATTATCTGATGAAAATGGCTTAATCTTTGTAAGAGAGGCTGAAGCCAAAGGTATTGACCGATATAGACTATCTTATTTGGCTAAGGAAGATAAAATAGATCGAGTTAGCCATGGAGTTTATGCCCTAAAAAATGAAATTATTGATGAATATGTCTTGCTCCAGAGTAATAGCAAACGAGTGATTTATTCTTACCATACCGCCCTTTATTTTCATGATTTAGCTGATAGAGTACCTTCTCAGATTCATATTTCTGTTCCTCAAGGTTATAATGCTTCCAGACTAAAAGATAGATACAGTGACCTAGTCGTTCATTATGTAAAGAGAGAACTTTTTGAGTTGGGCAGGGAAACAGGCACAAGTCCCCTTGGTGGAGAGATTATTTTTTATGATGTGGAGCGAACTATTTGTGATATTGTAAAAGACCAGAAAAATATGGATTCCCAAATTTTTACAGGGGCTATTAAAGAATATTTTGGTGGAGGAAATATAAACTCCAGAAAACTTATTAAGTATGCTAGAGCTTTAAAAATTGAGGAAGAAATACGACGTTACTTAGAGGTGATGGTATGAGGTCTAGCGAGCAAATAAAAGGAAAAATTAAACATTTAGCAAAGACAAAAGACTTAAAACCACAGGAAGTCTTTCAAATGTATTTTTTTGAAAGAGTCCTAGAAAGATTAGAAAAATCTTCTTATCGACACTCTTTTATTATCAAGGGTGGTCTTTTGATTTCTTCTCTTATTGGCATTGATAATCGTACTACTATGGATATGGATGCAACGGTCAAAGGCATTGCTTTAACAGAAGAAAACATTACTAAAATTGTGAAAGAAATTTTAGCCATTGACGTTCAAGATGGGATTGACTTTGTCTTTGAAGGGATAAGAGAAATTAGAGAAAGTGGTGGGTATGAAAATTATTGTGTCAGCTATTCAGCCCGTTATGGAAGAATTAATAATCCCATGAAGATGGATATCACAACAGGCGATGCTATTACCCCAAGGGAAATGATTTATGAATATCCTTTGATGTTTGATGAAGGACACATTGAAGTCATGGCCTATCCTTTGGAAACCATTTTGGCAGAAAAGATTGAAACCATTATCAGAAGAAATATCGCTACAACAAGGATGAGAGATTTCTATGACGTCTATCTCTTATATAAACTTTACGAAGATAAAATTAATTTTGAAAGCTTAGCAAAAGCCATTGAAAATACGTCTAGAAAAAGAGAGTCTTTAGATGATTTAGCAGATTACAAGGAAATTTTAGAGGATATAGCAAGTGATGATTATCTTAAACAGCATTGGCAGAACTACCTTCAAGACAACCCCTATGTCGGAGAGATTAAATTAGAAGATACCTTAGATGTATTAACAGAAATATTTCAAAAAATAAGTATGTAAAAGAAACGTTCAATATGATAATCAAGAGCTGATTTGCTGTTTTAGTGGGTCAGCTTTTTAACTTGGATTGAGGGGAAGAGTCTTAGAAAAGATATGTCATAACCTAAATGTTCTTCATGAAGTCCTGATTTAGGACTCCACATTTGGCGAAGATGTGTTTCTCGACGGCAAGTTCCTTTTTTGGGGATTTGTAGTTATTATATAAACACTTAAAATAACTTCTGATAGTTTCAGATATGGGTTGTTAAAAATAAAATAATTCATGTGATGTAGGGGAGTTCAACCAAATTTATACTTTCAAATGAAATACATAAGAATGAGATAGTACCGTTGTGCCTGAATACCAAAACTTTAAGAATTCGATATTTTGGTGACATTCGCACTTTATATTTTTCTATTATAATATGAAGTTATGCATGATGGAACACGGGAGATGCTAACGGTGTATATCATATTAATTATTTTGACAGTGCTGACCGTCATTACTTGGATTACGGCGATTTGTGCATTTCGTCAGACGGGACAAAAGGGCAAAATCAATCCCAATACATGGGTCATCATCGGTGCAGTATTGACAACATTGACGATTATGATGATGTTTATTTTCAGTCAAAATTAAACATGTCATCGTATGCATGTTGATAATAGAAATGAAAGACAAAAGTGGGGAATTGCGTGGGCAGTTTTAAACCTTTGTCTTTTTTAATTTTGATGCAGCAGTAGACATGAATCATTTGTTAATTTTTATTGAGAATTTACTATAATTCAGTGTATGAAAGTGGAGAAGTGGTATAATACTAAAAAATGAAACAGATGAGAGAGTGAAAGACATAGTGAATATTTTAGTGATTACGGATGGTCACCCCTATACCCATAATTATGTAGCCATGTTGGTTGCTGAAGGACATGACGTCTTTGTCCAAACACCGCCGACGATGAGACAAACGACTGTTGCACAAACACGAGAGATTGACTTGTTTGATTTGTCGAATGTCGTCACTGCATTAGAAGATATTGCGCTCGTTGTCGTGATCGGAAATCCGCTATTTTCAAATACGAGGCTCACGCAAAGTCATCCAATACAATTGCAACGATTGATGTATGACAATTTAGGTTACGCGATGAAGCAGGCGAATATTCAGCAATGTATCGTTTGGCAATCGCAATTGCAGCCTGTACTTAAACAAACGATGGAGGCTTTTCAAATTGAAGTGACTCATCATGCTTTGAAAACGACGAAATGGTTTCCCAAACGCCGTGTCCTTTATCAATGGAGTGAGGAGCGACAAACAGTACGTTCGATTCAAGCATTGGATATCCCGCAAAATGTATCAATGGAAGCCGTCACTGCCATGTACGGTCGATTTTTAAAAACGTTGAATGGGCGACTTGTGAATGGCATTTATGATGGACAACAGTTTACAATTGTGCTCATGCCATTTAAAATACCACTGATCCAAATGCGTCATCATCCAAGCAGCGACTATACACAACGCGTGATTTTGAATATTACAGGAGGATGGCTTGCACAACAAAGTGGACGTACAGCGCGTATGGAGTTTCGACGTTTAGAAGGTGATACGACGACTTGTTTAATCGCATTGCATGACTTTGTTCCGCGATTACCTTGGGGCGTATATCGCGTGACACAAGCACCAATGCATCGATTCGTTTCTTATTTATTCCGTCAATATTGGCATCAATTTAAGTAAGAGGAGAAATGATAGGGCATATTAGGCTACAACGGCATCGGAGGAGTAGAAATGTGATGGTCATGATTCTACTCCATGTGTCCGACTGTAAATGGAGATGGCGCTATTATGAATAATATCGCTAAAAGAAATAACTGCGATGATACTGGGGATGGCGCGATATTTATTTCTGTAGAGCATAGTCCCGTCGTCAACATCATGGTTATGCAGTTGTCAAATTAAACTGTTATAGGGTGAGAAGGGAAGTTGTTTTCGAGGAATCGTTGTAAAATACCAATTAATTCTGTCATGTCTGTCCCTTCCATTGATAATGACGCATGCACCTCTTCATTTAAATGTGCGAGTTGTTGCTTCAGTTCGCGTCCTTTATCAGTGAGTGAAATGTTCAGGTTTCGTTCATCTTCAGGCTTGCGGACCTTTTTAATCAAACCTTGTGCGACTAATTTTTTAGTGAGTGGTGTCAAAGTGCCAGAATTCAAATAAATGCGATCACCGAGACGTTTGATATTGACAACCTCATCGTCCCCAATTGAAATGAGTGTAATATAGCCTGTGTAAGTGAGATCATATTCTTTTAAACAAGCACTATATTTTTTGATAACTTCCTTCGATGCAACATAAAATAAAAAACATAATTCGTCATGCAACGCTTTCGGATGTTTTGTCATGTTGTAGACCCCCAATACTTTTAAAGAATAGTTACTACTATTATACATACTTTTTTCTTGATTCAAAACTATGTATAAAATATAATTGAATCGTGCTTTATTTAATGAAATGTTTACATTATAAAAGGAAAGGTGACTGTTATGGCACACGAACAAGATTTTCAAACAATCCTTACAGGCCGTCGCTCTGTTAAGTTATTCGATACAGAAGTAAAAATTCCACGTGAAGAAATGAATGAAATGATTAGAAAGGCAACATTAGCACCATCATCAATTAACATGCAACCTTGGCGTTTTGTTGTTGTGGATACGCCAGAAGGTAAAGATACATTACGTCCACTCGTACAATTTAATAGTCGTCAAAATGATACTTCAGCAGCGATGGTTGTCATTTTCGGTGATATGTTGAATTATGAACATGCTGAAGAAATTTACGGTGCAGCTGTTGAAAAAGGATATATGCCACAAAAAGTGAAAGAGGATTTAGTTGGCCGATTTGTCGCGATGTATGAAGGACTTGACCAACAATCGATGAACGATATCGTGAAAGTTGATAGTAGTTTAGCGGCAATGCAATTTATGCTCGTTGCACGTGAACATGGCTATGAAACAAATCCAATCGGTGGCTTTAACCGTGAAGACATTGCAGCAGGTCTTGGTTTAGATCCTGAACGTTATGTTCCAGTCATGATTATTGCTATCGGTAAAGCAGCTGAAGAAGGTCGTCCAACATCACGCTTAGATGTTGAAAGAATTGTACAATATCGTTAAAAATAAGCATATTTTAAGAAATGCAGTTGAGTGATGTCCATTCAACTGTATTTTTTTGCAACGCTTTATCTAAAGTAACAAACATGATACATACTACACGAAAAGACAATATTTTTTAGTCGAATGCACAACGGCTTAAGCACCTTCAAATAATGAAAAAACGTGACTTTATCGAAAAATTCAGTTGTTCAAGGACAAGTTTTTATCGCATTTTTAATTTTCACTCGAGCTTTAAGGAAAAGTAGTAAAGGGCTATTGAACCTGATATGATGATGAAAGATAACATAGCATTTAGGACTTTGATTTTAAATACAGTTATGTTGAGGTGAAAGAAATGTTCGTAGATAAAAACACACCTTTTAATGAAGAAAGCTTAAGACAAGAAATCGCTAAATATATGAACCGTGATTTGAAGGATATTGGCAGTATTGAAGAAATTGTCGCATTTATAGAACTAGAACATTTATATCGTGCCGCTTTAGAAGAAATTAGTACAAAGTTGCGTATTTTGGACGAAGATTTCCAAATTAAATACGCACATAACCCAATTCATCATATGGAGCGTCGGGTCAAAGAGATTCCAAGCTTATTACAAAAACTAAAAAGAAAAGGCTATCCACTCACAGCACAAGCCGCAAGAGAAAATATTATGGATATTGCCGGTATTCGCGTAGTTTGTAACTATATTGATGACATTTACACCGTCGAACAATTGTTGCTGAAACAAACCGATATTCAATTATTGACGCGTAAAGATTATGTTGAAAATCCAAAGAAAAATGGCTATAGAAGTTTGCATATTGTCATTTCTGTCCCGATTTTTCTTACGGATGGCATGATTGATACGCCTGTAGAAATCCAATTGCGCACCATTGGCATGGACATGTGGGCGAGTTTAGAGCACAAGTTGCATTATAAAAATCAACGTGGTGATTCAGAGATGTATTGTGATACGTTGAAAGCATGCGCGATGGAGATTGGTGATGTGGAGGAGAAAATGCAACGTATCCATTTGAGTATACAACGTGACAGAGCAAAGTTAGGGACGTGTTGAGATATGTAGATTTCCTTAAACATTCTCCCTTTCTCAGGGGACGTGCTCGGTTTTGGCAATCTGGGTGGACTCAAACTTATGAAGGTATAGGTATCAACCATGCATTCCAATTTTCTTTAATCGTCAATTTAAATTCAATCAAGTTTCTCACCATTCTCGGCATGAGAGTTGAAGCGTTACAGCCATGTTGTTGATTCTGTCTTATATTTTATTTTCAGTGAATAGAATGGGAAGTAAGAAACATGAAAAAACAGGTGCTCAGAGGTATTTCGCCTCAAAGCGCCTGTTTTTCATTTCATCATTATTCCTTCAGTTCAATCGGTAAAGGCTCCTCTGTTGATCTGGAAGTTGGTCGATAAAGTCATCGGGGTCTTCAGCAAAACGATTGCCGACCCCACCTTTCATCCGTTGAAAATGTAAGTGAGGGCCTGTCGTTTGTTCACCCGTATTTCCCGACAATGCGACGACATCACCGGCAGTGACTGACTCTCCCGCCTTCACTTTGAAATCGTTTAAATGCATGAACCATTGGAAATATTGCCCATTATCTTCACGGATTTCTAACACATTGCCACCGAGTTTGTCTTTGAAAGTTCTTGTCACAGTACCATTCGTAGGTGCAAGGACGGGTGTATCTTCGGGTAAACGGTAGTCGTTACCATAATGTCGATTGTCGCCGTTGAAAGATAAATCGCGATTGTACGTGCCAAAGCCGTGTGTTTTACGGTCTTGATTGAAAAATGAGTCAGATAAGGTATGATATCTGTTCGATGTTTCGTGCTGAATGGAATCGTAATGCATGACAACTTTGACAGCTATCACAATAACGATGCCCAAAAAGAGAAGAGTAAAAAACCATTGCTTCATAAGCTCACCTTGTTTTTAAGATTGTTTTCTATTGTATAAGGCACTGTATGACAATGCAACGATTTTGTTTACCATGTGACTTGTGTTGTTTGAAGAGAAAGATATAGCGAAAAAAGAACTTGAAGGTCGTCCCTTCAAGTTCTTTTTAAATATGAGGCTTACATACCCCAAGCAGATAAACCTTGTGCATTGTATGCTTTTGTAGCTGCAGCAATTTGTTCTTCATAAGTGTTTGTTGAACCCCAACCTGGCATTGTTTGGAATAAACCAGATGCACCAGAAGGATTATAAGCATTTAATTGACCATTTGATTCACGTGCAATAATTGTTTCCCATACTGATGCAGAAACACCTGTACGGCTTGCCATTTCTTGCGCAGCTCTTGTACCAATAGCACCAGCAGTGTTACCATTTGCTAATCTCACTGAACCTGTTGATGTTGCTTGTGTAGTGTATGATGGTGCGGCTTGTTGTCTTGGTGCTTGACCCGTTGATTGTTGTGTTGCTGATGGGCTGTAGCTGTATGATTGTTGTGAAGCTTGTTGACTGAAGTCAGCCATTTGTGTTGGTTGTGCAATTGATGAATGATCATGTGTTGCTGTTTCACCATAACCATTGTATGACCAACCAAATTGTACACCGTTTGACCAGAAGTCATATGATACACCGTTTAAAGTGAAGTGGTAGTCGTATGCACCGTCTTCAATTGGGTGTTGGTTTAATGATGGGTCGTTATTTTGAGCCATTTCTGCTAATTTAACTTGATCAATCCCTTGTTCTGCTGCATTTGCATCATTTGCGCTTGCTGCGAATCCTGTTGCTCCGATTGTTGCTGCAAGTGTAGTAGTTAAGAGTAATGATTTTTTCATAGTAAATAAGTCCTCCAGTAAAGTAAGTTTTTATATATTCATTTTCAAAAGTATGCGTAATTAAAAAATTCAACAATCACACTCTACCAATGAAACGACTTTTTGTAAATTACGCGTAAATAACAAAACATTACAATCGCTTTTCATTTTGTTGTTTTGTAACATAAATGTCATGTTCTTAAAAGGGGGGTGTGATGAATTATGCTGTGAAATCGCTATTTCAACGGGGTTTATTGAAACTTTTTGTAAACAAATAAAAATTGACATATATTACAAATGTTACAGAGTGAAGTTGAATTGTAATGAAATAAGGGGGGGTTTTTGAATAAAAAAAAACTGTCAAGATATTCATCACATAAAAAAGGATATTCCATTGCTCGTTTTGAAATGACTTATATATAATAAGAGTAATGAGGTGAGAATGATGAAAAAACTGGATACGTTACGTTTAGAAATTGCAAGATTAACACGACAAACACACGCACTTGGCATACCGATGATGATTATTTTTGAGGGGGTGCCTGCTTCGGGAAAAACGAGGTTAACGAATGAGTTGTTGCTCAATTTAGATGCCAAGTACACCAAGTTTATCGCGACGAAAACACCATCAGATTATGATTTAAGGTACCCATTTTTACAACGTTTTTGGGAAACTTTGCCTGAAAAAGGGCACATTCATATTTATTTTAGAAGTTGGTATTCACATTACGTGGATTATCAAGTGCATCAAATCAAATATCCGTTGTTCAAAAACCCACAAATTTTAAAGTCTGAAATGGATGACTTTGAAACGATGCTCGACCATGCTCACCATGAAATGATTAAGTTTTTCATTCAAATTAATGAAGACAAGCGTCAAGAACATATTGCGCAAATGAAGACGAACCCATTAACGAGTTGGAAAGCACAAGAATATGAACAAGTTGTTGCACCGGATACCTATTTAGAGTACATGCAACCGTTATTGGATGATTCATGGGAAGTGATTGATTACGATGAACGTGAAAAAGCGCTCGTTCAAATGTATACCCATATTCATGAGCGTTTGACACAAGCCATTTTACGTCATGAACAACGCGATACCCATCGAGACGGCCGTTTTTCTGATACATTTGCAACCGATTTATTTGATAATACGCAAACTAAAATTTCGAAAGAGGACTATAAAGAGAAGTTGACAGCCTTACAAAAACGTATGCGCGAACTTCAATTTGCTTTATATGAACGAAAAATTCCACTCGTGCTTGTATATGAAGGTATGGATGCAGCTGGTAAAGGGGGCAACATTAAACGTGTCCGTGAGTTGCTCGATCCAACGGGTTATGAAGTCAATGCCGTGAGTGCGCCGACAGATGTTGAGTTAAATCATCATTATTTATGGCGTTTCGCAAAAGCGATGCCGAAAAGTGGTCACATCGGAATTTTTGACCGCAGTTGGTATGGCCGTGTATTAGTCGAGCGTGTGGAAGGTTTTGCGACTGAAAAAGAGTGGTCTCGCGCATATGATGAAATTAATGCGTTCGAAAAAATGTGGACGGATGATGGCGCAATTATTTTGAAATGCTTCCTTTCTTTAGATAAAGACGAGCAATTGAAACGATTTAAAGCGCGTGAGACAGACGTGGATAAACAGTGGAAAATTACGGATGAAGATTGGCGTAACCGTGACAAGTGGGATCAATATCTTGAAGCGAGTTATGATATGATTCAAAAAACAGATACTGCAAATGCACCGTGGCTGGTCGTGGCTGCGGATCATAAAAAGACAGCCCGTATTGAAGTGTTGAAGTACATCATTCAAAAATGTGAAGAAAAGCTGTGGGGTGTGCAACAATATTAAGAAAATCAGACTCAAGGCCTTTTTCATTGTGATGGTTTTCTACTATAATATAGAGGCATATCACCCACACCGTATCGCGCATGCGTAAAAGAATAGAACTGAGATAGAGGAAAAAATATGTCACTAGCTAATTATGAAACAAATATTATGAAATTATCACAGTCAAACGATGGAGAATTAGAAGTCGCCATCATGGGGGAACAAGAGACAGATAAAGCTGTTGTACTCCTTCATGGTGCGATTATGAATTATAAAATTATGACGATTTTTGCGAAATACATTCATGATGTCAAATTGATTTTTATCAACTGTCCGGGTCGTGGGAAAAGTACGAGTCTTGAACGACAAAATTATGACCTGTCTGAATATGCGAGACGAATTAACGAAGCGCTCGTCAATATGGTTGAGGCTTCTCATATTTCAGAAATGTCTATGATTGGCTATTCAATGGGCGGATTAATTGCGACAAAACTTGCGGGATACAACACGCTACCGATTAAACATCTCATTTATTTAAATAGTGCGGCTAAAATCGATTATAAAGAGTTGCGTTTTTCTAAATTGTTATATGAAATTATGAAAGACGTCAAACCTGGTGAGCAAAATGAAATGATCAACAGTATTCCTGAGTTCGTGTTGTCTCAAGGCGTTTCTAAAAAACAGAAAGAAGGCTTTAACTTTTCTCAATATTTCGCGCCAATGGAAACGATGATTACAGATTTAATGTACACATTGCGTGCAGATTATTTGGCAGATATTGATGAAATTAAAGAAATGCCCAAAGTGCTCTTTTTACTCGGTGAAGATGACGTCATCTTTCCGAACAAAGACTCGAAAATGACCCATGAAAAATTCGAGGCATTAGGTGCTGACGTCCAATCGATCATTTATCCGGATGTGGGGCATTTAGACTTTTTACGCGTGCTTGATGATTCGAGTATCGCAGAACAAGACAGTATGACTTATCACATTAATCAGCTGTTGGCAGAATGATGAGTAAGTTGAAATCAAAAATGCGCATTTGAGCTTTGTTTAACAAAGTGTCAATGCGCATTTTTTTGATTTGATATTCAGTTAAAAGAAATCAGAAGGTAATAAATCTTCAAATTCCAACTGCTCTATTTTTTGCAGCGCTTGGCTGTTTAAAAAGTCTTGTACATAAGAAGACTGAACGATATCATTTTTGTAATTTTCGACAGCCGCTAAGTTATCGCTATCTTGGAAATAGTGTGCGGCAAATAGGATCACACCGATCGCAATGGCAGCACGTAAAAGAACTCGCATTGTAGAAACCTCCTTGTCGCATGATAATTTAAGCATACATGAATCGCTATCATGTGACATGCGTCTAGAGTAACAATTCACTCTCCAACTTTAGCATGAGCATACGGCAATCCAACGTTGATTTACATCAAATTAACATCATTACGTTACGATAAAAGAAAAGAAGCATCAAAGGAGGCGCATGATGTGAAAGTGACGTTCGAAGCGATTCGACATCAGCAAGGGTGGATTGAAGCGGTTTATTATGATGAGAGGCATGAAGGTACGATTCGATTTGAAATGGCAGACCCTATCGAAGTGCGCGATGATTTGGTAGCGGAAGCATTGGCAGCGCTTTGTGGTCAGTACTATGACACGATCGAGATGGCGTGGAAAGTCTCTCAACGAACGAAACAACAGATTGAACAACGCACGGGTGCCAAGCTCATTTGTAAAGTGCGAATGCTCTTTTGGAATATTAATACAATGATGCGACATGATATCAAAACACTCAATTTCAACGGTGACGTATATAATTTGTCCGCATTTGCACTGACGCCGGGTGATGTGAATGCAGTGTCACTTGATTTTGGTCAGGAATCTGCACATATGTATGACATGTTTGATGAATGGCAAAGTCGTATCGTGAAAACGAATGTGATGGAGACGCACTTTCCTTTGATTACTTCGGATTATTATATGATAGGCAGTATTTTGTACAAAGACTTTTTCAATACGACTTATATGGTGACAGGGATGCAGTTGAATCCATTGACAGTGAACATGACGAAAATGGAGGCTGAACAGGCGATTGCTGGTATGGTGAACTTGCCGCATTCACTAGGGTTAACTGCGGTGGGACATACGAAAATTGCCTGTCAACGTTGGCCCCATATACTTGAACAGGCGTGTCGTGCGGTGAGAACGTCGCAACCGCATATCGGTGTACAACAACGTCTGCTCATCGATGTAGAAAATGAACGGGGTCGTCTCGGATTAGGTGCATATGCCAAGCAAGTGCAGCCGACAGGGGTCGCTTGGGGAACGGACGAACGATTGGACTTTTTAGCACTTTATCTATTGAAATTTGGGGGGAGGGTGCAAGCAGAAAAGTTAGTCCAACATATCCCGTTAGAAGCGGATGCCCTCGTTCAACAATGCGATTTTCAATTTTATGAGCGTTACTACCCCGGTGTATTGCACTATATGGATAAGTCTATACGTGAGGCAGTCCAACAACGGTTAGAAACATATGGCATTGTGATGATGAGTGAGTCGGATTGGCAAAATTTTATGACGGTCAGAACGTGGATACAACAAACAAGAAGATAAAATAGGAAGTAAGCGGATGGGATGTAAAAATTTTTATGTCCCATCCGCTTTTAAGGTTGCATTAAAGCACTTCGACGTGATGCTGTTCGAGCACTTCACGATACGCTTCTGGAAGTGGCACGTCACTCACTACATAGTCAATGTCATCAAACGATGCGAATTGAAACAATGCATCTTCATAGGGGATCAGTTTGCTCGAATCGACAAGCATGATCACTTTTCGTCCTTGGCGTACCATTTCTTTCTTAGTAAATCCTTCATGTTCCCCATTTACTGAAGCCCCGTTAACCGAAAATGAACGACAGCTTAATAATGTGACATCCGTATAATAATGATGAATCGTATTAATCGCTTGGGAGCCGACTAAAGTAGCTGAATCAGGTTTTAACATCCCGCCTGTTGAAATAAAGTCGAGCGGTGTGGATGACAATTCGTACAGCATATTAATGGAGTTCGTAATCACTTTGAACGACTGCCCTTGAATGGAAAGTAATCGTATGGCCTCTAACACGGTTGAACTCGAGTCCGCCATAATGCTATAACTATCTTTTAAAAGTGGCAGTATTTTTTTGGCGATGACTTTTTTCTTGTCAGAGTTACGCGTTGCACGAAATGCATAAGGAAAGTCACTCTCCGCAACTAACGACGCCCCGCCATGTTTTCTTTTAACAACGCCATCTTTTTCTAACTGTTCCAAATCACGACGAATCGTTTCTTCGCTCACTTTAAAAGTATCTGCTAAATCTTTAACGTTCACATGCTTAAATGTATGCAAACGATTCATAATTTCGCTGTAACGTTGAAATTTTTTCATTCCGTCCATCTCCTTTTCTCACATTATAACGAAAAATCTCACAAAAAACCAAAACTTAAACACTCAAAATACCACAAATAATGTGAGAAAATCTTTACTTTATGTAAGCGTTATCATATAATAATTTTGAAATAGAGAGAAACCATTCATTAAAGGAGGGTTCATGATGTTTACACAGTTACCTAAAATTGGGATTCGTCCAACGATTGATGGACGTCGAAAAGGAGTAAGAGAGTCGCTCGAGGCACAGACGATGGATATGGCGAAAGCCGTGGCACAATTGATTTCAAAGACGTTGAAATACCCAAATGGTGAGGCCGTACAATGTGTGATTGCGGATACAACAATTGGTGGCGTGACTGAAGCGAATAAAGCAAAAGAAAAGTTTGAACAACATCAAGTGTGTGCAACGATCACTGTTACGCCTTGTTGATGTTACGGTTCAGAAACGATGGATATGAACCACAATATCCCACATGCGATTTGGGGATTGAATGGAACTGAGCGTCCAGGTGCGGTTTATTTAGCGGCAGTCCTATCTGCACATGCACAAAAAGGTATTCCGGCATTTGGCATTTATGGTAAAGATGTTCAAGACGCAAGGGACCGTCACATTCCTGAAGACGTGAAAGAAAAATTATTACTGTTTAGTAAAGCGGCACTCGCAAAAGGACTGATGAAAGGTAAAGCATATTTATCAATCGGCAGTGTATCGATGGGGATTGCAGGTTCGATGGTAGATGAAAGTTTTTTCCAACAGTATTTAGGTATGCGCAATGAATATGTCGATTCTACTGAACTGATTCGTCGTATGGAGTTAGGTATTTATGACCATGAAGAATACGAACGTGCACTCGCTTGGACGAAAGAAAAATGTCACTTCGGCAAAGATAACAATGCCCCTGAAAATCAAATTAGTGATGAAGAAAAGGCGCAACAAGTTGAATTCATTGTGAAGATGACATTGATTAGTCGTGATTTGATGGTCGGTAATCCAAAATTAGCGGTACTCGGTTATGAAGAAGAAGCGGAAGGCCATTTTGCGATTGCAGCAGGTTTCCAAGGTCAACGTCAATGGACCGATTTTTATCCGAACGGCGACTTTACTGAAACGATTTTGAACACGTCATTTGATTGGGACGGTACGCGTACGCCATACATTTTAGCGACTGAAAATGACACGCTCAATGGGGTATCGATGTTATTCAACTATTTATTAACGAATACAGCGCAAATTTTTGCGGACGTGCGTACATATTGGAGTCCTGAAGCGGTCGAACGTGTAACAGGTAAGCCATTAGAAGGTCGTGCGAAAGATGGTATTTTACATCTGATCAACTCAGGTTCAGCGGCGTTAGATGGCACAGGTCAACAACGACGTGACGGTCAACCTGTGATGAAACCGTATTGGGAAATTACAAACGAAGAAGTCGAAGCATGTTTGAACGCGACAGAATTCAGACCAGCGACACAAGAATATTTCCGTGGAGGCGGCTTCTCGACAAACTTCTTAACAGAGGGTGACATACCTTTAACAATGGTCCGTTTGAATCTCGTTGCAGGATTAGGTCCAGTGTTACAAATTGCGGAAGGATATTCAGTGACATTAGATGAAGACATTCACCGTACTTTAGATGAACGTACAGATCCAACTTGGCCAACGACTTGGTTTGCGCCACGTTTAACAGGTCAAGGTGCCTTTAAATCTGTATATGATGTGATGAATCATTGGGGTGCGAATCACGGTGCCATCAGTTACGGTCATATCGGTCAAGAGTTGATTACACTGGCGTCAATGTTAAGAATTCCAGTGAGCATGCACAATGTGGATGAAACAGACATTTTCAGACCACGTGTATGGCAACATTTTGGTACAGAGTCGCTTGAAAGTGCGGATTATCGTGCTTGTGCAACATATGGTCCAGTATATCGCTAGGTGGTGACTTTATGAGCGAAACAAAGCATATCGCGATTGATTTTGGCGCAAGCTCAGGCAGAGTGATTTTAGGGACGTTTGACGGTCACAAAGTGGAATTGGAAGAAGTGTACCGTTTTGCAAATACACCTGTTGAGATGAACGGCGTCTTGTATTGGGACTTTCCAAAGTTATTTCAAGAAATAAAAAACGGATTGAAAGCGGTCAGTCGTATCACTACAGAAGTGGAAAGTTTAGCGATTGATACGTGGGGCGTCGACTTTGGTTACATTGATCAAAATGGCCATCTATTGTTGTTGCCTAAAAACTACCGGAACGAAACGAAATTAAAGTACCAAGAAGCCATCTACAACCGATTATCAGAACTTGAATTTTATGAAGAAACTGGCGTATTACCGAGTTCGATTAATTCTTACGTGCAACTTTATGCAGACTTGCAAGAGCATCCTTGGTTGAAAGAGACAGTCGCACATGTCCTCTTTATGCCGGACTTGTTCAACTATTTCTTAACACAACAAACGAATGTGAACTATGCGATTGCGAGTACAAGTGGTTTGTTATCTACAGAACAAAAGTGGTCAACGAAAGTATTGGAGACACTCGGCATTCCGCAACATTGGTTCCAACAAACTGACATGACATTGCACACGATACTCGGCCCACTCACACCATCACTCGTGAAAGAAACAGGACTCAAAGATTTACAAGTCATTGCTTCAGCAGGGCATGATACGGCGGCGAGTATTTTAACAGTCGCATCAGATGCCATATTTATTTCATGTGGCACTTGGTCAGTCATCGGAATTCAACTCGAAAGCCCGATTATTTCTGAAGCCGCGTACGAGCATCGGATAACGAATGAAGGAACGAGTGAAGGCTACATTAAATGTCTAAAAAATTTAAATGCACTTTGGGTATTACAAGAGCTACAACGCTATTGGTCAGAACAAGGCCATCTATATAGCTACAATGAACTCGTTAAATGTGCGGTCACATGTAAAATTGACAGTTATATCGATGTAGAGGATCCCATTTTTCTGAAGCATGAAAATATGCATGAACTCATCCGACAGCACTTAATCGCGACAGGTCAACGTATCCCTGATGGTGTAGGAGAATGGACACGCGTCGTGATTCAAAGTATTGCATTAAATTATCAACGAACGATTTCAGCAATTGAGCAATTATCTGGTCAACAATACGACAAAGTACATATGGTCGGTGGTGGGATAAAAAACCGATTGTTGTGTCAATTAACGGCTGATTTTACGAATAAAGAAGTGATAACAGGTCCTATAGAAGCAAGTGCCATGGGGAATATTTTAGGTCAATTGCTCACATTAAAACGTATTGACAAATCAGCGGTGCAACAAGTGATTGATACATCAGTTGAGCTAACCAGCTATCAACCAAACGAATAAGAAGGGGGTAGATCAGATGATTGAAAAAGAACAACAATTACGAGAGTTAATTTGTGACATAGGAAGAAATTTATTTAACAAAGATTATGTCGCAGCAAATGACGGCAATATTTCAGCACGTTTATCAGAAAACGAAATTTTAGCTACACCCACTGCGACAAGTAAAGGTTATTTGCGACCTGAAAATATTGTCAAACTGGATTTAGAAGGCAATATTTTGGATAGCAAAGAGGGCGTTAAACCGTCTACAGAAGTGAAAATGCACTTACGTTGTTATCAAAAAATGCCACAGTGCCAAGGCGTGGTTCATGCTCATCCACCTTATGCGACTGCATTTGCGATTAAAGGAGAAGTATTGAATAAGGCGACGATGCCTGAAGTGGTAATCGCGATGCCGGAAATTCCATTAGCGCATTATGGTTGTCCATCAACTGAAGAAGTTCCGGATTCAATCGAGCCATACTTCAATCAAAGTGAAGCGGTGTTATTAGAGAGTCACGGCGCAATTACATGGGGCAAAGATTTAATGTCGGCTTACTTGAATATGGAACGTTTAGAGTATATCGCGAAATTAACGTACATTACGAGACAAATCAATGGTGAACGTGAATTACCGCAAGACAGAATTGATGAATTAATAAAATTAAGATCATTTTACGGAATGGCCTAAGCTTTAAATGAAGTGAGGAGATTAGTATGTCAAAACAATCAGGGGCGAATTACAAAGCGTCAGTGAGAGAAAAACTAGCTTACGGTTCAGGAGACGGTGCAACGGCATTTGCAGCTGTAATGGTAGGAAGTTTCTCTATGTATTATTTCACAGATGTCATTGGGATTTCAGCAGCATTTTTAGGGAGTGTATTGTTTTTTACACGTATTTTTGACGCAATTACAAACATTTTAATGGGTTATGTGGTAGATAAAACGAGTACACGTTGGGGGAAAGCGCGGCCGTGGGTATTATGGTCAGCCATTCCACTAGCGATTTCAACCATTCTTGTCTTCAGTATGCCAAGTGGATGGAGTGAGACGGCACTGAATTGGTATGTCGTCATTATTTTGAACTTATATTTCTTAATTTACACAACAAGTAACATTCCATACGGGACTTTAGGCGCATTAATCACGCAAGATTCTAAAGAGCGTAACAATTTGAACTTATTCCGTATGATTTCGTTTTTTGTGATGATGCTAGTGATTTCGAACGTGACAATTCCAGCAGTTAATGCGTTCGGCGGTGGTGCACGTGCATGGCAATTAGTTGCGATAATCTATGGTGTATTCATGGTAGCCATTTTCATGTTTACATTTAAATTTACGAAAGAGCGCGTGACACAAACGAAAAAAGATAGAGAAATTAAGCTGATGAAATCATTTAAATTACTAATTACGAATAAATACTGGATTATGATCTTTGGCATTATGTTATTGTCGTGGGTTTTACTTGGTATGATGACAGGGACAAATGTGTATTATGCAGACTATATTTTAAAGGATGCAAGCGTTGTTGGTGCGATGTCACTGTTCTTTACGATCCCAATGTTGGCAGGGTTCTTCAGTATGCCTTACCTATTAAAGTTTTTTGATAGAAGACCATTGATTTTAATTGGTTTAATTTTGGTCATTGTCGGCAGCGCGATGATGTTGATTAAAACAGATAGCTTACCGCTCATTTACGGTGCTTCAATCATTAGAGGTTTAGGTTTTGCGCCAATGATGGGAAGTGCATATGCGATGCTAGCTGATACGATTGAATACGGTGAGTGGAAACAAGGTATCCGTAATGAAGGTATGATTTATAGTGGGGGTACATTTAGTACAACATTAGCGGGTGGTCTTTCAGGTGCAATTACAGGTTGGATTTTAGAATTCGGTGGTCATATTAGTGGTAAAGATCATGCGCAACAACCGGAAAGTGTGTACACAGTGATTGAATTTATATTCATTCATTTACCCATTATTTTAGCGGTAATCATTTTTATCATTATGTTGTTCTACAAACTCGATAAAATTTACCCACAAATTGTTAAAGATTTAGAGAATCGTGTACGCAATTAAAAATATAAAACTGTGGAGGTACAATAAACATGTATTATACACCGAGTTGGGAATCATTAAAGCAACATCCATTACCAAAATGGTTTGATGATGCGAAGTTTGGTATTTTTATCCATTGGGGTCCTTATTCCGTACCACATTGGGCAAATACAGAGGGGAAATTTGGAGAAATTGACCGTGATATGCATTTCACATTAAATCCTTATTCTGAGTGGTACCAAAACACTTTACGTATTGCGGGAAGTCCCACTGCTGAATATCATGCGAAAACGTATGGTGAAGATTTTGAATATGAGCAATTTGCAGATTTATGGAAAGCTGAAAAATGGGATCCTGAAGCATGGGCAGCATTGTTCGAAAAAGCAGGTGCGAAATATGTTGTTTTAACAACGATGCATCATGACGGATTCAACCTTTGGCCAAGTCGCTACAATCAAGATTACAGCGTGGCAACTAAAGGACCAAAACGTGATTTGGTGGGTGAATTGACTAATGCGGTACGTCAAAGAAAGCTGAAAATGGGACACTATTACTCTGGTGGTTTGAACTGGCGCTTTACGTTTGAACCGATTGTAACATTTGAAGATGTGAAATATGTGCGTCCGATTACGTATGATTTTGCAGATTATGCGTATAAACAATTTGCTGAACTGATTGAAAACTACCAACCAGATATTTTATGGAATGACATCGGTTGGCCGGATAAAGGGTTAGAAGATGTGAAGCATTTATTTGCTTATTATTACAATAAAGTGCCTGAAGGGGTCGTAAATGATCGTTGGCATATTGAGAAAAATGCGCCGAACTGGAATCATCCACCAGAGGCGTTTGAAACATGGGAAGACTTTGATACGAAAGAGTATTCCAATGATCATCAAGCTGCTCAAAAGAAATGGGAATATACGCGTGGTATGGGTTATTCTTTTGCTTTCAATAGTAATGAAGGGGAAGAAGAAACGATTTCAGAAGAAGAACTTGTCAGCTTACTCATTGAAGTGGTCAGTAAAAACGGTAACTTATTATTAAATGTCGGTCCGCGTCCTGACGGTACCATTCCTGAAATTCAAGTGGAACGTCTTCATCAACTTGGTGCATGGTTAGAAATGAATGGCGAAGGGATTTACGAAACACGTCCAAGTGTACAACCTTCTATCAAATTAGACGAAGAAACAACAGTGTTCTTTACACAAAAAGAAGATGTGACATTTGCATTTTTAACAGGAAAAGTGACGCAACAATTGACACTTGAGTTGGACGAATTACAAGCAGTTCATAAAGTAGAAGCTTTAAATCCAGGTGATGATATTGAAGCGGGAATACACGGTACAACTGTTACGATTCGATTCAAACAACAAGCAGATACAGTAGCACACGGCTTTAAATTGATACATTAAAAATGATGTTTGACTAAAGGGAGGTCATCGTATGGTTGAGGTATTAAAAAACTATGTTAATGGTGAATTTTTAGAAGGTCATGCAGATGAAGTGATTGATGTTGTGAATCCATCGACTGAAGCAGTGATTGCGCAAGTGCCGACAGGGGATGTGGCGCTAGTTCATGAAGCGATTGAACATGCTGATGTGGCGCAACAAGCTTGGGCGACGTTAGCTGCTGTGGAACGTGGTGCTTATTTACGTGAAATCGCAAAAGGCATTCGTGAACGTGCTGCAGAAATTACGCAAACAATTATTCAAGAGGGCGGTAAAGTGCATGCGCTAGCGGAAACTGAAGTGTATTTTACTGCGGATTACTTAGATTATATGGCTGAGTGGGCACGTCGTTATGAAGGTGAAATTATTCAAAGTGATCGCCAAGATGAACATATTTTCTTGTATAAGAAGCCGCTTGGTGTGACGACGGGTATTTTACCGTGGAACTTCCCATTTTTCCTAATTGCGCGTAAAATGGCACCTGCTTTATTAACAGGGAATACGATTGTCATTAAGCCGTCTGTGGAAACGCCGATTAATGCACAAATTTTTGCTGAAATTGTGCATGCGTCTGGTTTGCCGAAAGGGGTCTTCAACTTAATTAACGGTTCAGGTCGTATCCTTGGTGAAGTGTTAGCGAACAATGACAAAGTTGCACTCGTGTCGTTAACAGGAAGTGAGCCAGCTGGTAAAGCAGTGATGGCTTCTGCAAGTAAAACGTTAACGAAAGTCAATTTAGAACTTGGTGGTAAAGCGCCGGCTATCGTATTTGAAGATGCAGATTTAGATGCTGCGGTTGAAAATATTGTCGCATCTCGTATCATCAATACAGGTCAAGTGTGTAACTGTGCAGAACGTGTATATGTGCATGAAAATGTGAAGGCAGCATTTACAGAAAAGCTTGTTGAAAAAATGGCAAGTGTGCAATACAGCGATCCAAACGTGCATCAAGACAGTGCAATGGGACCATTGATCAGCAAAAAGGCACAAGCGAATGTCCATCGTCTCGTCGAAGGTGCGATTGAAGCGGGAGGCAAACTTTTACTCGGTGGTGAGTTGCCGACAGAAAAAGGTTACTATTATCCACCAACAGTGATTGATGGTTGTTCGAACGATATGGAGATTGTCCAAGAAGAAATTTTTGGTCCAGTTTTACCATTAATTACGTTCAAAACTTTTGATGAAGTAATTGAAAAAGCGAACGATACGAAATACGGTTTAACATCTTCTGTATATACGAAAGATTTACAAACTGCATTTAAAGCAGTGGATCGTCTTGAATTTGGTGAAACGTACATTAACCGTGAAAATTTTGAAGCGATGCAAGGTTTCCATGCTGGGGTGAAACATTCTGGTATCGGTGGTGCTGATGGTAAGCATGGTTTAGAAGAATATTTACGTACGCATATCGTCTACATGCAATTATAAAAAAGCGAGGGCTGGGCACTTATGAAATGTCCCAGTCCTCTTCATGTTTAAGGGGGTTAAGGTATGGTGGGTATGACCGTCCGAGAATTTGTCAACAATGCTACGATGTCACTTTTAATCTTAGCGTCATCTCGTTGAATTGTGGCATTGGAATTCATCGGATAATTTGTGTTGTAACTCAGTTGTCAAGGTTAAGGCAAACAATTATACGCCTACTTCTTCCCATGCAGCTTCGACTTGACTTGCTACGTCTTCACCATATAAGTCTAATGCTGAACGTACTAATGACACTTTGGCATCTGCAAAGTTTGAAGTAGAAGTTAAGTAAGTTGTTAATGCTCTGTAATAAATTTGTTCAGCTTGTTGTTGACCGATTTTATCAACAGTAAGGTAAGCAGCTTTATTCGGAATACCTGAGTTCGTATGTACACCACCATGGTCACTTGATGTGTTGACATAGTCTCTCATATGGCCCGGTTGGTTAAATTGTTCTGGATTTGACATGCTGCGTAATGCATCACCCGGGCGACCTGGTGTATACACATCTTCACCGATTAAGGCATCGTCTGGATCCATAAAGTAAGCAAATGTGTCAGACATACTTTCGTTCAAAGCACCTGGTTGGCCACGGTAAACAAGTCCAGCTGTCTCTTGTGTCACACCGTGTGTAATTTCATGTGCAACGACGTCATCTGCACCAGATAATGCTGTAAATGTAGTGCCATCGCCATCACCGTAAATCATTTTGTCACCAATCCAAGCGGCATTGTTACGGTTGTCTTGACCTTGGAAGTTATTGACATGCACAATTGACATAATATCACTGTCTCTGTTGTCATAAGAACGACGATCAAATTTTGATGCGTAGTAGTCATATACTTTTTTCGCGTAATAGTTTGCGTCGACACCTGCGCGTTGGTAGTCATCTGTAAAGTTTGTGTCTCTGTCTGTAATTAAGTCTGCAGAACCTGTAGCAGGATTAAACGTATACGTAGCCATTACTGCAGAACCTGTCACATCTTCTAATGAATAGCCACCATCAATAGAGTTGATATTAATACGTTTCGTGTCACCTAGAACACCACGACCAGTACCTGTTGCAGCTGCATGGGCAACTAAGTCTGTTTTTTCTACAACTTCTCCTGTTTGGGCATCAATTTTAAGATCCCAGTGCGATACATCGGGTTCCATTGTTACTAATTCTACGTGATAAATGTATTTGTTGTCTTCACCATCAATTTCGACATCATTGACTTTAACGACATCTTCATCTAAGTTTGATGCTTCAGATTGTTTCATATCTACCGCTTTGAAGGCAGTTGACAGGGCAGCATCTTTAGAAATAGATACGCTGTTTGTTGGATCGACTTTCTCTGCTTTAACTGCACCGTTAATAAGAACAACTTGTCCTTCTTTATCAACGTGGACTTTCACTTCTTGATCTTTCGCATGAACACCATCAACAACAGGTTGAAGCGTGTAGTGTGTGTAACCCAGGTCGTCAGTGAGTGCATCGACTACATCGTAATCCTTATAATTGTCTTTCACATCACTTGGCAATTCTTTCAAGGCTTTGTTTGCATCTGCTTTTGATTTGACTGTGGTTTTAAAGTTTTTCTCTAGTGGCTTTTCCGACGACGATTCAGCATATACATTTGGAGATAAAGATAATACTGATAAACATAAAGTACCGAATAAAACTTTTTTTGACAATTTAAACATTTAAACAACTCCTTAACTTTTGGTATGTTTAAATTTTAATAAATTGATAAATTGTAAAGTATATTTTTGCCTAAGTGTTATATTTTTATTCCTAAGTGTAAAATGACTTATTTTGAGGCGCGATTTTCGACAGTTAGGGTATGCCTTTTCGTTAGAATTTGCAATTAAAAAGAGTATCATTTAAAAATGCTGCTATAAATAAAAAAATCGTTTATGTAAAAGGTGTTAAAAAGAGTGAGTTTAAATTAGCGTTGAGACGTTGAACATAACAGGAGGAACAATAGGAATAGAGGTTAGGATATTGAAAATTCTGGGCCCGAGCCATTCATAGATTGAAGATCCATTAATGACTTTAAAACAGTCGGAAAATGAGGATGAATGGGATGGAAAAATTGATGCTATTATATTTCTTACTTTCATAAACTTGCCCTCAGTTTCGCTGTTTTTGATATAAGATTGCCCAGAAGGCTGAGACTCCTGAGGGATCAGCTGGTCCGGAAAATCCAATTCGGCATCGATCAAGTGTTCATTTCAATCAAGCCGAATTTAGTTGAAGGGCCAGCCCCTAGGAAAGGGAAGCCATGAAGGCAATCAAAACCTAAAATCATTGAGGGCAAGTTGAACAACATATCTTATCAATAGCATCAAAAATTTTTCCCCATCCTCTTCAAAATGAATGTTTCTTTCGAGGGGATAGCGGGAATTTCAACAGTAAACGATTGAAAAGGAGTTTTATCATGACTCAAAATAATCCGACAAACCGCTTTTACAATGAAGACTTTCCAAAACAATATCAACCTTATCCAGGCTTACAAAATCAAATGACGCCTGTACCTGATTGTGGAGAAGAAACGTATGTAGGTGCAAACAAATTAGTGGGCAAAAAAGCATTAGTGACAGGTGGCGACTCAGGTATTGGTAGAGCAGCAGCGATTGCTTATGCGAAAGAAGGCGCGGATGTTGCTATTGCTTATCATCCTGACGAACAAGCCGATGCGGATGAAGTGAAAGCCGTCATCGAAAAAGCAGGTCAAAAAGCTGTCTTGTTACCAGGTGACTTGCGAGATGCAACATATGCGAAACAAATGGTTAAAGATGCATATGAACAACTCAATGGTTTAGATATTCTCGTATTAAATGCGGGGATGCAACAATTCGAACATAAAATTGAAAACTTATCTGCCGAACAATTGACGGATACGTTCGAAGTGAATGTGTTCTCAACAATTTATTCAATCCAACAAGCGTTAGAATACTTCGAAACAGGTGCGAGCATTATTTTAACGTCATCGATTCAAGGTGTGAAACCAAGCGCACATTTAGTAGATTATGCGATGACCAAATCATGTAACATTTCATTAACGAAAAGTCTCGCGGCGCAACTAGGACCTAAAGGCATTCGTGTCAATGCAGTGGCGCCTGGTCCGATTTGGACGGCATTGCAAATTTCAGGAGGTCAACCGCAAGAAAGTATCCCTGAATTTGGTCAAAATCAACCGTTACAGCGTGCAGGTCAACCAGTTGAACTCGCGGATGTTTATGTTCTTCTTGCTTCTGATAACGCAAGCTATATTACAGGGCAAGTTTATGGTATCACGGGTGGTGCACCGATTAATTAATTGAATGAGAGTGAGTATTAAAAGAGTTAGGGCGTTAAGTAAATGACGTCTTAACTCTTTTTTGAGTTGAGAGGTATCGCGATTTTTGAAGAAGGTATATTAAATGTCATACATTCCTTTTTATAACGAGGAAATCCGACATCTCTTTTTAAGAAAACATTTGATTCGTACGTCAAAGTCCTTTATTATAAATCGTAATTATTACTATTTAGAAAGAGTGAGTCCTATGACATACGAATGGGTTATTATCGGTGGGGGTGTGCATGCGACGACGATTGCATTACAACTCCGACAACTCGGATTACCCGTGGAACAACTGAGAATGATTGATCCACATCCTCATTTATTAGATCAATTTGATAGACAAACAGCGCGTATCGAGATGCCTTATTTACGTTCGCCATTAGTGCATCATTGTCATCCTGAACCTTTTGATTTGAAAAAATTCGCGAAACAAGAAGGCTATACACAACCAATGATTGGTCCGTATCAACGCCCAAGATTAGATATGTTTTTCGACCATACACGTCATTGGATACGTCATTACGGTTTAGAGACATGTCATATTTGTCAAAAGGCAATACATCTATGTCGTTGCTGTGAAGATTGGGAAATTACATTAGACAATCAGCAACAAATTCGAACACAACACGTCGTTTTAGCTATGGGGACACACCATACGCCGTTCATTCCACCTGCATTTCAAGATCAACCGCACGTGCAACATATTCACAGTCGTGACCTCGATACAACGATGCAAGGTTCTCATGTGGTCGGAAGTGGGATTTCGGCAGGGCATCTTGCTATTAAATTGCTCACAGAAAGTCCAGATAAAACTGTTCATTTATGGATGAAGAAGCCTTTTGATGTCCATCATTTCGATGCGGATCCGGCGTGGTTAGGTCCGAAAAATATGAAGCCTTTTGAAGCGATGCCGTTAGCGGAAAGAATTCACGTTAACAAACAAGAACGTCATAAAGGCTCCATGCCGAGAGATATGTATATGACATTGAAAAATTATGAAAAAGCAGGCCGTTTGATCGTGCACCATACGCCTATCGAACGACTAGAAGATCATTGTATCGTTGTTGGAGAGACGCGCGTGGCATACGATGGCATTTATTTGGCAACGGGCTTTGTTCTTGATGTAATGACACAACCACTTATTCAAGACATTTTACGATTACCTGAAGCACAACTCGTCGCAGGTTACCCGAAAACGACAACACAGCTGGAATGGGTGCCTCGTTTATATGTTTCAGGCATGTTAGCGGACTTGGCATTAGGTCCTTTTGCCCGCAATATTATGGGTGGTCGACAAGCGGCGTTACGTATCGGTCAAGCGTATATCGAAAGTACGACAGCTTATCAGAACGCAGTATAATGATGATTTTGTAATCGCACTATGAAATGATTCGCATATCCGATATAATGCGAGTGATAGGAGCGATAACTATGAAAAAAACTAAAGGCGAAAAATCTCCAAAATATCGTAAAATCAGTCATCGCGTGATGCAGGTGATCTTTGCATTTGGCATCATTTTACTCATTTTATTTATCGGTATGGGGACTGTCATTCCAGAACTTAACCGCCACACGTATGAAGGTGTCGTCGTAGAAAAATATAGAGAAAATCATGGAATGACGACAGGCACAACACAATTTATTGAACTGAAACAAGGCAATCGTACGATTAAGATAGAGAACAGTGATATTTTATTACATGGCAAATGGGATAGTCAGGCGGTACAAAAAGACATTCGTGAAGGTGAGAAGGCGACCGTGCATACGATTGGATTTGACGTACCTAGTCTTGGCATCCATCCGAACTTGTATCAAATTAAGCAATAACCATTTTTTTAATGAGACACAAAAAAGTAGGGGTTAGGACATAGAAAATTTCAAGCCTCAATCCATTCATAGGTTGATGGTTCATTAATGACTTTAGAACAGTCGGAAAATGATGGCTAATGGGATAGAAAAAATTGATGCTATTGTTTTCTTGATTTCATAAACTTGCCCTCAGTTTCGCTGTATTTCATATAAGATTGTCCAGAGGGCTGAGACTCCTGAGGGATCAGCTGGTCCGGAAAATCCAATTCGGCATCCATCTAGTGTACACTTCAATCAAGCCGAATTTAGTTGAAGGGCCAGCCCCTAGGAAAGCGAAGCCACGATGGCAATCAAAAGCAGAATTAGTGGAGAGAGGGCAAGTTCAACAAAAATACTTCATCAATAGCATCAAAAATTTTAATGTCCCATCCCCTACCTTTTTCGGACTAATATCATTATTGGTGATAAAACAGTTGAAAAATGGAGGTAAATGGGATAAAAAATTTATTCCGAACCTTCATAAAGCAACTGTGCAATTCTTAATAACACAATCCCATCAATCGTATTCGGATCCCAACCTGTAATTTCATGGATTTTCTT
Organism: Staphylococcus delphini; assembly: GCF_900636325.1. NCBI lineage: Bacteria > Bacillati > Bacillota > Bacilli > Caryophanales > Staphylococcaceae > Staphylococcus > Staphylococcus delphini. The sequence goes on from NZ_LR134263.1 coordinate 453,941, forward strand.
AATACGATAATTCAATGTGTTACGGTGGATAAACAAATCGTTCGCAGTTTTGACTAATTTGCCATGGTTTCTAAAATAAGCTTCCACAGTTTCTCCTAAATACTTATCTTCCCCTAAATGCAGTAGTTTTTTATAATTTGCGACTAATGTTGTTTCGTTTTCTGGTGTAAACTTTTTAATATTATTACAAATGGTTGCGAGTTCATGCGATTTATAAGTATGTAGTCCTTCTTGGATTTTTAAATCGTGTAATAGGGACTGTAACGAACGCGCTTCATGATAGGACTGGACTAATCCTTTGATGCCAGTTGTAAATGAGCCTAGTGTAATGAGTGTACGGTCAAACACTTCATTTTGGACATTTTTATCAAAGCCTTCAATCAATGCTTCATGAGATTTACCACGATTGGGGTTCGCTTTGACAATATAGACGTATTCCTGAGGCGAAATTTCGACAACGTCATCCCCTGGCAACCTCAACGCTAGTAACGCATCTCGTAAAGCGGTTGTTTTAGATTTGCTTGAACTTTGCATAGAAATGAGTGCAACAGTAAATTCATCATTTAAACCTAAGCGCTCAACCAAACTTTTGCGTTGGTAATTTTGAAAGTAAACGTCAGGATTGAATAAAATATGTGCCAACATTTGTGTACGTGACAAAGTTTCTTGAAAACGAGAATAATGTTCTAACTCTTCTTCAACGATAAATTCGGCATGTAGTTTTAATAAATGTGAATAAGCACGAATTTCGTCAGGATTCCCACTAACGAGTAAGGCGCCGTAAACCCTCCCATGTAGTTCAATAGGCAGAATAACACCGGGGTGTTGTACGTTCCAAAAAGACATATCTTCTAATTCAATATCGATGGGCAGGTTACGTTCAATCGAGTGACGCGCAGCTTGATGTACTTCACCCACACGATCAGGGTTAGACGTTGCGATAATTTGACCGCCCCGATTCGTAATCAGTACTTCAGCTTTAATGATAGATGACGCTTTTTTTACGACTTTTTGAGCCCAATGTTGTTTTATCATTTACTCCAGCTCCTATTCCTACGATTTGTCAAGGGCGTGTTAATTAAAAATGACATTACTGAACTAGACCGTCCAATTTTTACTTTTTTGAATAAGGTGTTATGATGTATATGATTATATGGTTTCGTTAGTGGGGTGCTTTCTGATAATCATATAATTTATCATTGACTATCAAGTAGTGAATGGTCTTTAATAAGCGATTGATACTCGCTATTACGGCAGTCTTGTGGGGTTTCCCATGAGGCTGCTCTCTTAATTTGTAATAATAATCCACAATATGGCTTTGATAATGATTTCTTCCCCTAATAATGTTCATAATGATCAAATACAATAAACGTCTCGCTTTTTTATTTCCTCTTTTGTTGATTGTATCTCTACTTTTTGAAGTTCCTGATTGATAACGTTTAATATCAATACCTACAAATGCATTCAGTTGTTTATTTGTTTTAAAATTTCTAATATCACCAAGCTCCCCAATAAGCAATGCAGCTGTGAGTTCTCCGATGCCAGGAATTGAAATAATGTTTTCAAACTCAGTCGTTTTTTTTGCTAGATCAATCATTTCCTGATCAAATACTTTCTTTTCTTCTATCGCAATAAGCAGTTTGTCACATAGGTATTGGACTTTTTTTATTAGAAAAGAAGACTTGTCCACATTCGGAAAACTATTATTCTTGATCTCAATTAATTTTTGGGCATACTTGTGAGCTTTATTAACTGAAATGCCTTTATCAGTTGAATGAAGCACTTTTTCGACTAATTCATCATCAGACAACATGCTTACATAATCAGGATGAGGAAATGTTTTAGCTATATTTAATGCGATTTTTGAATATCTGTTAGTAAATAACTTTTCTAACCCTGGAAATGTTTGATGTAGTGTTTCGACTAACTCAACTTTGAGACGATTTTGGTTCGTCTCCATTTCTAAGTGAAAGCGTGCACGTTCTCTCAGTTCAAAGTATATCTCTTCAGACTGACGTTGTACCTTTGAATCTTTCATTCTAAAGGCAAGAAGTGCAAGTTTATGTGCGTCTGATTTATCTGTTTTCCATGACCTTAATGAACTCATTTTGAACTTGGCTTCTAGGGGATTCATTTCTAAGTAATCTATTTTGTGAACTGCACAGAAGCGTTTCATGCCCCTTGAATAAATACCTGTTGATTCAAAGAGGATAAATAGGGAATCAAGATGCTTGATATAATTTTCAAGATGACGATAGCCATTTTGATTATTTTGAATGACCAATTCTTTAACCAAAACTTCATCCTTATAATGTGCGACCACACTTTCTGACTTACTTACATCAATGCCTAAACAGTTGATAAAAATCATACCTTTCTTTATTGAATTGAGAAGATTTTAACTTTACTTAGCCTTTTTCATTTCATTTTCCTATACACGGTTTCTAGAACCCAACATACTTCAATCGAATTTCAAAAGGAGAGTAAAGCTGATCAGTTTATTTTACGGATTCAAAGATCCACGGAGCTGCTCGATCTACTTCTCTCTACAACTATAAAAAATAGCTGTGAAGAAATCTATCGTCATAAATTTCTTCACAGCTAATCTTAGTATGTTTTTTTATATGTATTCTTAAACAAAGGTAAAGCAGTCCCCTTTTGTTGAATAGTGGAATGGACATCAGAAGATGAAGATGAGTCGGCCTGTTGTATTTGTCACACGAACACTTTTGATTGCATCGTTTCATGACTGGCAAAATATCGCCACTTCCTAGCTTATAGTGAAAGGGCTGCTGTCATACATATTGAGAAAGGGCAATCGTCATATCATACCGTGTTATCTAAACGAACAACAGAAAAAATAGAATATAATTTTTTTGTCCTATTACACTTGATTTTTCACTTAATGATATTAAATGTATATATCATATCATAGAATGAATTAATTGTATTAAGTTTACCGAAATCTTTTCTTTAAGTTTTTTTGAACTTTGTTAACTCTGATTTACAATGTAAAGATGCAATTCAATCTTTCTTATTTTAGTGTTAACTGTACTTTTATAATAAAACACGTTTTACTTTTTATGCAAATTTATATCTAATTATCTTAGAAGTTATATATTATTAATTTAACAATATAGTTATGATGACTAGGAAAAAGTTACATTATTTTATATTATAACAATAAAAATTAAATTTTAAAGTAGGGTAGGAAAATTTTTCTTCTTTAAACTGATTTGTTAAAAAGTGTGGCATTTTTAAGTGTTAAAAAAGAAGGCATATGATTAAGAATGGCGTGAAATCAACGTTTGTTGCGTGGTGGAGAAAATGAAAAAGAAGGGAGGGCCATCGTGCGAATGCACAGTATGTCTCCCTTTAGAGTGATTTTACAACATGCCAATCATCGCTAAAATAATCAAACTTGTCACAATTAAAGCAACCCAAGTGATCATTCCTAACAAGATAGGGCGAATACCTGCTTGTTTAAATTGGCTAAATTTGACTGATAAACCAACCCCCGCAAGTGCGATCGTAATGAAAAAGAGTGCTGCTTGTTTGAAAATCGTAATGACACCATCAGAAAAATTAAAAACGGTACTGATCAGTGATGCCACAATAAACCAAATAATAAAGTTGGGAATCATCGCCCATATATTTTGACTTTGGCCACCGTCATTTGTCGTTTGTTGACGTTTAGCCATCCAAAATGCCAAACCAATCGTAATCGGAATAATAAAAAGTGTACGTGTTAATTTAACAATGGTCGCGACTTCAAGTGCCTTTGAACCATACAACGCACTTGCTGCAACGACACTCGATGTATCGTTAATCGCTGTCCCACTGAAAAAACCAAATGCTTCTTGACTCATATGAAAAAAGTGGCCTATCGGTGGGAAAATAATGACCGCGATTAAGTTAAATAAAAACACTGTAGAAAGACTGAAAGCAATGATATTGTCTTTGGCTTTAATGACGGGACTTGTTGCGGCAATCGCAGAACCCCCACAAATGGACGTGCCGACACCGATTAAAATCCCTGTATGTAAATCAATATGGAGTAACTTGACTAACAATGTGACCACAACAAAGGCAACAATTAAAGTCACAATGAGTATCGGTAGTGATTTGAGACCCACTGTGCCGATTGATTGAAAACTGAGTGTAAAACCGAGCAATATGATGCTGTAATGCAATACTTTTTTGCTGCTATACTGAATACCGGGTTTGAATGATTCGGATAGTTTTAACGTATTATTCAAAATCATGCCGATGACCATCGCAAAAATCGCACTCCCTACAATTGGAAAAAAGTGACCTAAGAGGGTAGCGATAATGGCAATAGTGAGCGTTAGGCATAATCCTTTTACTTTTGACATAGTGATCGATCCTTTCGTGAAATGACATCGCAACATATGAACATGACGTACATTTTTTGCGCTAAGTTCAGTAAAGTGACAATGGTACAAGTCATCCTCGTTTGTTTTCAAGTATAGGCGTATCAAAATCGTTTTTCAATAGGCATATACGCTTATAGGTCAATAATGTTGACTTTGTTATCGCATGCGTATAAAATGTAAATTGTAATCAATAAAGAGAAAAAGGACGGGATAATGATGAAAAAACGTATTGGGCAATTTTTGATAGATGAAATCGCAAAACAAGGCGTTGATAAAATTTTTGGCGTTCCTGGTGATTTCAACTTAACATTTTTAGATGATATTGAAGCGCATAAGACGTTAGAATGGGTGGGCAATACGAATGAATTGAATGCAAGTTATGCCGCAGACGGTTATGCACGTTTGAACGGACTTGCCGCTATGGTAACGACGTTTGGTGTCGGTGAATTAAGTGCGGTTAACGGTATCGCGGGTTCATATGCAGAAAATGTCCCTGTGATACAAATTACAGGTGCACCGACGACAGTGGTTGAAGAAGCAGGCAAATACGTGCACCATTCTTTAGGTAACGGCAAATTTGATGACTATCAAAAAATGTATGCACAAATTACTGAAGCACAAACAGTATTAACTGTAGACAATGCATTAACAGAAATCCCACGTATCATTAAAGTGGCAACTGAAGAAAAACGTCCGGTACACGTTCACTTACCGATTGACATCGCAGCTAAAGAAATTGAAGTACCAGATGACGTCACATATCCTACAACTCAAAAAGCAGAAAATGTTTCAACTGTAGTAGAAAAATTAACAAAACGATTACAAGCCGCACAACAAGTGACCCTCATTGTCGGACATCAAATCAATAGCTATGGTTTACAAAAAGATATCCAAGCATTAGCCGAAAAATTAAATTTACCTGTCGCACAATTGTCACTCGGTAAAGGCGCGTTTAATGAAGAAAGTCCACAATATATGGGTGTATACGATGGATATATTGCAGAAGACAATATCCGTGATTACGTTGATGGTAGTGATTTGGTTATTACTTTAGGTGCCAAATTGACTGACTCAGCAACAGCAGGATTCTCACAAAAATTCTCAAATGATGCGATTGTAACGTTGAATCATCGCGACGTTAAAGTAGGCGACTATACAACAACTGAACCGTCATTGCTTGAAATTGTAGAAGCGTTCAAAGACATTGATTTCAAATATGAAGGCCACTTCCCACAATATCAATGGCCAGATGTATCCGCAGCAGTATATAACGATGAACCATTAACACAAGAAAACTATTTCAACTTAATGCAAGAGTTTTTACGCAAAGGTGACGTTGTGTTAGGCGAGCAAGGGACATCATTCTTTGGTGCATACCGTTTAGCACTTCAAGAAGGTACGACATTTATCGGTCAACCGTTATGGGGCTCAATCGGTTATACGCTCCCATCAACATTAGGTACTTTACTTGCAGCGCCAGAACGTCGTCATGTGTTACTCATTGGTGACGGCTCATTACAATTAACAGCACAAGAAATGTCTACAATGGTACGTCAAAACTTAAATCCAGTTATCTTTATTATTAACAATGATGGCTATACAGTTGAGAAAAAAATTCACGGTGAAAATGCCAAATATAACGACATTCAAATGTGGGACTACAAATTATTACCAGCATTATTCGGCAACAAAGACATCCCAACGTATGACGTCAAAACATCCAATGACTTAAAAGCAACAATGGATCAAATCAATCAAAACCCTGATACGATGCATGTTGTTGAGGTTCACATGGATGTATTAGATGCACCAGCGAACTTAAACGAAATTTCTAAAGCCTTTGCTGCACAAAACAAATAATCTGTTGTAGAGGGCAAAATTTTATGGTTGACATGAAATTGAAATGCATGTATAGTGTTGGATAACTTCATAAAACGTATGATTGATAAGTAGTTTTTACGGATGTAGCACGCAGAAAGCTAACGGTTGATGCAAGTTAGCACAATGTAGAGATGAATTGGGCAATCGCAATATACGACCAATTGAATTGTAATCAAAAGAGCGAACATGGGATAGAAATTCATGTTAACTAAGGTGGCACCACGGTAACGCGTCCTTACAGAAGAGACGTCTACTGTGGTGTTTTTTGTTTTTGTCAGCTAGCAAAAAGGATCACAAAACCATTAATGACCTTCGTTTAGTTGTAGTGAGGCGTTGAGAGATGAAAATTTTTAGTATCAATTTCTGCATAGATTGATGGTTTATTAATGATTTTAAAACTGTTAGAAAATGAGGATTAATAGGACAAAAAATTGATGCTTTTGTTTCCCATCTCCAAAAATTAAAGAAATGTCTTATAAACGGAAGAAAGTGAATCGTGTTCCTTTCAACCGAAACCAACAATTGTGAGGTAAGAATAAGTAATTTGAACAATCGGTAGTTCCAGAAAATAGACGGTTGATGCGAGTCTATACCGACCTCAAATGAATTGGGTCTTACTTGAAGCAACCAACTGAATCATAACTTAAAGCGAACAGTGACAATACTGTTAACAAAGGTGGTACCGCGTGTGAGCGTCCTTTTCGGAGGACAATCATGCGCGTTTTTTATTACCGAAAATTGAAGGAGGAGCCCTATGAACATTGTTTACCGCGTTTTAGATGCACCGATTAACCCAGAAACCTTAGCACGTCATCGTCAACATAAAATTGTATTAGAAAGTGCCACAACATCACAAACGAAAGGGCGATATTCTGTTGTTGCTTTTGATGCTTATGGTGAAGTCGTTTTAACAGAATCAGAATTAAGCATTTTAACCCCGCATCAAACGATTCAAGAAACGACTGCACCGTTTGAGCAATTGAAAGCTTTTGTAGGGCAATATCACGCACAGATTTCTGAACCAGAGCTTGAGGTATTACCTTTCATTTCAGGCTTTGTCGGTTATTGTAGTTTTGATTTAGTCCGACACGCGTTTCCAGTGCTCCAACAATATCCGGCAGCGGGTACAACGCATGATGTCCATTTTTACATGATTGAATCGGTATATGTATTTGATCACTATAAAGAACAAATTTACGTGATTGCGACCAACCTTTTTTCTAAAGCATCGGAAAATGCGTTGTATGAACGTCTAGATGAGATGATTGCTGAGTTCGATCAAATTGAGTTGTTTGAAACGACACAAGTGCCTGATTTGCCAAACAAAGTGATTGAGCCGAACATTGATGAAGCAACGTTTATTGAACAAGTACAGCAATTTAAAGGACGCATTCAACAAGGCGATATGTTCCAAGTCGTCCCATCACGCATTTATCGTTATGCACATCATTTTGGTGAACAGTTGCATCCATTGACGTATCAGTTATATCAAAAATTGAAGCGGAACAATCCAAGTCCTTACATGTTTTATTTTAATATGGGCGGTCCTATTTTAGTGGGCAGTTCTCCTGAAAGTTTTGTGAAAGTGAAAGCAGGCAAAGTGATGACGAACCCTATTGCAGGAACCATTAAACGGGGCGCTACAGATGAGGAAGATCAACAATTAGCAGAAACCTTGTTGAGTGATGAAAAAGAGTTGAGTGAACACCGAATGCTTGTCGACTTAGGACGGAATGATATTTTACGTATTGCACGACCGGGAAGTTTGGAATTGACGAAACTGATGACGATAGAACGTTATGAACATGTGATGCATATTGTTAGTGAAGTCATTGGTGATGTGGACCCCACACTTTCACCTATTGATGTCATTGCGAGTTTACTACCGACCGGAACAGTATCAGGTGCGCCGAAATTACGTGCGATTCAACGCATTTATGAAACACAACCTTTGAAACGTGGGGTATATAGTGGTGGCGTCGGTTATATTAATTGCGACCATACGTTAGATTTAGCACTCGCGATTCGGACGATGGTCATTGATGAGACCCATGTGCATGCTGAAGCGGGATGTGGTGTCGTTTACGATTCAGTTCCAGAGAAAGAATTGGCAGAAACACAACTGAAAGCAAAAAGTTTATTGGAGGTCACGCTATGATTTTAGTCATTGATAATTATGATTCGTTTACGTATAACCTCGTCGATATGTTTCGGTTAAAGGAAGATGTTGTGGTGAAGTATCCGGATGACGACACATTGTATGACCTTCAACCAGATGCACTTGTTATTTCGCCTGGTCCAGGTCATCCCGATGATACGACGCGGCTCCATGAGATTATCGATCATTTTAAAGGTATACCGATTTTAGGAATTTGTCTCGGTGCACAAGCATTGTATCGGTATTATGGTGGCCGAGTCGTCGTCGCGGAAAAAGTCATGCATGGCAAAATTGATACGTTACAATTTGAAAAGCCGACATTGTTATACGAAGGAATTTCAGAACATTCTGATATTATGCGTTATCACTCACTCATTTGTGAAGAAAAGTCGTTACCTGAAGTGATCCATATTACCGGTAGAACAAGCGACAGTATTCAATCGTTTGAACATCAAGTCCGACCGCATTACGGCATTCAATATCATCCGGAATCATTCGCAAGTATCGCGGTAGCAGGCATTGTAGAAAACTTTTTAACAATCGTAAAGAAAGGTGTGTTGACACATGACGTTACTGAATAAAATGATGAACTTTGAAGCACTTAATCATGAAGAAATGGGCGCGTATATAGCAACGTTATTATCTGAAACGACGCCGTTAGAAGATAAAGTCGCATTGCTTGTCGCTTACACGATGAAAGGTGAAACATCAGAAGAATTGTATGCGTTATGTGAAAACTTGATTCATACGATGTACCCAGAACAACCCCAATATCCAGGCAGTATGTGTGTCTGCGGGACAGGTGGCGATGGCTCGAATAGTTTCAATATTTCTACAACCGTATCATTTGTGGCGGCAAGTGGTGGTATAGAAGTTGTTAAGCACGGTAATAAAAGTGTCACGTCACAATCAGGCGGCATGGATATTTTACAAGCAATGGGCATAGCGACGACCCCTGTACAATCTGTGATGCAACAGTTAAAAGACACACATTTGGCTTTTGTCAGTGCGACAGAATCTTATCCGGTGATGAAAAATATGCAGCCGGTCCGTGTGAAAGTGGGGCGTCCAACGATTTTAAACCTTGTGGGCCCGATCATTAATCCGTTTGCGTTAGATTATCAGTCGATGGGGGTGTTTGATCCGACGAGAATGATGAAAATTGCTGAAGTGTTACAGCGATTAGGGCGTAAAAGAGCTATTGTCATTCATGGGGCGAACGGCATGGATGAAGCGACGTTATCGGGTGACAATCAAATCGTTGAAATGGACCAAACGACAGGGATTCGTGAATATACAGTAAATGCGACGGATTATGGATTACGTTATGCACCGGATGCAGCGCTTCGAGGTGGGACACCAGAAGAGAATAAGGAAATAACACTAAACATTTTAAATGGAACGGACCAATCTGTAAGAAGAGACGTCGTGTTACTCAATGCAGGACTTGCGTTTTACACAGCAGAAATTGTCGACACGATTGAAGCAGGGATTGCCCATGCAGCCTCATGCATTGATTCAGGCGCTGCATTCAAACAATATGAACAAGCAAGAGGTGTAGTGGTATGACGATTTTAGATGATATTGTCGAATATAAAAAGCAGTTACTCACTGAAGGATACTATGAAGCGTTATTGAGTAATTTAGAAGAAGTGGCTGTGTCGCACAAACCGACTGTAGCGGAACAATTTGAAAATGACCGTACAATTGGTGTAATCGCGGAGATTAAGTCAAAAAGCCCGACCGTTTCAGATATACCGGAACGCAATTTAGAGGAACAATTACGACTGTATACAGCAGGAGGGGCGTCGGCGATATCGATTTTAACGGATGAACATTATTTTGGCGGCAGTTATGAACGGATGGCAGCCTTGACAAAACAGACGGATGTGCCGGTCCTCTGTAAAGACTTTATGGTTGATGAACGACAAATCGATGTGGCGAAAAAAGCGGGAGCGTCGATGATTTTACTCATCGTCAACATTTTAACGGATGAAGCATTGGCACGATTACATGATTATGCGACAGGTCTTGGCTTAGAAGTACTCGTGGAAGTGCACGACCCACAAGAGCTAGCACGAGCGCACCGTGTTCATCCGCAATTTGTAGGTATAAATAACCGTAATTTGCGAAGTTTTAAGACTGATGTCAGTCATACCGGACAAATTTTAACTTCACGACAACAAGGGATTCATTACATTTCAGAAAGTGGCATTAAAACGGTGGCGGATATCGAAACGCTTGTGCCAACTGGGATTGCGGGCGTCCTCGTCGGTGAAACATTGATGAAAGCGGATGATCCTCAAGCACAACTCCAAAGCTTTAAATTGCGTAAAGAGGTGTAACATGTATTTGAAATTTTGCGGTTTCACACAAGAAGCGGACGTCCGAGAAGCAGTCCAACACGATATACAAGCAGTCGGATTTATCACGTACCCGAAAAGTGCACGCTACGTGGATTTAGCACAACTTCAAAAGCTGTCTGCGCACGTTCCTGAAACGATGGATCGCGTGGCAGTGACGGTAAACGCAACGATGGCACAACTAGAAGCCATCATCGAACAAACTGCTATTAATACGATACAATTTCATGGTACCGAATCTATAGACATGATTGCTGCATTAAAAGCGCGCTATCCTGACATACAACTGTTTAAAGCGATTCCTGCCGATGAAAAATTGTCGGACAACATCGAACGTTATGGGAATGCTGTTGAGCGACTGTTAATTGATACACCGTCTAGCGCTTTTGGAGGCACAGGACAAGTATTTGATTGGCGTGTGTTGGATGCATTGTCGACATCGAATTATTTGGTGGCAGGTGGCGTCAACAGTGACAATGTACAGCAGTTAATCCAACAGCACCCGAATATTGCGGGCATTGACATTGCAAGTGGCATTGAAAAGGCAAAAGGGCAAAAAGATCATGACAAAATGGCATATATTGCAAAATTTTTGAAAGGAGAATGACAATGAAAAACATTCAATTAGAAGCAGATGAACATGGATTTTTCGGAGAGTATGGGGGCAAATACGTACCCGAAACGCTCATGCCAGCCATCGAAGAATTGAAAAAGGCGTATGATGCGGCAAAACAGGATCCTGAATTTCAACGTGATTATCATCATTATTTAAAACATTATGTCGGTCGCGAAACACCACTCACGTATGCCGATTCTTATACGAAAACATTAGGGGGCGCGAAAATTTATTTAAAACGTGAAGATTTGAATCATACTGGGGCGCATAAAATCAATAACGCGATTGGTCAAGCTTTACTCGCGAAACGCATGGGTAAGAAGAAGCTTGTCGCTGAAACTGGTGCGGGTCAACATGGTGTCGCAAGTGCAACAATTGCAGCATTATTCGATATGGAACTCGTTGTCTTTATGGGAGAAGAAGATATCCGTCGTCAACAACTGAATGTCTTTCGGATGGAATTACTCGGGGCAGAAGTCGTACCCGTAACAGATGGACAAGGGACGTTGTCGGATGCGGTGAATAAAGCCCTTCAATATTGGGTCGCACATGTCGATGATACACATTACTTACTCGGTTCAGCACTCGGACCGGATCCATTTCCGACGATGGTGCGTGACTTCCAACGTGTCATTGGAGATGAAATTAAAGCACAACTTCAAGAAAAAGAAGGACGTTTACCGGATGCCGTCGTCGCGTGTGTCGGTGGCGGTTCCAATTCAATTGGTACGTTCTATCCATTTATTGAAGATGCATCAGTGAAATTGTACGGCGTTGAAGCGGCAGGGGAAGGTATCGATTCAGAACGACATGCTTTAGCGATTAATAAAGGGAAAAAAGGTGTGCTCCATGGAACGAAAATGTATTTGATTCAAGATGACAATCATCAAATTAAATTGGCACATTCTATTTCAGCAGGTCTTGATTACCCGGGTGTGGGCCCTGAGCATAGTTATTACCATGACATTGGGCGCGTCGATTATGTCACTGCTGACGATAAAGAAGCGATGGAAGCACTCGTACGTTTCACGAAAGCGGAAGGAATTATTCCAGCGATTGAAAGTGCCCATGCTTTAAGTTATGTTGAAAAGCTCGCACCGCAAATGAATAAAGATGACATTCTCGTCGTAACAGTGTCAGGTCGTGGTGATAAAGATATGGAAACAATTAAATCTTATATGGAAGGAAAGGAGGCGTAACGATGCATACGAAACAATTTGTAGCGTACATTATGGGTGGTCCAGAGTTTACAGCACAATTGAAAGCATTAGATGATGTTGGCGCGGATTATGTTGAAATCGGCATCCCATTTTCTGATCCTGTCGCGGATGGTCCAATCATTATGGAAGCAGGACAAGCGGCGATTCGAGCAGGGATGACGGCCCAGAAAATTTTTGATCAGCTGAAAACAGTGAACGGTCAGCTGAACACACGCTATTTACTAATGACGTATTATCATACCATCGAAACTTATGGAGAAGCGGCATTTATGGCTGAAGCAGAAGCAGCCGGTGTAGAAGGGCTCATCATTCCGGACATGCCGTTTGAATATATCGAACAATTGAAAGCCCGTTATCCAGAGCGTCAGTTGAAGTTCATCTCACTGATTGCGATGACTGCTGCACCTGAACGACGTCAACGTATTGCTCAATCAGCAGAAGGGTTTATTTATACGATCACAATGAATCAAATTACAGGTCAAAACGGCAATTTCCATCCTGAATTGAAACAAAATATTTCAGATATCAAACAACATAGTGATGTGCCAGTGATGGCTGGATTTGGTATTCGTACACCTGAACACGTAAAAGACATCATCGAAGTGGCTGATGGTGTCATTATCGGAAGTGAAATCGTTCGCCGTTTTAACGAAGAAGGTATCGAAGCGACGAAAGCATATTTAACGACGATACGTGAAGTACTTGATAAGGACAGTGCAACTGCGCAGTAATTCATCATATCAGCAGTGAAGTTCAAACGCTATTCATTCAGACACACCCGTTATATAATAAGTGTCAGTATAAAAATGATACTTATAGGGGTAAGTTTTAAAATAAAGAGGTGCTGAATAATGAATAAAGTGATGATTTTTGATTTAGACGATACGTTATATGATCAACTTTCAAGTTTTGAATATCCGTATTACCGTCATTTTGGTGATACGGATATCGGTGTAGAAAGACTTTATCGTCATTTTCGTTTATATAGTGAAGAATTATTCGAAGCTACACAAACAGGAGAATTGTCGGTGCCTGACATGCACGTCATCCGCATCACACGAGCAGTGGCGGACTTTGATATCGAGTTACCTGAAGAGAAAGCACGTGCCTTTCAACGTGAATACGAATATGCACAACAACATATCGAATTGTCAGCTACGATTGTTGAAATGTTGCAGTATTTAGTTCAAAAAGACGTCCAATTAGGTTTACTGACAAATGGGGAGTCAGACCGTCAACGTGCCAAAATTAGAGCTTTAGAACTCGATCAATACATTCCAGAATCCAATATGTTTGTATCAGCCGAACTGGGCTTATCGAAACCTGATCCCGCAATCTTTGAAACAGTGGGCAAACAGATGGCTGTCGGTGCGAGTGACACATACTTCATCGGTGATCATTTTGACAACGACATTTTAGGTGCGATGCAAGTCGGTTGGAAGGCCATCTGGTACAATCGCCGCAATCGCCCGCAAACCGATATGACGCAACAGCCGACAAAAACAGTCATGACGGAAAAAGCATTGTTCGAAGCGATTCAAAATATTATAGAAAGTGCATAACATGAAAGCATGTGGAAGGGTTAACGTTTCTTTCACATGTTTTTTATTTTGCTAATATTTAGAGGACCTACTGCAAGAGCGTAAATTGTCCAACATTTTTTGAGTGTTGTCTAAAGAGATTGAGCTACATAATGTTCCGTAAACTGTAATATTTCAACGTGTAGCCCCTTATATTTTTGGATGCAATAGGGGTGATTTAAAATTGTAATATTACATTTCGGATAAGAAGCAAAGGCGATAGTTTGGCGAAAGAAAAAACAAGGATGGAACAAAAATGAAAAGAAAGAGAACGATAACACTATACTTATAATTTTTAATTTCGCTGTTAATGATGGGTAATGCCAGTGCAGGCGTTAATCCAAAACCAGGTACTCAAAAAGTAATCAACACGACGACGGATCCGAATGGTAAATTAAATGCGAGATATGATCCGGGTCATTCAGTTTATTGTTCTGCGACGTTAATTACGCCCAATACATAGTTAACCGCAAGACATTGTGCTGGGGTACAGCCACAAATCGGTTACATAGGTCAAGTTTATCCGGGGCAATCTGGGTGGTCGACACCTTTTGGCATGATGATTATTAGAGACTTTTTACCTGATAGTGCCGATGATATTGCGATAATTAAGGGGAGAGATAAAGACAAAACGACTGCTTATAAGTATGATATGAGAGGTTTCGGGACATCGACATATGAATATAATTATGAAAAACTTAAAAGTATGATTGGTCAAGCCATTTATAGTTACGGCTACCCGGGTGATAAAGAAGGCTTTAAGCAATATTTAAGTACAGGCGTCATAATTCGAGTGAATCAACACACTAAGGAATTACGTACGACGATGCCTGCGTTTCCGGGACAATCGGGCTCTGGCGTCTATCTACAAAATAGTCATTTGGTAGGTGTACTCTATAGCAATGAGAGTAATATAGGTTATAGGAGTGCGAAAATCCATCCTATTGATCATCGGTTAAAAAAGTGGATTGATCCAAACACAGAATAACAAAGAATAAGGGATTAAAAGTAATCTAAAAAGTGAATTAGGTCTCCTCACATAGACAAAGGAGGCTTGAACTGAAACGATTGACTTCAGTTCAGTCATCTTTTGTCTTACTAGTAAGCAATATTCAAATCACATTTAAGTTCAATTCCCAAATCTAACCTATGCACAAATCATTAGACTGACATTTGAGTTTCCATTCCACCTCAATGCCAGTCTTATTCATCTTCTTAAACCTTGTTATTCAATCGTACTCACTTTACTGTGCCATAATATTACGTGTTAATTTAATGCCTTGCTCAGGTGTCTCATACAGCGCAATGGTATTCAACGATACACCTTCAGGCAAATATTCATTAAAGCGTAACCAAATCCAATGCGCGATATTTTCAACCGTTGTATTCATATCTGGTAATGTATCATTAATCAACTGTCCGTCTAATAAAGGTTCCAAATGTTCGCGGTATACTTTATCAATGTCTTTAAAGTCGACTGCCATGCCGTGTTCATCTGTTTTAGACCATAGCTCGACCTCCAATGTATACGTATGGTTTTCTAAATCGACATGTTCTGTATTTGAAAAGTAAATGCGGTTATCACTCGTGAATTGATAGCGCGTCGTGACGATTAATGTTTTATGATGGCGCGCAAAATGTTTCGGTGGTTGCACATGATCAAACTTTGACATGAATTCTCCTCTTTTCTTCTCTTTTGTACTAGCTTAACATACGTTTTCAGCGATGTCGCATGTGCGCTTTGATGTAATCATTGCCCTACTTTGTATCAAACTGTTTATTTTTATTTAGAAAAATATTCCTCATGTTACATTTTTGGAAGTGTGATAGAATAAGAAATAACGACTTTATCAAAATATTCCGACATCAAGCAAATGAAATAGGGGGGATTTCAATGCGACAACAACGTCAACTTGAAATTGAACGACGATTGCGCGACATTGTGGGAGAGCGTGTGTTTGTCGATGTTGCAGAGCGGGTGTCTTACGGCTATGACGGTTCATTTGGACAATATTTGCCTGATTTTGTGACGCAACCGTTAGCGACGAGCGAAGTGCAACAAATTGTAAAACTTGCAAATGTGTATGATTTACCGATTTATCCAAGGGGTGCTGGGACGAACTTGTCGGGCGGTTCGTTGCCAGTGAAAGGGGGCATCGTCCTTGATTTTTCACAATGGAATGACGAGTTGACGATTTACCCTGATGATTTGATCATTAAAACGAGACCAGGTGTGAAAACGGCGGATATTCATGCGCTGGCAGAACAATATCAGCTCATGTACCCACCTGATCCGTCCTCTTCTTCTGTATGTACGATTGGAGGCAATTTAGCTGAAAATGCAGGTGGACCTCATGGCGTGAAATATGGCGTTACGAAAGATTATGTCATTGGTTTAGAGGTCGTGACAGCACAAGGGGACATCATACGGACGGGAGGCAATACGATCAAAAACGTGACAGGTTACGACTTAACAAAATTACTTATCGGCGCGGAAGGCACACTCGGCATTATTACTGAAGCAACGTTACGTTTAATACCGAAACCGCCAGCGACGCAAACCGCATTGATTGTTTTTGAAGATCTCGGTTCAGCAGGACGTTCGATTTCACAAATATTAACGTCAGGGGTACGACCATCAAAAATGGAAATACTCGATCACCATGCGATTAATAAAGTGGTAGACTATGCGGGCGTTGATTTGCCTAGAGATGCTGCGGCAGTACTGTTAGTTGAAGTAGACGGTGATGAAGCGATTTTACCAAAAGAATTAGCAACGATTAAAGCTGCACTCGCCAAAATTGGTGTCACTCAAGTTGAAATTGCTGCGTCCAAAGCAGAAGAAGCTGAGTTATGGCAAGTGCGTAAAGCAGTGTCACCCGCCGTTGTGGAGCGCGGTTTTACGAAAATTTCGGAAGATGCGACGGTACCACTGAGCAAAATTCCGCACATGTTTGAAAAAATTGATAAAATTAAACGAAAATACGATTTGAATTTGGTCGTATTTGGTCATGCGGGAGATGGGAATTTACATCCGACGATTAGTGCGAATATGCGTGATCCTGAAGCTGTAAAAAATGTCGAACGTGCGGTTGAGGAGATTTTTAATTATGCGATTGAACTGGGAGGAACGCTTTCGGGAGAGCATGGGATTGGTACGATGAAAAAGCCATTTATGACGCGTGAATTTGACCCGGCAAGTTTGGCATTCCAAAAAGCGATTAAAGATGCGTTAGATCCAGATTATCGCCTTAACCCTGGAAAGATTTTTCCGGCAGCAGGTGAAACAAGGTTGGTGTTGAGCCATGACGACTGATTTAAAGGAACGTTTAGACTATGAAGCGACATTTGACTGTGTACAATGTGGGTATTGTTTGCCGGTGTGCCCGACGTATGTGTCATTCAAAAGTGAAAAACATTCGCCACGAGGTCGCATTAATTTAGTGAAAATGGCAGCAGAAGATAAAATTTCGTTGGATGATATGGCATCTGGCATTGATTTGTGTTTAGGTTGCCGTGCGTGCGAAACGATTTGTCCGACGCATGTGCGCTACGGAGATATTTTAAGTTCAGCTGTTGAAGTGCTCCATGAAGAGCGGCCGCAATCACGTGTCGAGAAAGTGATGCGAACAGTGGCCTTTGAAGGTGTGTTAAAAAGTAAGAAAGCGTTACGTTTAGTGAACAAAGGGCTCTATTTTTATCAACGGACAGGTATCGAAAGAGCGGTCACAGCGACGAAAGTTTTAAAACCACTCCCGAAATACGCACAACTTCAAAAAATATTACCCCCTGTGCGACTCACGCATCCTATTGAGGACAACGGTGATGAAGCACGTCCGCATCAAATGAAAGTGGGCTTTTTTCAAGGCTGTATGATGGATGCATTTTTCAGTGAAGTGAATGCACTCGCGATGCGGATTATGCGCCAACATGATGTCCATGTGACGAATGTGCCGCAACAAACGTGTTGTGGTGCACTTCAACATCATGCAGGTGAGACGGCACATACGATTGCATTGGCGAAAGCGAATATTGCTGCGTATGAGCAGTACGATTTTGATTATATTGTAAATACGATTGGGGGTTGTGGCGCAGCATTGAAAGAATACCATTTATTGTTTGAGCAAGGGACAATGTGGCGTCAACGTGCCGAACAGTTTGTCGCAAAAGTTCGTGATATTTCTGAAATTATGACACAGATTGAGTTGAAAATGACGCATGAAGTGGCGTATCGGGCGGTATATCAACCGTCATGTCATCTCGAAAATGTTCAAAAAGTATTCGAAGCCCCTGAAAATGTATTGAAACGTGTACCTGGGCTGACGCTCGTGGACATGCAGTCGCAACAGATGTGCTGTGGTTCAGCGGGGATTTATAACCTTGTGCATTATGATGCCTCGATGCAAATTTTAGATCACAAAATGCAAAATGTGAAACAAGCCCGACCAGAGTTGATTATTACGTCTAATCCAGGTTGTCATTTACAGATGAAGTTAGGCGTGGAACGAGAAGGCTTAGGTCAACGCGTGGCAGTGAAACATATCGTTGAAGTCATCGCAGAAGCATGTGGCATACGTGCGTCGTAATGAAAAAGTGGAGATGGGTCATCAAAAGTTTTTAGCCTCAATCCATTTTTACAAACAGCAAAATTGCAAAATATATGAAATGAATGGTATTTTAAAAGACTTCGATAGTGAAGGATAAGTATTGACACGGAACAACCGAAAGTAGGTGACAGCATGAAAGTTTTTAAACAATTAGGGTGGTTTTTGAAACAAGAGAAATGGCGATATGTGACCGCGTTGATGGCGTTGTTCGTCGCGGCATTATCGAGTTTGATTCCACCGCAAATTATAGGTTTTGTAATCGACCATATTACGGCGAAAACATTAACGCCGCAAAACTTGACGATGTACCTTCTCATTATTTTTTCAGTTGGTGTGCTTGTCTATGGATTACGTTACTTTTTACGCACCCGCTTTTTCGGAGCCAGTGCTAAATTAGGACGCATTTTAAGAGAACAATTGTACGAGAAATATACACAAATGAGCCCATCATTTTACCAAAAATATCGAACGGGTGATTTGATGGCGCATGCAACCAATGATATTCGTGCTGTGCAAAATACGGCTGGCATTGGTGTGATGACCATTTCAGAGGCAATGATTACAGGTGGAATGACGTTAGTGATGATGTTTGTGACGATTAGTCCAAAGTTAACGCTCATTGCGATGATTCCACTGCCGATTTTAGTGATTTCAACGAGTTATTATGGTCGCTTATTACATAAAGGCTTTAAAGAGGCACAAGGGGCGTTTAGTGAGTTGAATGATAAAACGCAAGAAAGTATTGCAGGTGTGAAAGTGACCAAATCATTTGGCTATGAAACTGCAGATGAAGATGACTTTCGCCAATTAAGTGATCGTGTCGTAGCGAAAAACTTAGTCGTTTCGAAAATTGATGCACTGTTTGACCCGACGATTGAGTTGGTCATTGGCGCGAGTTATTTACTGAGCGTTGTATTTGGGGCTTATATGGTCATTGACGATTCGATTACGATTGGACAGTTGATTACGTTCACGACTTACTTAGGGATGCTTGTTTGGCCACTCCTAGCGTTAGGCTTTTTCTTTAACATCATTCAAAGAGGGGCAGCGTCATATGACCGTATACAAGAAATTGAAAGTGTGCCCAGTGGTATTGTAACGACATCCCAAATCAGTGACACACCGACTGGCGATATTGATTTTAATTTAAAGCAATTTCAGTTTGAAGATACAGCGCATGACAGTTTACATGATATCAACTTTACGATTCAACAAGGGATGACCGTGGGGATTGTCGGTCATACAGGCGCAGGTAAAAGTTTACTCATTCGCTTGTTGTTGCGTGAATTTGATACTGAGCGACCTGAAGATATTCAATATGGCCATCATCCGTTACGTGACTATGATATTCGAAAGTTGCGCGCACAGTTCGGTTATGTCCCGCAAGAACACTTTTTATTTTCTTCAACGATTCGAGGGAATATTGCGTTTAGTCAACCCGATATTGACGATGAAGCGGTTCATCATGCGAGTGCGATGAGTCATATTCACCAAGATATTTTAACGTTACCCCTTGCTTATGACACAGTGGTGGGTGAACGTGGCGTCTCACTATCAGGTGGACAGAAACAGCGGATTTCGATTGCCCGTGCATTATTGACCCATCCGCAAGTATTGATTTTAGATGATGCATTGTCAGCTGTGGACGCCGAAACTGAAACTGCCATTTTAGGTAATTTAAAAAAAGAACGACAAGGTAAAACGAACATCATTACTGCCCATCGAATGAGTGCGGTCATGCATGCAGATCTCATTATCGTAATGCGTGACGGTACGATTATCGAACGTGGTACACATGATGAATTGTTGCAACAGCACGGTTGGTATGCTGAAACATTCCAATCTCAAGCAATGCAAAGCCGTTTAACACAAGATTTAGAAAGCGAAGTCAATGGAGGTGACACGAATGAAACAACAAGAAAGTAATCCCCAATTGACGACGAAAGAACAAGCGCGAACGTTATATCGACTCCTCCGATATGCATTTCCGTTTAAAAAATTGATCTTTTTAACGATTACGATGCTATCATTATCGACGGCTGCGAGCATGTCGGTCCCATATTTAGTTAAAATCTTTATCGACCAATATTTAACACCACGATATTTCCCAGGTAATGATATCGTGATGCTATTAATTGTGTTCATTGGCATCCAACTGATCGGTGCTGTAACGACCTATTTAAGTATTTATTATTTACAATATTTAGCGTTCAAAGTCATTCAACAACTTAGAATTGATGCGTTTAAACGGATCAGTCGACTAGGTATGAAATTTTTTGATGCGACACCGAGCGGGAGTATTGTTTCGCGATTGACGAATGATACAGAAGCGATTGTTGAAATGTTTACAGGCGTCTTATCATCATTTTTAATTGCCTTTTTCATGATTTTGGCAAGTTTTACGATGATGTTCATATTAGATGTCCGCATGGCATTTTTCGCGATATTGTTTACACCATTAGTTTTTATCGTCCTCGCTGTTTATCGTAAATATGCATCGATTTACTTTTATGAAACGAGACGTCGCTTATCTGATTTGAACGCGAAACTCGGTGAATCTATTGAAGGTATGAAAATCATTCAAGTGTTTAATCAAGAAGCGCGCTTACGTGACGAATTTGAAAAGATTAACGCGTCTCATTATCAATACTCGATGAAAACGATTCGCTTAGACGGGATGTTGTTACGTCCAGCCATTACGATGTTATCAACGTTTTCAACCGTGATGATTTTGGCGTATTTCGGTATTTTGAGTTTTTCGACAACGGTGACTGCAGGGGTCGTCTATGCCTTTATTCAATATATGCAACGCTTTTTTGAACCTGTTAACCAAGTCAGTCAAAACTTAAACATTTTCCAACAAGCTATTGTATCGGCCAGTCGTGTATTTAAAATGATGGATAATCCGACACACGCGCCATTACAAGATCCACAAGGTCATAGTGAAATAACAGAAGGACGCATCGTGTTTGATGACGTGTCCTTTAGTTATGACGGTGAGCATGATGTGTTGAAAAATATTTCGTTTACCGTCGAGCCAGGTCAAACCGTCGCATTAGTCGGGCATACTGGTTCAGGGAAAAGTTCAATTATTAACTTGTTTATGCGTTTTTATGAGTTTAACCGAGGCAATATTTTCATTGATGGTCAGTCGATTAAGACTTTTCCACATGAACATTTAAAGCGCAATATTGGTCTCGTGTTACAAGATCCATTTATGTTTTATGGCACGGTTGCTTCTAACATTAAGTTGTATCACCCGACAATGACGGAAGCAGAAGTGAAAGCAGCAGCGGAATTTGTACATGCGCATGCGTTTATTGAGCAGTTGGACAGGGGCTATGATCATAAGGTGATTGAAAAGGGCAGTGCGTTCTCAAGTGGGCAACGTCAATTGATTGCATTTGCTCGTACGATGGCAATTAACCCGAAAATTTTAATTTTAGATGAAGCAACAGCGAATATTGATTCTGAAACGGAAGAAGCAATTCAGCAGTCATTGAATCGAATGCGTGCTGGACGGACGACCATTGCGATTGCGCATCGTTTGTCGACCATTCAAGATGCAGATGAGATTTTAGTGTTGAATCAAGGTGAGATTGTCGAGCGAGGTACGCATGAGGCTTTGATTGCGAAAGGCGGCATTTATTATAAAATGTATCAGTTGCAGCTTAAAGGTGAGTGATGGGGATTAGTAGCATTTGGGAAACATATTGTGAGGAGAACATCTACCTTCAGATTGCTGAAACGTGCTGCGCTTTCCCAGGGCCTCGCTACAACTAAATTTGGCTTGATTGAAGTTTACACTTGATGGAAGCCAAATTGGATTTTCCGCTTCGGCTCTATCCCTCGGGAGTCTTGCACGTTTTTTGCAATCTGTGTTTAAGCCTCAAGACGCAAATATTTACGTTTATGATGATTATCACTCTCACATTGAGTTAGACTGAACATTTCATGAATAATACCTTAATGCATTTCAAAATCTCATTTTTGGTTTGTAGGATAGGTGATTACTTACTGATTACACGCTTTGGGCTCGCGTTCCTAGGCGCTCTCGCTACAACTAACCAACGCTTTCATTGGAAGGGGACAGAGTTGAAGCGTTGGTGGATTTTGGGAGCAGTACAGAAATCTCATGTGCACCAAAGATTTCGTCGTACTGCCCCCGCAAGGCTGACTAGACTTCTCAAAAGCATGCGCATTGAGAAGTCAGACAGCTACTGCGTTAAACGTTAGCCACTATTAAAGTTAAATGACATTATTTTGCCATTAACTCATTCCCTCAGGAGTCTCGCCCGGCTTAACAATCCATTTTTACTTGTCTGTTAAAAGCGAGCACAGGTTCTTGCGATCTGTGGTTGAACCTCAAGACGCAAATGTGTGCATGTTAATGATATACAAATCACTTTCACGTTAAGGCTTACTGAACATTTTATAAATGAAACCTTAATGCATTTCAAAGTCTCATTTTTGGTTTGTAGGATAGGTGAGTGCTGCACGAGTCTTTATTAGAAATGCGTCTTAAATGGATTGCAAAGGTTAGTAACAATAGACGTCAATTGGAAAGGACCAAGGTGACGTCTGTTTTTTTATGTTTACGTATAATGTTTGATGAGTTTGTTTAAAATATAAGGAGCCTGTTCTCCTGCATATTGTTGGTAATAGGCACTGAATCGTGAGTCTTGAATATAAAGGTCTGCGAGTTGCTGATGATAGTCTGTCGAATAGTTAGGAACCATGTGCTTGAGCCAATTTTGATGTGCTAGAAAGGCTTGTTCTGCTGTTGGATGCGCGATAGGCAATTCTTGTTCCTCAATCGTTTTTAACAATAAAAATAGTGTTGTTTCGGCTGATTCTGCTGATTGATATTCGTCTTTTGTTAAATTTTTAAAATGTTCATGTTGCGCTTTAACTTGTGCTGAAGTGTATTTTTGTGCAAGTTCTTCACCATATTTTGTGTTAATTTTTGAGAGTGTATCTGCTTTTAACTGACTGAATTTTTCTTTTTGTGTCATTTCGATCCCTCCAAGTTGTTTTTCGATGAGTTTGATTTGTTTGTCAATCTGCTGTTGTTGCTGTTCTAAATAGTGCAAATGCCTGTTAAGTGTATCTTCAATACAAGTTGTTTCCTCTAAAACAGCTTTAATTTGTTCAAGTGGCAATTGCATATTTTTATAAATCATAATTTGTTGTAATTGCTCAATATCTTTCTCGCTGTAAAGACGATAACCTGCTTCACTCGAGTTGCTCGGATGTAGAAGCCCGATTTCGTCATAATAGCGTAAAGTGCGTGTAGATAATCCTGTCAATTCGGACACAACTTTAATGGTATACATCTTGAACCTCCTTTCTCTTTGGAATAATGTCAGTGTAATGGTTGACGTAACGTGAAGGTCAAGCGCAATTTGTAATTAAATATAAAAAACACTATTCTCCATAGCGCTAAGGGTTGAAAATGCGCTGTTGAGGAATAGTGTTTGTTTTTTATGATTGTTCGATTTGGCGGACTGCAAAATAGTTGTTTTCATCATCCGCAAAGTTAAACACGCTGCCTGTTGGTAAAGTCATTTTTTCGCCGACTTGAATGCCTTTTGATTTTAAGTCATCATACAACGCGTCAATATCGGTTGTCCCGAACATGAGAGAAGGGGTTCCTGTATTGACGCCCATGCCCATCGCTTCAACTTTGGCTTTGTCTTGGAGGACGATGGCAGTTTGTGCTACGTCTGTTGGCTTTAACGTTATGACGCGCATCCCTTGAAATGTTTCATCTGATGCAACTTGGAAATCAAAATGCGATGTCCAAAATTGTTTGGCTTTTTCTTGGTCTTGCACGTATAACATGACTTCTTGTAAACGTTGAATCATTTAAACACGTCCTTTTTTAGTTACAGTTGGCTCACATCAATTTCAAATGGGGTTGCTGTTTCATCACTATTCAATAATGTAATATGTGATGGAATAATACGTAACACCACTAAATCAGGATCATTTTTAGAGTCGAAAAATGTACGGTCTTGTTCTTGCCACAACCAATCGATTTCTTTTGAGTTGGTGATGATATCGACTTGACCTTCAATTTCGACGTAAGGCTGACCTGAACCTTCTTCATATCCTAATAATACATGAGCATCTGGGTTTTGTGTCAGTTCTTCAAATTTGCGTGTAGAACGACTCGTTTTTGTATATAAATCTAAGCCATCGTTATAAAAAATCATATAACGGCTATTTGGTTTGTTATTGACAGCAGTAGAGAGTACACCAATACGTGACTGTTCGATCACTTGATTGATTTTTTCAATTGCTTGTTGTTTCATCATTATCACCTCAAAGTTAGTTTACCCTGTATCAATGATGACAAACGAAGCTGCATTGCTGAGTATGACGACAAAACTTATCATCCTTTGTATCACGTTCATCGGCTGAATAGCGTTTTTTAGTGAAAATCATTTCATAGTGCAATAAAAAACGATACGACCTATCAAAAATGACAGATCCTATCGTTTCGAAAAGGATTTTATTTAGAATAGTTTTTCGTAGTTGGTTTGAAATAGGATTCAGTTTCTTGCTTAATGACTTTATATAAGAATAAAATACCGATTAAGTTTGGAATCATCATCATCGCGTTAGCCGTATCTGCAAACAGCCACACTGTTTTAAGGTTAGCAATCGTTCCTACAAACGTAGCAATGACATAAATGACACCGTAAAGCATGACATATTTTACACCAAATAAATATTCGAAACATTTCGCACCGTATACGAACCAAGCGATAATGGTAGAAAATCCGAAGAAAATAACCGAAAGTGATACGACATATTCGCCTAAAGTGCCCAAACTTGCGCCGAATGCCATACTTGTCAGTGCACCAGCTTCTAATTTTGGATCATGTGATACACCAGACAATAAACCACCTGTTGGATCCCAATAGCCTGTTACGAGTAAAACAAGACCTGTCATCGTACAAACAATAATTGTCACGATAAATGTACCTGTCATAGCGACAAGTGCTTGTGTTGCTGGATGTCCGGCTTTGGCATTACCAGAAATCAATGCGACCGTACCTAAACCAGCTTCGTTTGAAAAGATCCCTTTAGATACACCATTTTGAATCGCTTGCATGACCATAATGCCAGTAAATCCGCCGGCAGCAGATACCGGTGTGAACGCATATTTAAAAATTAAACCGAATGCCGGTAAAATTTGATCGTAATTAATGATGAGAATTGTCACAGATGCACCGATGTAAAAAATCGCCATCATTGGAACGAAGAACCCTGCCACGTTACTAATCCGTTTCAGCCCACCAAAAATAATGAGTGAGATGAGAATGACTAATACAATCCCAGTGATGAAACCACTCACGTTAAAACTATTCGTCATGACGTCAGCAATCGTATTGGACTGTACACTATTCCCGATACCTAATGCAGCAAAGGCACCGAAAATCGCAAAGGCAATCGCTAAAAATTTGAAACGATGTCCCAATCCTTTTTCTATGTAATACATCGGACCACTTGAATATTCACCTTTATCATTTTGAACGCGGAACTTCATCGCTAACAACGCCTCGGCATATTTCGTTGTCATACCGAGCAAACCCACGACCCACATCCAAAAAATCGCACCAGGACCACCTAAAGTGACAGCTGTCGCAACACCTGCGATATTCCCGTTACCAATCATACCGGCAAGTGACGTCATTAGCGCTTTAAAGTTACTAATGTCACCCTCACTCTCGGCTTCTTTTTTATTAGGAACAAAGGCAAGTTTGAATGCATGAATCAGTTTGGTGAACTGCATGCCTTTCAACACAAAGGTTAAAAACAACCCCGTTCCCGTTAATAAAATGAGACTCGGTGCGCCCCATAATATCGCATTTAATTTTTCTAGGATATTCATCACACTGTACCCCTCCAATATTTGCATCTCTCAAGTAAACGCTTTCACCATTATAATACACATAGATTTGAAATGTAAAATAATACTAAAATCTAATTATTGCTCTTTTAAATTAAATAGATATCAACATCGCAATGCCATTTCCCATAACACGTCGCATGTTACCACATTACACCTTGTTGATTGCGTGCAAGTGATTTAAAAACGCACTCCCAAATTTTACACCTTTCTTTCAAACATTACCACTTTTATTTGAATTTTCATTTCCAAACATTAGAGAAATCAACAGATAGTATTCTTCTTACTCGAAAATATATGAATCATGCAGATGAAAACGAGTGTTATAGGTGAGGGGACATTCCATATTTGGAGAGTTGAATAGTGACTGCAAAAGTGACAGTAGACCTTTTCGCATGCAACCCATAAAAGTGAAGTTGTATGGAAATAGAAGGAGAGAGGTGTGTTTGTTTTGGGATCAAATGAAAGAATGAACGAACGATTCGTTAAAAAAGCTGCCTTATTGAATTGTAAATCATGCGAGACTCTTGAGGGAATGCGTGCATACCGCTGACAGTCGCTTCTTTACTTAACTAGTGGTTACTGTTTATCGCAGTAGCTGTTTGACTTCTCAACGTATACACTTTTGAGAAGTCTAGTCAGCCTTGCGGGGGCAGTACGACGGAATCTTTGTAACACATGAGATTTCTGTACTGCTCCCAAAACCGACAATGAATGGGTGCGCTGGGAATTAATAAACGGTGTTCCAAAAGCAGGATTTTCGACAGAACTCCCGCGATTTCGGCAAAATTTGGAAATCAATTTTGCTCATCGCTCGGTTCTGCTCAAATCCTAAGCGCTTTTGTCACAACCTCCCCTCAGCCCCTAGGAAACGCGAAGCCATGAAGGCAATCTAAAGCCACAAGACATAGGGAGGGCAAGTTTAACAAAAATATCGCATCAATAGCATCAAAAGTTTTCAAGCCCCACCCCCTACTTGTTTTTATTAAACACCACATCACTTCATATAACGATACGACATCAACGCCTTCAACATGTCAATCTCTTTCTGCAACTCGGCCCCGTCATTTGTATCTCGAATTAACTTACGCTCCAACTCTTTATCCACAACACGACGAATAGACAACTCATCTTCACCCGTCTCTAGCAACTTCTCTTTTGAATTAAAATGTTGGTGCGCCACAAGCTGCATACCAAACGAGTTATACAACAACGTGTAGCCCGCGATACCTGTCGTCGATTGATACGCTTTAGAGAAACCACCGTCAATAACAAGCATTTTACCGTTTGCTTTAATAGGATTCTCACCATCGCGCTCTTTCACAGGTGTATGTCCGTTAATAATCCGACCTTGCTCAGGATTCATGTCGAATTCTTCTAACATTTTTCTTACGACGTCTTCGTTTTCACGTAATCGATAGTACGGATTTTTAACTTCTTTATGCGTGCTTTTGTCTTTAATGAAGTAACGCTCAAATGTTGTCATCGCACGTTTACCGAATAATGATGAATATTTACCTGTCCATAAATACCAGACTAAATCCGTTGAAAGATCGTCTTCTACTTCTTTATGTTCATAGGCATAACGGACGTGTTTTTCAAATTCATCAATCAGTTCACGTCCAGTCACGAAATGCCCATCAATGGTCATACCTTCCATTTCACCTTGCTCGTCGATAGGAATGCAGCCATGAATGAGTAAGTTGCCATTGTAACGTAAATATAAGTTTCCTTTTTTCATCAAGAAGTCTACATGACGACGCAATTTTTCAGATTCTTGTACAGATGTGAGTAACTTATCCATCACTTCTTGTTCTTCTTCAAGGAGTGCAGTAGGTTGGCGACGGTCTACAGTTCTAAAACATGTATTTTCAATCGTATGGACTTTGCCGTTCAGTTCGAGAGTATGATCACGATAATTCACACGATCGAGCAATAAACGTTCATTCATTTCAAATTCAGGGCGACGTTTAATAATCGGTCCTTCCAATTTAAATTGAATCATCGCAATTGCTTGATGAATTTTAGTAATCTGTAAAATTTCTGACTCTGATGGATTTTTCTCAGGATGTTTTTTCGGACGAAATGCCTCATTATCATCGTAATACTTTTCGGCTAGCGTTAATAATGGACGCAAGTTAATACCGTAAGCATCTTCAATAATGTCGAGATTGTCGTAACGTGCACAAATGCGGAGTAAGTTCGCGAGGCACACTTTTGAACCAGAGTACGCACCCATCCATAAAACGTCATGGTTCCCCCATTGAATATCGACAGAATGGTAATCAATGAGTGTATCCATAATTTTGTCTGGGTGAGGACCACGGTCGTAAATATCACCAACGACGTGGAGATGGTCTACAACTAATCTTTGTGTCGTATTTGCGAGACTGATAATGAGTTTATCCGCTTGGTTCAATTGGATAATTTGTTTCAGAATCGCATCATAATAATCTTTTTTGTTGTTGAATTGGTTACTTTTATAGAGTAATTCTTCAATGATAAATGTATATTCTGGCGCTAATGATTTACGCAATTTTGAACGTGTATATTTGGAAGAGGTATATTTCACTAATTCTAGTAACCGATTAATCGTTTTTTTATACCATGTGTGACGTTCAGCTTTCGAGTTAAAACCATTTTTAATGCGCCTAATTTTTTCTTCTGGATAGTAGACTAACGCAATCAATTCATTCATTTCTTGGGGATCTAATCGTGATTGGAAAATGTCATGGATCTTTTGTTGTAAATTACCAGATCCATTACGCAACACGTGTTGAAATGCGTGATATTCACCGTGCAAGTCACTGACAAAGTGTTCTGTGCCTTTAGGTAAATCCAAAATCGACTCTAAATGGATAATTTTAGTCGCAACTTTTTCTTCTGAATCGAATTTTTCAGCGATTAAATCTAAATACTGCCTTTTTAACTCTTTTTCTGTTTGAGATGACATATGAATTTCTCCTTTACCCATAAATTGTTCGTTTTTAAATCATCGCAGGGCATGAATGATGATGCTCTTTGTTTAAGGTAACTCAAAATGGATGAACTTGTGTGATAGAGGAAGATCGTCAGTGGGAAATGGTGTTCCGCGTACTTGATGTGCATGAATCAGGAAAGCACACGATCTTGTGTTCAATAGCACGTTCAATGAAAGTTGTACGGCCAGCACAATACGAATCTTTCTCACCCGTCTTCAATCACCATGACAAGCCAAGATGCCCTTATTTATCGAATATGAAGTTGACCTGTGTCTAACCGTTTCAACTCTATTAAACCATATTAAGGATAGAAGTTAAACGAACCTGTTTCTATGTAGGTTGTCTGCAATGAAGCTGCGCAACTTTTTGAATATTATTGATACACTTTGCATTTTGTATGTCATGCCCTTGATTTTATGACCTTGGCGCGATATAATATCAAAGTTATTAGTTAGCTTAGCTTACCAAATTGAGGAAGGGGTATTTGAGTGGAAAATCAAGAGCATCAAGCGTTTATAAAAAATTACATCTTCAACTTTTTAGTCAGTTTTTTTGTTTATTTTGCGATGTATTTACTCATTGTTGTCATCGCACAATACGCCATTCAACGTTATGACGTGTCTACCGGTGTTGCAGGACTGATTACAGGTATTTTTATCGTCGGCGCATTGATCGGACGTTTTGTAGGTGGACGTTACATTCATGAAGTGGGACCTAAACGTTTGTTGATGATTGGATTAGTGTTATTCATCATCACGCAATGTTTTTATTTCATTGAAGGGAGTCTTATCTTTTTATTCGTGACTCGTTTTTTAAATGGGGTGGCGCTTGCGATTGCAACAACTGCGACAGGAACGATTGTGCCGCTCATTGCACCTATTGAACGTCGAGGTGTAGCGATTAGTCTGTTTAGCTTGAGTTTAGTGATAGGTGCCGCGATTGGTCCGTTTTTAGGATTAGATTTAGCAGGGCTTTATCCGACATTCGTTTTATTTACCGTCTGTCTTGTTGTTGCGATTTTAGCGTTCGTCTTTGCATTGTTTTTAAAAGTCAATGTTAAAATGGCTGAACAACAATCTAAGCATCAAGGCTTTCATATTTCACAATTTATTTCAGTACCTGCGATTCCGATTGCGCTTGTTGTCCTCATTTGTGGTTTAGGTTACGCTTCTGTGTTATCATTTTTACAATTGTATGCTGTAGAAATTGATTTATCTGCAGTGGCGAGCTATTATTTTATCTTTTATGCCATCACTTCAGTTTTAACACGTCCATTTGTCGGTCGTATTTTGGATCGCTTCCATGAAAATTGGGTCGCGTATCCTGCTTTAGTGATATTTGGTATAGGTATTTTAATATTAGCGATGGCGCATAGTGGATGGGCATTGTTATTGTCTGGTGCGTTAGTCGGTATTGGTTATGGGAGTATGACGGCTGTCGGTAATATTGTAGCTGTCATAGTATCACGTGCAGATCAAGTCGGTCTTGCAACTTCCACATTTTTCATCGGACTAGATGTTGGTGTTGGTTTTGGTCCAGCGCTACTCGGCATAATTTTACCTGCTATCGGCTATCGTATGATGTATGTAGCGATAGGTGTCATTTTATTGTTATGCATCATTTTATATGCCTTCATTCATGGTCGTCGTCAACCAGAAGTGACGCAATAGTTGTGATGCATAGTAAATAACCAAAAAAATAATAAAGTAGTATTTTAAAAAAACGGCTTAATCTCTTGTAATGATGGAGATTTAAGCCATTTTTGTTAATTAAAGTGTAATTTATTAAATAATTTTCTAAAAACGTTCAAAAAATGTTCAAATTTATATTGTAACCGCTTTCTTCGTGTGGTATATTCATAGAGCTACACAAAAGGTCATCAGATGACCAAATGAAAGAAGGTCAAAATTATGAGTCAAAAGAAAACAAATGTCCGCTGGCTGTTTGCAGGTCTATTTTTCTTAATTGGTGTTATTGCCTATATGGATCGTACAAATATTTCTTACATCGCTGCACCAATGATGGAAGACTTACATCTTACAAAAGGGCAATTCGGACTACTCGGTTCATTTTTTTACTTGGGTTATGCCCTTATGCAAGTTCCATCAGGATTTTTAGCAGAGAAATATGGTCCTAAAAAAATGATTACGATTGCGTTAGTATGGTGGAGTGCTTTTACAATTTTTACAGGTATGATAAAAAATCATGGTTTAATATTCTTTGTCCGTTTTCTATTTGGTGCGGGTGAATCACCAATGTTTCCGTCTAACGCTGTATTCAATACATATTGGTTCAGTAAACATGAAAAAGGGCGTGCTGCGAGTACATTATTGGCAGGTTCTTATTTTGGACCTGTTATTGCACCGATTATCACAATCTCAATTTATAATGCATTGGGTTGGCAAGCTGTATTTTATATTTTCGGTGCAATTGGCTTCTTGATTGCGATATTATGGGTAATTATTGCGAAAGACTTACCTGAACATCATAAAATGGTTAATGAAGCAGAGAAAAGCTTTATTATGGAAAATCGTGACGTAGTAAAAACAAATAAGAGTACGCCCCCATGGGGGACTTTTTTCTCAAGATTTAGCTTTTATGCGATTGCACTACAGTATTTTGTAGTTCAATTTACGATTACATTGTTTTTATATTGGTATCCAACGTACTTAATGGAACAGTTCAACGTTGATCGTGATACAATGAGTAAAATTGCAGGAATTCCTTGGTTAGTCATGTTCGTGTTCATTTTAAGTGGTGGTACGATTTCAGATAAGATTTTGAGCAGTGGTAAGTCACGTTTTGCGGCACGTGGCATTATTGCGATTGCAGGTTTTGTGATGTTTGGCGTGGCGTTAAACTTCGCTATTATTTCAGATTCTTTAGTGAAAAATATTGTCTGGATGTCACTTTGTTTGAGTAGTATTGGTTTAGCGATGGTTATGAGCTGGGCTTCAGCGACAGATTTAGGACGCAACTATTCGGGGACAGTTTCAGGTTGGATGAACTTATGGGGTAATATCGGTGCGGTATTGAGCCCGATTTTTGCAGGGTATCTTGCAGAAATGATTGGTTGGATTCCAACATTACGTTCAATGCTAATTTTAGTGGTTGTTGCGATTGTATTATGGTTCTTCGTAAAACCAGATCATCCTTTAGTTAAAGACGAAGCGTAATATTTAGAAGAGGCTGAGATGTTGAGTATCTCATCCTCTTTTGTTACGTTTTATGAAAAGTTATAATATAAAAAAATCTAATTCTTCTTACTCACGGCCTCTAAGAAAGCGAACCCATCATGGCAATTGTGAAAACTCAGAATGATTATCAATGAAACCTAATTTGTTAAAATCATGTGTTTTAAGATAATCAAAACTTTGTTGGTCTCTTTTTATTTTCAATTTGGGCTTGAGGGGATATAATAAGAGGCATAAAATCATCGTGAAAGAGGTCAGTTGATGCAAAAATTAACACGTGGGCTGGTTCCACTTATGGGTATCGCATTGATTTTAGCAGGCATATATTTAATCTTTAAGCCGAAAATTGATGCATATTTGACGAATAAAGAAAATGAACAAAAAATTGAAGCATATGAAGAAAGTCAACAAAACGCACCATCAAAAGTGCCTGAAATTCCGAAAGACCCGTCGAAAGTCGTGGGGATATTAGAAGTGCCGTCAGTCGGTATAAAAGAAGCTGTGTACCCTGGTCCAGCGACACCTGAACAATTGGAGCGCGGTGTGAGTTTGGCGGAAAAGGATGAATCACTCAAAGACCAAAATATCGCTATTGCCGGACATACAAATTATAGTTTGAACTATCAATTTACAGAGTTACACAAAGCGAAAAAGGGTGCAGAAGTGACTTTTAAAGTGGGCAAGGAAACGCGCAAATATCAAATTACGTCGATTAAAGATGTCGACCCGTATCAAGTGGAAGTGTTGGATGAGATGAAGAAAGATAAAGACCAACTGACACTGATTACTTGTGATGATTACGATGAGAAAACAGGTCAATGGCTGACACGTAAAATTTATGTAGCAGAACGTGTGTAATCGTCAAATGTATATTTAAACTTAAAGGTGATGTCATATCGCATGTGCGAGGCATTGCCTTTTTTTATTTGGCATGTCCATGTTACTGCAAACGATTTCATACTTCTTTTGAATTCTCGTCACCTGCCCTATAATATAAGAAGTACTATAGTTAAGGGAGGATCACTGATGCATATACTCATTGCACCTGACTCATTTAAAGAATCTATGACCGCCATGGAAGCTGCAGCAGCGATTGAACAAGGTTGGCGTAACGTTACGGGTGATACGACAACGTTTCATAAAATTCCTATGGCAGATGGGGGAGAGGGCACGACCCAGTCACTTCACGATGCACTACGAGGTACGTGTCGAACGATTTCGGTTCAAGATCCATTAGGGCGTTCTATTTCAGCGACGTACAGCCTCGCGAATGAAGGACAGACCGCAATCATTGAAATGGCGGCAGCTTCTGGATTAGATTTAGTAATGCTAAATGAACGTAATCCACGTATCACCTCTACGTATGGCACGGGACAATTGTTGTTGGATGCGCTTGAACAAGGGGTGTCACGTATCATTTTAGGGATTGGCGGCAGTGCGACGAATGACGGAGGTGCTGGGTTACTCCAAGCGATAGGGGTTCAACTCTTAGATGCAAAGGGTCAGCCGATTTCTCGTGGCGGTGAAGCTTTGGCCCAATTAAATCACATCGACATGTCGCACATAGATACGAGATTTCAAAATGTGCAACTTGAAATCGCTTGTGATGTTGATAATCCATTGCTCGGTCCGAATGGGGCAACTGCGGTTTATAGTGCGCAAAAGGGGGCAAGTCAAGCAGATCAACTGATATTAGAAGCCGCTTTGTCACATTTTCATACCGTAATTGAACGAGATTTAAAGCGACAAGTGGCCGACATTCCAGGTGCAGGTGCTGCAGGGGGATTAGGTGCAGGCTTGTTAGCATGTCT
Source organism: Staphylococcus delphini (assembly GCF_900636325.1). Classification (NCBI taxonomy): domain Bacteria; kingdom Bacillati; phylum Bacillota; class Bacilli; order Caryophanales; family Staphylococcaceae; genus Staphylococcus; species Staphylococcus delphini. Next base: position 488,670 of record NZ_LR134263.1, read on the forward strand.
TCCGGTCGACTTAAAACGTGGCATTGATATTGTCCTCTCGGTGACGCAATTTGACGCGCATGTGAAACGCGCAGACCTTGTCATTACTGGGGAAGGTGCGATTGATGGACAAACAGTGTACGGTAAAACTCCAGTGGGCGTCGCAAAAGCAGCGAAAAAGTATGGAAAGCCTGTGATCGCGGTCGCTGGTAAATTGGGTACAGGGTATGAAGCGGTTGAAAAACACGGGATTGATGCGGTATACAGTATGTCAACAGGGCCGATGTCTCTAGAACAAGCGATCAATGAAGGACCTGTACACTTAAAACAGTGGGCACGACATATGGCAAAATTTTATCAACTGATGAAAGAGAAGAGGTAAACCGATGCAAAAATTTCATTACAAAGAACACTTTTGGGATGTTACGAAAAAAATCATGACGGTCTTTAATGACAAAGACGAACCCGTATATCAATTGAAGTTAGGCCGCGGTCAACAGCGGTTTAAGTTGTCATTACTTTTCAATTATTTATGGCAAGAGTATGAAATTGCAGATGGCGAAAATCATTTTTATTTAACGCGCGATAAAGGTGGATTCAGTTGGTTATTACCGACGTGGCAAGTGTATCACAATGAACAGTATATGGGGCGTTTTCGTGCGAGTTATCTTTTGCCGATACGCTTTTACTATGATACAGCGGAGGGCGACCGTTTTAAGTTTAAATTTCGCTTTTTTACATACAATGCTGAAGTGCGCGATGCATCGGGGCGTGATGTGATGTCTGTGGAGGCGTCGATTTTTAAGTTTAAGCCCGAATACCGTATTGAAATTCATGACAGTATGATTCATCCAGCGCTGTTGATTTTACTCTTCCAAGCAGGACAAGAATTCATTTCAATCGCAAGAAAAAATCACTGAAACAAAAGATGTCTCAGTGATTTCGTATTCAAAAAGGTTGGTGATACCTTCACGTGTGGTCGTGGGTGTCGTCAACCTGTTATTTTAGGAAAGAGCACATGGTTTTCTAAGTGGACATGCGCATGTGTTTCTCGTTCTAAATGTGTAATCCGATCGTAAACGAGTCGCCAAGTCCCACATGCTTCAGCTGGCGGTTGAAAATCATGCGTCAATTCACGCATCTGTTGAAGTAATGCGCCCGCCTCATCATGATCATCAACGAGCGATTGAATGACGGCATCTATATCTTCAACAGCTTCACCATTGGCAGAACGCACCAATTTAGGAAAAGCATTTTGGTCTTCTTCATCTGTATGTGTCAACATTGCTGATTTAAATGCATCAAATGTTGATTTTAATGTCACTAAATTCGGATGGTTTGGACCATGCACACGTGAGAGTTTTGTCACATATGGTGTCAGCTGCTTGAACTCTTCTCTTAATGTGTCGTGATAGCGCGCTTGAATATATTGAATTAAAGAAGGAACGGATAAATATTGTGGTTGCATCCCTTCACCTTGGTGTTGACTTGCATCTTCTAATTCTTGAAGAAGTGGTGTGAGTGATAGCTTAGGATGGTTTGAAACAGCTTCTTCAAGAGAGATTTGTCCACCACAGCAAAAATCGATGCCATGTTTGCGGAAAACGTCTGCTGTTTTAGGATAGTGTGTAACGATATCGGCAACTTTATCTTGGGTAGCGATCATACTAAAACTTCCTTTCGTCTTGTAATACCTTCATTATATTGAAAATGTGAAAAAATGAACATTAGGGAAAAGGAGGTGTTTACTTCAAAAAATGGATATATTTGACGTGATGATCTCCTTAGTTCAAAAATTTTAGAATTGCAAATAACGGAAAAGTACACAGGTCACCTTTTTACAGAGACCCAGCGCAATGCAAGAGGATAGAAACTTTAATGACACTGGTAAAATAGGGGTTTGTGTCAATGAAAGGAAAAACGAGCATCGCTACATAAATTTTAATTTTAAAAATATCTCAAAAAAGCAAATGTGTAAGGATACAAAAATTTTTGAATGTGCTATAATATAGAATTGGAACCGCTTACGCCATTGTGTTGCATTTGCTGAAGGGGTCAAAAAATAGCAAATATGATATATTGGATAATGTGGAGTGGGACGGATATCTCACTTAATTGAATAGATAAGACGTTCCATTCTGATAATATGTGGTTTCATGACGGGAAATGTGAAACACAAAGGAGGAATGGCAATGATTTTCGAAAAGATGGCACAAGCTGATTACGAGCAGTTAGTTTTTTGCCACGACGAAACAACAGGTTTAAAAGCAATTATTTGTATTCATGACACAACTTTAGGTCCAGCGTTAGGAGGTTGTCGCTTCTGGAATTACGAAAGTGAAGAAGATGCGATTGTCGACGTGATGCGCTTGGCTAAAGGAATGACATATAAAAATGCAACTGCCGGCCTTAATTTAGGTGGCGCAAAAACTGTTGTCATCGGTGATCCGAAAACAGATAAATCTGAAGCATTCTTTAGAGCACTCGGTCGTTACATCCATAGTTTAGATGGCCGTTACATTACTGCCGAAGATGTAGGAACTACGGTAGAAGATATGGATTTCATTCGTTTAGAAACACCATATGTGACAGGTGTCAGTGAGTCTTACGGTTCAAGTGGTAACCCAAGTCCGATGACGGCATTAGGTGTTTATTATGCGATGAAGCGTACGGCAAAAGAAGCGTTTGGCTCTGACAGTTTAGACGGGAAAACTGTTGCTGTACAAGGTGTAGGTAACGTTGCCTATCATATGTGTAAATACTTACATGAAGAAGGCGCGAAACTCATCGTGACTGATATCAATGAAGAAGCCGTGCAACGTGCAGTGAATGACTTTAATGCAGAAGCGGTAGGAATTAACGATATCTATCAAGTTGACGCTGACATTTTTGCGCCATGTGCACTGGGTGGTATTTTAAACGATAAAACGATTCCAGAGTTAAAAGTGAAAATGGTTTGCGGTAGTGCCAACAACCAATTGCTAGAAGATGACAAGCACGGTCAAATGTTAAAAGAACGCGGCATTATTTATGCACCTGACTTTGTTGTGAACAGCGGTGGTGTCATCAACGTAGCAGACGAGTTGTACGGTCAATACAATCGTGAACGTGCTGAAAAGAAAGTGAAAAACATTTACGAGCAAATGGACAAAATTTTCACGATCTCAAAAGAAGAAGGTATTTTACCATTACAAGCAGCGGAACATCTTGCAGAATCACGAATTGATACGATGATGCGTGTACATAGTAAATATTCAGCAACTCAAAAATAATCATACAAGCATAACAAGAGGCAGGGAAACTTTAATGTGTCCTTGTCTCTTCTTTTTGCGTGGAAAATGAATGATGTGTGGGATAAACGACAAGTTAAAATAAAATGAAGTGGGATTGAATTAAGTCACATTAAATTGCGAATATTTTAAAAAATGGTATTGATAAATGATCTTTGTTCAGTTACGCTATCACTATTGTGGTACGAAGCGCATTTGAAGGGGGACAGAAAAAGTGGAAAAGTAGAATGAACGTCGTACCTCGAAAACCATTTGAAGTTCATTGATTCAAATGTAATTCAACAGTGAGGTGGTAAAGGAAATGGAAGCAGCAGAGCAGAGAATGACATTTAAAACATTTATGTTCAAAGTATTAAATGGTTTAGCCATCGCAATTATTGCTGGGCTTATTCCGAATGCAGTGTTAGGTGGATTGTTTAAATACTTAAGTCAATACGCTGATATTTTCGCAACGATGAATCAAGTTGTCTTAGGGGTACAATTTGCGCTACCGATTATGGTCGGTGTCCTCATCGCGTTACAATTCAATTTAAATCCAATGGCAACAGCGTTAGTGGGCGCAGCAGCGTTTGTAGGTTCAGGGGCCGCTAAAGTGACGCCGGCTGGTTGGCAATTGGTCGGTATTGGTGATTTAATCAATACAATGATTACGGCATCTATTGCAGTGCTCATTGTATTATGGTTGGGTAATCGCTTAGGCAGTTTGAACGTAATTTTATTACCGATTATCGTAGGCGGTGGCGCTGGATTGATTGGTGTTTGGACATTACCTTATGTCAGCAAGATTACATTAGCTATCGGTAGTTTAGTGAATACATTTACGACGTTACAACCCGTGTTGATGGGCGTTTTGATTGCAGTCTTATTTTCATTCATTATTGTTTCCCCAATTTCAACAATCGGCGTTGGCTTAGCGATTGGTATTTCAGGTTTAGCAGCAGGATCAGCAGCGATTGGTGTTGCCGTTGCAGCTGTCGTTCTGTTCATCGGGACATTACGTGTGAATAAAATTGGTGTCCCAATTGCGATTTTACTAGGTGGTATGAAAATGATGATTCCTAACGTTATTCGCTATCCTATTATACTCTTACCGATCGGCATTACAGCAGCCGTAACAGGGGCAGCAGGTGCGTTGCTCGGTATTTCAGGTGTGAAAGAAACAGCGGGATTCGGTATTGTCGGCTTAGTCGGTCCAATTAAAGCGTTAGAATTAATGGATGGCAACGGTATGACCAACTTACTGATTGTCCTTGCGGTATTTTTCGTCATTCCGTTAGTTGTCGGTTTTATTGTCGATTACATTTTGTGGAAAGTTTTAAAATTGTATGACTCTGAGATCTATCGTTTTACTGCAACAGAAGATAATAAATAAAGTTATTGAAAGTGGAGCTGGGAAATTAAGATTCCTCAGCTCCTTTACTATATTTTGTTGTGTATACCAAGGGATGGGGCTTGAAAACTTTTGATGCTATTGATGCAATATTTTTGTTAAACTTGCCCTCCCTATGTCTTGTGGCTTTAGATTGCCTTCATGGCTTCGCGTTCCTAGGGGCTGGCCCTTCAACTAAATTCGGCTTGATTGAAATGAACACTTGATCGATGCCGAATTGGATTTTGGGAGCAGTACAGAAATCTCATGTGTAACAAAGATTTCGTCGTACTGCCCCCGCAAGGCTGACTAGACTTCTCAAAAGTGTATACGTTGAGAAGTCAGACAGCTACTGCGATAAACAGCAACCACTATTAAAGTAAAGAAGCGACCGTCAGCAGTATGCACGCATTCCCTCAGGAGTCTCAGCCTTCTGGGCAATCTTATATTAAACACAGCGAAACTGAGGGCAAGTTTATGAAATCAATAAATCAATAGCATCAATGTTTTATCCATTCATCCTCATTTTCCAACTACTTTAAAATCATTTAATCAGTCAAAAATATATGAATGGATTGAGACTTGAAATTTTTATGTCCCGTCCCCGCTTTTTAATTTTGGGGTGTAAACCTTTAGAAAACATAAGCATTTACGCCTTGATACCGACCAATCAAGTTACCTGAAAATGTATAAAAATAGTTACACAACAAAAAAGTTCTTTTTGAAATTTTTATAGATTGTGACAAAATATTATACAAAATAAAGCGAAATCATGACATTTTATAAAACGCTTTCAATTTTAAGTGATTGTATTCACAATTCTTGGTATACTACTTGTGAAATGATGAACAAACCTAATTGGAGGTAAAGATATGATTAAAGACACTCAAACTACACATAATGCATGGGAAGGTTTTAAAACTGGACGTTGGACACGCCATGTGGACGTTCGTGAATTCATACAATTAAACTTCACAGGTTATCAAGGCGACGACAGTTTTTTAGCCGGTCCAACTGAAGCAACGACGAAATTGTGGGATCAAGTGATGGCGTTATCGAAAGAAGAGCGTGAACGTGGTGGTATTTGGGATATGGATACAAAAGTGCCATCAACTATTTTATCTCATGATGCAGGTTACTTGGATGAATCATTAGAACAAATTGTTGGTGTGCAAACAGACAAACCATTCAAACGTTCGATGCAACCATTTGGCGGTATCCGTATGGCAAAAGCAGCATGTGAAGCGTACGGTTATGAATTAGATAAAGAAACAGAACACATTTTTACAGAGTATCGTAAAACACATAACCAAGGTGTATTCGATGCGTATTCAAAAGAAATGTTAGCATGTCGTAAAGCAGGGATTATTACAGGTTTACCAGATGCTTATGGCCGTGGTCGTATTATTGGAGATTATCGTCGTGTCGCATTATACGGTGTTGATTTCTTAATGGCAGAAAAACAAAAAGACTTCAATGACTTATCATCAACAATGACTGAAGATGTGATTCGTTTACGCGAAGAAGTGTCAGAGCAATATCGTTCATTAAACGAATTAAAACAACTTGGTGAACGTTACGGATTTGATTTAAGTCGTCCAGCTGAAAACTTTAAAGAAGCGGTACAATGGTTATACCTTGCTTATCTTGCTGCAATTAAAGAACAAAACGGAGCCGCAATGAGTCTAGGACGTACATCTACATTCTTAGACATTTATGCAGAACGTGACTTACAAGCAGGTACGATTACTGAAACAGAAGTACAAGAAATCATTGACCACTTCATCATGAAATTACGTTTAGTAAAATTTGCGCGTACACCTGACTACAATGCATTATTCTCAGGTGACCCGACTTGGGTAACAGAATCTATCGGTGGTGTGGGGATTGACGGACGCTCAATGGTAACGAAAAACTCATTCCGTTTCTTACATTCACTCGACAACTTAGGACCAGCACCAGAACCAAACTTGACAGTATTATGGTCAACACGTTTACCTGAAAACTTCAAACGCTACTGTACGAAAATGAGTATTAAAACAAGCTCAATTCAGTACGAAAATGATGACTTAATGCGTGAAAGCTACGGTGACGATTATGGTATTGCATGTTGTGTGTCTGCAATGCGTATCGGTAAACAAATGCAATTCTTCGGTGCACGTGCCAACTTAGCGAAGACATTATTGTATGCGATCAATGGTGGTAAAGACGAAAAATCAGGTGCTCAAGTTGCGCCAAACTTCGCTCCAATTCAATCTGAAATTTTAGATTACGATGAAGTGTACCGTCAATTTGATGAAATGATGGAATGGCTAGCAGGGGTTTACATCAACTCATTAAATGTCATTCACTACATGCACGATAAATACAGCTATGAACGTATCGAAATGGCACTTCATGATACAGATGTGCACCGTACAATGGCAACAGGTATTGCAGGTTTATCAGTTGCAGCGGACTCACTTTCTGCCATTAAATATGGTCAAGTTCGCACAATTCGCGATGAAAACGGACTCGTAGTTGACTTTGAAACAACAGGCGATTATCCAAAGTATGGTAACAACGATCCACGTGTAGACGACATCGCAGTGCAGTTAGTTGAAAGCTTCATGAAAAAATTACGTAAACATCAAACGTACCGTGACTCTGAACATACGATGAGTGTACTCACAATCACATCAAATGTTGTTTACGGTAAGAAAACAGGTAACACACCAGACGGACGTAAAGCAGGCGAACCATTTGCGCCAGGTGCGAACCCAATGCACGGACGCGATGATCACGGTGCACTGGCATCATTATCATCAGTATCAAAATTACCTTATGACTGCTGTAAAGACGGTATTTCTAACACATTTAGTATCGTACCAAAATCATTAGGTAAAGAAGAAGCAACACAAGAACAAAACTTAGTCAGCATTTTAGATGGCTATGCATTACAACACGGTCATCACTTGAACATCAATGTCTTTAACAGAGAAACATTACTTGATGCTATGGAACACCCAGAAGAATACCCACAACTCACAGTACGTGTATCAGGTTATGCAGTAAACTTTATTAAATTAACACGCGAGCAACAACTCGACGTTATTTCTCGTACATTCCACGAATCTATGTAACGAGTCAGCAACACAACACTAACAGTCTTAATTTGACATGATTAAATGGGGGAGAACGATGATTAAAGGACACATTCATTCAATAGAAAGCTTAGGTACAGTCGATGGCCCAGGCTTACGCTACATTATCTTTACACAAGGTTGCTTACTGAGATGTCTTTATTGCCATAATCCAGATACTTGGAAAGTCAATGAGCCCTCTCGTACAGCAACAGCAGATGAACTCGTGAATGAAATTGTTCCGTATCTCCCTTACTTTCAGGCATCAGGAGGGGGCGTCACGATCAGTGGTGGTGAACCTCTCTTGCAAATGCCGTTTATCGAAGAACTGTTTGAAAAGCTTCACGCACAAGGGATTCATACGTGTATCGATACCTCACTTGGCTGTGCAAACGATACGGAAGCTTTTAAGAAACATTTCGATCAAGTGTTAGCACATACAGACTTATTGATGGTGGACATTAAGCATATCGATAATGAAAAGCATCAACAATTAACCGGAAAACCTAATACTCATATACTCAAATATATTCAATATTTAGCAGACAAAGGCCAACCGATATGGATTCGCCATGTGCTCGTACCAGGTCTTACCGACGCCCCCGAAGACTTGAAAGCACTTGGCACATTTATCAACCAACTTGGCAACGTTGAGAAATTTGAAATCTTACCTTATCACCAACTCGGTGTGCACAAATGGGAGGCCTTAGGTGTACCGTATGCATTGAATGATGTTGAACCCCCGACAGATGAAGATGTAGAACGTGCATATGCATACGTCGGCTTTACAGGTGTAACCCCTCTGACACCTGTAAGCTAAATAATAAAAAATGACATGATTCTATTTTCGCTATGAATAACTTTTTGACTTTAAATGATATTGAAGAGATGGCTGGGATGCGATGTGATGTTGCGTCTCAGCTTTTTGGGTTGTTTTGGGAATATGCTGTAGTATTTGATTTTGAAAAGGTGTCCATCAGCCGATTGCAAGAACCGTGCTGCGCTTTCCCAGGGGACTTGCCTCAACTAAATTTGGTTTGATTGAAGTGTAAACTGAATGGAAGCCAAATTGGATTTTCGGGAGCAGTACAGAAATCTCATGTGTCTCAAAGATTTCGTCGTACTGCCCCCGCAAGGCTGACTAGACTTCTCAAAAGCATCAGTATTGAGAAGTCAGACAGCTACTGCGTTAAACAGTAACCACTATTAGAGTAAAGAAGTAACTGTTAGTAATATGCACGTATCCCTCGGGAGTCTTGCAAGGTTCTTGCAATCTGAGGTATGGCGAGGGATATTGTTGAAAGTACAAAAATAAGAATAGCAAGATATGTCCAACACAGTCAATGCGCATCACTCTGGATTCTTTTGTCAGAGGTGATGGGAAGTCACTCAGTCCTATGTGGATGTGTCGATACAAAAGTGTAACTAAACATAAAGCGTGAGAAGTTGAGGACGTCAATGTTAATTGCATCGAGCCAGTTCAATGTCATTTAAAAGTGATTCAAAGTGAAAATGACGTTAGTAAAAGTATGGTGTGCAACTATATGGTGTTTTGAAAGTGAGATAAAGGGAATTACAATGATTAATCACGTATGAAAGAGAAAGAGGAGGATGTTGGATGACACGAACATTAATTTTAGGTGCGAACGGTGGCGTAGGACAACATCTTGTGAAGCAAATGCGCGCACAAGGTGAAGATTTTACTGCGGCTGTGAGAAAAGAAGAACAACAGCAAGCGTTAGCATCACAAGGCATTTCTGCAACATTGATTGATTTAGAAACAGCAACGATTGACGCTTTAACAGAAGCCTTTCTCCCTTATGATCAAGTCATTTTTTCAGTCGGTTCTGGCGGAAGCACAGGTGCAGACAAAACAATCATTGTAGATTTAGATGGCGCGGTCAAAGCGATTAAAGCGAGTGAAGCAGCGAACATTGAGCACTTCATTATGGTGTCTACGTATGACGCTCGTCGTGAAGCATTTGACGCAAGTGGTGACTTGAAACCATATACGATTGCGAAACATTATGCCGATGATTATTTAAGACATAGCCGATTAACCGCGACTATTGTGCATCCGGGTGCATTGACAAACGATCAAGGAACAGGAAAAGTGAAAGTAGCAAAATTATTTACGCAACCAGATCTCCGTCAAATTCCGCGTGAAGATGTGGCAGCTGTCTTGTATGAAGTGGCTACTAATACGGAACATCAAGGAAAAGAGTTTCAAGTGCTGACGGGAGATACGGCGATTTCGACTGCCCTTGCTTCTCTATAAAATTTAGAAATATTAATGGTTCAAAGATATGTGAGTAGGCTATCAATTTGAGTGCCTCCCTCACATATCTTTTTTTGCTTTTATCTTTTACGCCTCTCAGCATTTGCATATGATCAAGTCTTATTCAAATGTGACACTCTTTCTCTTATGATGAAATTAAAAAAGTGTGACAGATTCTAATTTTAAAAGAAACTAGATTATGTTGTAAATTTAGTTGTTGACAAAGTATTCAGAAAAATATAATAATGAAATAAATAAGTACATCAATGAAGGAGGAACATGGATGAATAAGACTTGGCGTTACGCGTTGATATTAGTGTTAGTTGTCACTCTTGTTTTATCAGCATGTGGAAAAAATAACTCGCAAACTTCGAGCAATGATCATAGCAAAACTGAAAAAAGTAATGCGAAAGGAGGAACTTTAAATGTAGCGCTTCCAGAAGCAGCAGATGGTAGTTTCCAAAGCATATTTTCAAGTTCGAAAATCGATTCTGATGTTATAGCTTATTTTAATGATGACCTTACAGAGACAGATGAGCATCTGAATATGAAACCGAAAATTTTATCATGGGAAAAAAGTAAAGATGATGATTTAACCTATACATTTAAAGTGAAAAAAGGTATCAAATGGCAAGATGGTAATCCATTCACTATTAATGACTGGATTTTCACTTTAGAAACAATTGCAGATCCAGACTATGATGGGCCACGTTATAGTGGTGCTGAAGTGATTAAAGGTGCAGAAGAAAAGCATAAAGGACAAGCGAAAACAATTAGCGGTCTTAAAAAGATTGATGATTATACTGCGAAATTGACGTTTAAAGCACATAAAGCGAACAACTTGCTTAAATTATGGACGTCATCAGTTATTAGTGAAAAAATCTTTAAAGATATTCCGATTAAAGATATGGCGAAGTCTGACGCTGTTCGTAAACATCCAATCGGTATCGGACCATTCATCGTGAAAAATATTGTCGATGGCGAATCTGTAGAACTTGTAAAAAATAAAGACTACTGGCAAGGTGAACCGAACATTGACAAGGTGAACATACGTGTCGTTGAACAAACAGCCTTAGCACAAGCGCTTGAAAAAGGCGATATCGATTTGGCAGAAGTGACTGGCCCTATCGCTAAAGAAATAAAAGATCGTAAAGCAGAAAATGTGAAGGTGTTAGAAGCACCGTCTACTTCTTACGCGATTATCGGCTTTGTATTAAATGATTATGATAGAAAAGCTGAAAAAATCGGTGCTCCACGTCCTAAATATCAAGATAAGCGTTTACGTCAAGCGATGGCTTATGCGATTAACCGTAAAGAATGGAATGACGCTTTCTTCTATGGTTATGCGAAGCCACTCATTGGTCTTATTCCATCTGAGCATTGGAGCGGTGCGAAAAAAGGTGAAGTAAAAGAATACGAATATAACGTAGAGAAAGCGAAAAAATTATTAGACGAAGCGGGTTATAAAGATAAAGATGGTGATGGCTTCCGTGAAGATCCGAATGGTAAACCTTTCGTAATCAAGTTAAATCACTATTCAGGCTCTAACCCGACGTTTGAGCCACGGACAGCAGCACTCAAAGGCTACTGGGAAAAAGTCGGCCTTAAAACAAAAGTTGAAATGGAAGAGTTCGGTAAATACAATAAGGACTTAGAAAATGGCTCAAAAGATATGGAAGTGTATTTCCGAAGTTGGCAACAAGGTTCTGATCCTGATCCATCAGATTTATACAAATCGACAGCACTATGGAATGAATCACGCTACAATAACCCGAAAGCTGACAAACTGTTAGATGAAGCAATCGACAGTAAAATCGTTGGTGATGATAATGATAAACGTCGTAAAAAATATATTGAATGGCAAAAAATTATGGCTGAAGATCTTCCAGTTATTCCTCTTACGGAATTAATAGAAACAACAGCGGTGAGCAATAGACTGAAAAACTTTGAAGTTTCATTAAAAGGTTATAACCCAATCTATCAATGGTCAGTTGAAGATAAAAAATAATAGCACATAAACGGAGAAAGGGAATGATGACAGAACTGTCTCTTCCCTTTTTTTAATGGATTGATTATGGATAAAATTAGATTTCTAAATGAATGAACAGGAAAAGGGGTGCGCTTATGAACAAGAATAACGTATTAGAAATCAACCATTTAACGACTACTTTTGATATTGAAGGGCAAGATTACGCTGCCATTTCGAATATTAATTTAACCGTTAAACAAGGTGAAGTGATGGGGATTGTAGGTGAATCTGGATCAGGTAAGTCTGTGCTCAGTCTATCAGTATTAAAGCTCTTACCGGAAAAAATCGCCAACATCGCGTCTGGAGAGATTATTTATCAAGGACAACGGATTGACGACTATGGCAGAGAACAAATGAATCAAATACGGGGCAAAGAGATTGCGATGATTTTTCAAGAGCCGATGACTTCTCTAAATCCAGTATTTACGATCGGTAATCAATTAAGGGAAATGTTAATGCTACATTTAAAATTGTCGAAAACGGAAGCAAAAGAAAAAGCGATTTCATTGTTGAAGCAAGTAGGGATTCCACGGGCTGAAAAAGTTGTGGATGAATATCCCCATCAATTATCGGGTGGGATGCGTCAACGTGTCATGATTGCGATGGCGATTTCATGTTCACCGCAATTGCTTATTGCAGATGAGCCGACGACTGCCCTGGATGTGACGGTACAAGCTCAAATTCTCGATTTATTGAAACGAATTCAAGAAGAGACGGCCATGAGCGTCATCTTTATTTCACATGATTTAGGCGTTATTTCTGAAATTTGTGATCGTGTCGCTGTCATGTATGCAGGTGAAATCGTTGAAACAGCTAACGTGACGTCGATTTTTAATCAACCGAAGCATCCGTACACACAATTATTGTTAAAAGCGATTCCTAGACTGGATGTTAAACAGGATAAACTAGAGACGATTCAAGGGTCGGTACCGAGTATAGATGCGTTTCCGAAAGTAGGATGTCGTTTTGCGAACCGGTGTCCGCATGCGATGACAGTTTGTACATTAAAAGATACTGAACTTCAAAATATTGACGCTCATCATCAAGTGAAATGTCATCTCTATACGCAAGATGAGGCATTGAAGGAGGCGAATATCTCATGACAGAATCCTATGTTTTAGAAGTGAAAAATTTAAAACAGTATTATCCGATTAAGGCAGGGGTCTTCCAAAGGAAAGTAGGCGAAGTGAAAGCAGTGGATGATATTTCGTTCAAGATTAAAAAGGGTCAGACGGTTGGCCTTGTAGGGGAATCAGGTTGTGGGAAGTCTTCAGCCGGGCGTACTATTTTATGTCTACAAAAAGCGACAGCGGGCGAAATTGTATTTTGTGGGCAAGATTTGACGAAATTAAAAGGCAAGGCGTTACGTGAGGCGCGTAAAGGTTTTCAAATGGTATTTCAAGATCCATATGCGTCATTGAACCCAATGCAAATGATTGGAGACATTGTGGGAGAGCCGATTCGTAATTATTACAATAAAAAACAAAAAGAGATTGAAGATGAAGTGAAAGATTTGTTGAAACGTGTCGGTTTGAATGAACGAGATTACTACAAATATGCACACGAATTTTCAGGCGGGCAACGTCAACGTGTCGGGATTGCGCGTGCATTAGCATTAAAGCCGAAATTGATTATCGCGGATGAACCGGTGAGTGCGCTCGATGTCTCGGTACAATCTCAGGTGTTGAACATTATGGATGAATTACAAGAAGAAATGGGGTTGAGTTATTTATTTATTGCCCATGACTTAAGTGTGGTAAAACATGTGAGTGACTATATTTGCGTGATGTATTTAGGGCATATTTTAGAACAAGGACCAGCTGATGCAATTTACGAGAATCCGCAACATCCGTATACACAATCACTTATTTCAGCGATTCCGGATATTAATCCATCACAGCGTAAGAAGCGCATTTTATTAGAAGGAGATTTACCATCACCAAGCAACCCACCAGTGGGGTGTCCATTTCATACGCGTTGTCCGGTAGCTGAGGCGCGATGTGCACAACAAAAACCACAAGCAATCGAGGTCGGCAAAGAACATTATGCGTCATGCTTATTACTTGAAGAGGGAGAGGTGAAACTATGATCAGCTTAATCATTCGTCGTTTATTACTCATGATACCGATGTTGTTGTTGATGTCTGTTGTCATTTTTACCATTGCGAAATTGCAACCTGGAGACGCATTCACAGGTAATATGGATCCAAAACTTGGGGCAAAATATTATGAAGAGCAACGTGAAAAACTAGGCTTAAATGATCCGATCCCAATGCAATATATGAAATGGGGCAATCGCGTGCTTCACGGTGAGTTGGGTGATTCGATTCGCTACAAACGACCGGTGATGGATTTAATTAAAGAACGTATGCCGAACACAGTTTTGTTAGGGACAGTCAGCTTGATCATTACGTATTTACTTGCTTTTCCACTCGGTATTCTTGCTGGTAGAAAGCCGTATAGTCTCTATGATTATAGTATTCAATTGCTCAATTATTTAATGCTCGCCATTCCATCGTTTGTTGCAGGGGTTTTTGCAATCTATGTGTTTGCGTTTCAAATTGGGATTTTTCCATTTTCAGGTTCCGTTGAAATCGGTCTCGAACCCGGATCTTTCGAATATTATGTCAGCAAGTTGTATCACGTCATATTACCTGGGACTGTACTTGGATTACTGTCAACAGCCGGCTATATTCAATTTTTACGTAACGATATTATCGAAAATGCCCGTAGAGACTATATTCGTACAGCACGAGCAAAGGGGTTATCTGAGTCTAAAATCTATAACAAACATATTTTACGAAACTCAATTATTCCTATCGTGACATTTTTCGGCGCAGATGTATTATCAGTATTCGGAGGTGCAGTCATTACAGAAAGTATTTTTTCATTCCCTGGTATCGGTAAATTACTCATTGAATCTATCACAGGTAAAGATTATCCATTAATGATGGCACTTCTGTTATTCTTTTCATTCTTAGGATTACTCGCCAATCTCATTTCGGACATTACGTACAGTATTGTTGACCCAAGAATTAAGAGTAACTAGGAGGGGCCATTATGGAAAAAACACAATTTAGAAAAAGTAAGTCACCGTTACAAATTGCACGTCAAAAATTTTTGAAAAACAAGTCCGCTATGGCTGCGACACTGATACTCGGCGTCATTGTGATCATTTCATTTTTGGCACCATTCATTGCGCCTCACGATCCAAACGTTCAAAATTTAGTGTTGATTAAAGGTGATATGTCTCCTGAACATTGGCTTGGCACAGATTCAGGCGGACGTGATATTTTCAGTCGACTATTATATGCGGGGCGTGTGTCTCTGTCATTTGGATTATTTACATCGATTGGATTAATGGTCATCGGTATCATTATCGGCATGATTTCGGGCTACTACGGTGGCATAGTTGATACGATATTGATGCGTTTTACAGAATTTGTGATGTTATTCCCATTTATCCCATTTGCGGTCGTATTAAATGCAACGTTCAGTCACGATATTGAAAGTAAATACGGTTCTGCGATTGTACTAGGAACGGTGCTCGTCTTGTTATCATGGGTGGGTATCGCGCGTGTCGTCCGTGGTAAAGTAATGCAAGAGAAAGAAAATGAATACTTTTTAGCCGCACAATCAATTGGGACACCAGTATACAAAATTTTATTGAAGCATTTATTACCCAATATTTTAAGTGTCATTATCGTTCAAGCGACACTCGTCTTTGCCGTACAAATTGTCGCAGAAGCGGGTCTCAGTTTCCTTGGCTTTGGGATTAGTAAAGAAGTACCTACATGGGGAAACATGTTGACAGACTCACAAGAAGGTGATGTATTAAGAGGCAAGCCTTGGATTTGGATGCCACCTGCCGCAATTATTACAGTAACCATTCTATGTATTAACTTTATTGGTGAAGGATTGAAAGACGCACTCAATCCAAAATCGAAGCGTTAAACCAATATAACTAAAGGTAAGAGCTCAATTATGTTATTGACATAGTTGGGCTCTTATTTTTGATGCGATGACACATCCTGTTTCCTTTCCTGTATTTGTTTTAAACTTTTCAATATAAAATGTTTGAAAATTTTAGATTTTTGCAAAATTTCATTGACAAAAAATTTGGAAAAATACAATAATAAGAGAAAGGAGTTTTTAAACATTTAACAATTAGGGAGGAAATGGGATGAAAAAAGCTTATCGATATTTATGGTTTTTATCATTAATTGTTGTCGTTGTACTTTCAGCATGTGGAAAAGGTGGAAATGAGCCATCGAATACGTCGAATAAAACCGGCAAAAGCGATACGAAAGGCGGGACATTGACAGTAGGGATAGCGGAACCGCCTGAGGGGAACTTCCAATCTATTTTTGCAGGGAGTATAGGTGACTCTAATGTGATTGATTTCTTTAATGATTCACTGATTGATGTCGGTGATGATTTAAAGATTAAACCCAAAATTTTGTCATGGGAAAAAGACAAAAATGATGACTTGAAATATACATTCAAAGTTAAAAAAGGGATTAAGTGGCAAGACGGTAACCCATTTACAATGAATGACTGGATTTTTACTTTAGAGACACTAGCAGATCCTGACTACGATGGCCCGCGTTATAGTGGTGTCGCGGTCATTCAAGGTGCGGAAGAAAAACGTAATGGTGAAGCGGACAGCATTAGTGGTATCAAAAAAATTGATGATTACACAGCAGAAATCACATTTAAAGAACATAAAGCGAATAATTTATTAGAATTGTGGACATCTGCACCTATCAGCGAAAAAGTATTTAAAGATATTCCAGTTAAAGATATGGCGAAATCAGACGCCGTACGTAAAAATCCAATCGGCATCGGACCTTATAAAGTGAAGCGTATTGTCGATGGTGAATCAGTGGAACTTGTTAAAAATAAAGATTACTGGCGCGGGGAACCAAATATTAACAATATCAACTTACGTGTCGTAGAACAAACATCGATGACACAAGCGCTTGAAAATGGCGATATTGATATGGCAACAATTACAGCACCAATCGCGAAAGAAATTAAAGATAGTGGTAGCGAAAACTTACAATTGCTACAAGCACCGTCAACATCTTATGCGATCGTCGGTTTCGTGTTAAATGATTATGATAAAAAAGCACAAAAAATCGGTAAAGAAAGACCGAAATATCAAGATAAAAAGTTACGTCAAGCAATGGCTTACGCGATTAATCGAAAAGAGTGGATTGACGCATTTTACTATGGCTACGGCAAACCACTTAACGGTTTAATCCCTTCCGCACATTGGAGTGGTGCGAAAGAAGGCGATGTTAAAGAATATAAATATGACGTAGATAAAGCGAAACAATTATTAGACGAAGCGGGTTATAAAGATAAAGATGGTGACGGTTTCCGTGAAGACCCTCAAGGCAAGCCATTCGTCGTGAATCTGAAGCACTATGCTGGTTCTAACCCAACCTTCGAACCACGTTCAGCAGCACTTAAAGGTTATTGGGAAAAGGTCGGACTCAAAACAAAAGTTGAAATGGAAGAATTCGGTAAGTACAGCAGTGACTTAGAAAATGCTTCTAAAGATATGGAAGTGTATTTTAGAACATGGGTACAAGGGGCAGACCCTGATCCATCTGAGTTATACAGATCGACAGCACTTTGGAATGAATCACGTTACGACAATCCGAAAGCAGACAAAATTTTAGATGAAGCCGTCGATACAAAAGTAGTGGGCGACGACAATGATAAACGTAAAGCAAAATATTTAGAATGGCAAAAAATCATGGCTGAAGATGTACCTGTCATTCCGATTGTAGAGTTAGAAGACGTCACTGCAGTGAACAGTAGAGTGAAAAACTTTGAAGTGTCACTGAAAGGTTCTAACCCGATTTATGAATGGTCAGTTGAAGACAAGAAATAACAAATGGTTGAGAAAAGGGATACGTGGCGGCGAACGTCCGTCCCCTTTTCTTATATAAAGAAAGAGATTCATTTTTATTTTTGATACGGGCATAGGGGTGAAAATATGAATGAGAGCAAATTACTAGAAGTTAAAAATTTGTCTACCGCATTTGAAATAGAGGGACAACAGTACGATGCGATTTCTAATATTGATTTAGAAATTAACGAAGGAGAAATTTTAGGTATTGTAGGTGAATCTGGCTCTGGCAAATCAGTGCTAAGTTTATCCATTTTGAATTTATTACCTGAGAAGATTGCGACGATTCGTTCAGGTGAAGTCCGCTATAAAGGTCAACGCATTGATAATATGTCACACGAAGCATTCAACAAAGTACGGGGTAACGAGGTGGCGATGATTTTCCAAGAGCCGATGACCTCACTCAATCCTGTATTTACGATTGGCAATCAGTTAATGGAAATGATCATGTTGCATTTAAAGCTATCCAAAAGTGAGGCACGGGCTAAAGCGATTCAATTACTTCAAGATGTCGGTATTCCACGTGCGAATAAAGTGGTCGATGAATATCCACATCAATTATCAGGTGGGATGCGTCAACGGGTCATGATTGCGATGGCGATTTCATGTGCCCCACATCTGCTCATTGCTGACGAACCGACGACCGCACTCGATGTAACGGTGCAAGCACAAATTTTAGCGCTGTTAAAACGGATTCAAGCAGAAACGCAAATGGGTGTCATTTTCATTTCACATGATTTAGGTGTCATTTCAGAATTGTGCGACCGTGTAGCAGTCATGTATGCGGGAAAAATTGTAGAACTCGCACCTGTAGAAGAGATTTTTACACATCCTAAACATCCTTATACACAGTTGTTATTAAAGGCGATACCGCGGTTAGATGTGCAACAAGACACGCTTGAAACAATCAATGGTTCTGTACCGAGTTTAGTTCATTTACCTCAACAAGGATGTCGTTTTGTCAATCGCTGTCCACATGCGATGGAAATGTGTCAAACGCAAGATGTCAGTAGCGTTCAAGTGGCAGATGCGCATCACGTGTTTTGTCATTTATATCAAAATGAAACACAACTGAAGGGGGTAGGACAACATGACTAATTACATTTTAGAAGTGAATGATTTAAAGCAGTATTATCCGATTAAAGGTGGCGTATTTCAACGTAAAATTGGCGAAGTGAAAGCTGTAGATGGCATTTCTTTTGTGATTGAACCTGGGCAAACTGTCGGACTAGTAGGCGAGTCAGGTTGTGGGAAATCTTCGGCTGGACGTACAATTTTACAGTTGCAGCAAGCCCATTCAGGAGAGGTTAAATTTTGCGGGCAAGACATCACAAAACTGAGAGGACGTGCATTAAGAGAAGCGCGAAAAGGTTTTCAAATGGTGTTCCAAGACCCGTATGCGTCATTGAATCCGATGCAAATGGTGGGCGATATTGTCGGTGAACCGATTCGTAATTATTACCATAAAAAGCAGCGTGACATTGAAGATGAAGTGAAAGACTTGTTAAAACGTGTCGGACTGAACGAAGCGGACTACTATAAATATGCGCATGAGTTTTCAGGTGGACAACGCCAACGTGTCGGGATTGCGCGTGCTTTAGCGCTCAAACCGAAACTTATTATTGCCGATGAACCAGTCAGTGCGTTAGACGTTTCTGTACAGTCTCAAGTGCTCAATATTATGGCAGAGTTACAAGAAGAGTTTGGACTCAGCTATTTGTTTATTGCGCATGATTTAAGTGTCGTTAAGCATGTCAGTGACTATATTTGTGTGATGTATTTAGGTCATATTTTAGAGCAAGGTCCTGCTGAAGCGATTTATGAAAATCCGAGTCATCCTTATACGAAAGCACTCATTTCAGCGATCCCAGAAATTGATCCACGTCAGCGTAAGGAACGCATTTTACTCGAGGGTGATTTACCGTCGCCAAGTGACCCGCCATCTGGATGTCCATTTCATACGCGATGTCCGGTAGCTGAGGCGCGATGTGCAGAAGTGAAGCCGCCATCAGTGGAAGTCAGTGCCAATCATTATGCAGCATGTGTGTTGTTAGAAAATGGGGGTGTCGCGCAATGACAACATTAATCATTCGACGTATTTTATTAATGATTCCGATGCTCATTTTAATGTCAGTCGTCATCTTTACCATTTCTAAATTACAACCCGGTGACGCATTTTCAGGTAATATGGACCCAAAAGCTGGCGCGAAATATTACGAACAAGAACGTGAACGCTTAGGCTTAAACGACCCGCTCCCTGTGCAATATATGAAGTGGGGCGAACGTGTCCTCCATGGCGATTTTGGTGATTCTATTCGCTATAAACGTCCGGTCATGGATTTAGTGAAAGAACGTATGCCGAATACCATTTTGTTAGGAGTCACAAGTTTAGTCATTACATATCTCATTGCATTTCCGCTCGGCATACTCTCAGGACGCAAGCCGTATAGTTTATACGATTACAGCATTCAATTTTTAAATTATTTGATGCTCGCCATCCCGTCATTTGTTGCAGGGGTATTCGCCATTTATATTTTTGCGTTTCAGCTCGGACTCTTTCCATTTTCAGGTTCCGTTGCACTCGGTGTCGAACCTGGTTCTGCGGCATATTATATCAGTAAGATTTATCATACGATTTTGCCAGGGACCGTGCTCGGTTTATTATCAACAGCGAGTTATGTTCAATTTTTAAGAAATGATATCATCGAAAACGCACGTAAAGATTATATTCGTACCGCACGCGCAAAAGGTTTATCAGAGTCTACAGTATATAACAAACATATTTTAA
This sequence comes from Staphylococcus delphini, assembly GCF_900636325.1. NCBI lineage: Bacteria > Bacillati > Bacillota > Bacilli > Caryophanales > Staphylococcaceae > Staphylococcus > Staphylococcus delphini. The sequence goes on from NZ_LR134263.1 coordinate 509,447, forward strand.
GAAACTCGATTATTCCGATTGTGACGTTTTTTGGTGCGGATGTATTGTCTGTATTTGGTGGTGCGGTCATTACAGAAACGATTTTTTCATATCCCGGTATCGGAAAACTGCTCATTGATGCGATTAGTGGTAAAGATTATCCATTAATGATGGCACTATTACTATTTTTCTCATTTTTAGGATTACTCGCTAACTTAATTTCAGATATTACGTATAGCATAGTCGATCCGAGAATTAAGAGTAATTAGGGGGGATACAGATGGATAAGTTGAAAAAAGCAAAAAGTAAATCGCCACTCACAATGGCGCGTAAGAAATTTCTTAAAAACAAACCGGCAATGATAGCGACTGTGATACTGGGTCTCATCGCGATCATTTCATTTTTAGCACCACTGCTTGCACCTTATGATCCGAACTTACAAAATTTAGTGTTGATTAAGGGCGAGATGTCAGCAGAACACTGGCTCGGTACAGATTCTGGTGGTCGAGATATTTTAAGCCGCTTGTTGTATGCGGGGCGTGTATCGTTACTATTTGGATTTTTTACTTCTATTGGACTTATGACAATCGGCGTATTGATCGGCATGATTTCTGGCTATTACGGTGGCTGGGTGGATACCGTGCTCATGCGTTTTACAGAGTTTGTCATGTTATTTCCATTTATTCCATTCGCAGTCGTATTAAATGCGACGTTCAGTGGTAAAATCGAAAATCAATACGGTTCAGCTATTGTGTTAGGTTTAGTGCTCATCGCCTTATCTTGGGTTGGTGTCGCAAGGATTGTTCGCGGTAAAGTGATGCAAGAGAAAGAGAATGAATATTTCTTGGCGGCACAATCAATCGGAACGCCTGTATATAAGATTTTATTTAAGCATTTATTACCGAATATTTTAAGTGTGGTCATCGTGCAAGCAACACTCGTATTTGCCGTACAAATCGTGGCCGAAGCGGGACTCAGTTTCCTCGGGTTTGGGATTAGTAAAAGTGTGCCGACATGGGGGAATATGTTAACAGATGCGCAAGAAGGCGACATTTTAAGAAGCAAGCCATGGATTTGGATGCCACCCGCGCTCATTATTACAGTCACAATTTTATGTATTAACTTTATCGGTGAAGGATTAAAAGACGCCCTTAATCCAAAATCAAGAAGGTAAAAATGTGGAACGTATCGAAAAGAACACAAATCATATAAATGGTGATAAGAAATAATTTCACAATTCATGTATTTACGGATACAATAATGATAACTAAAATGACATGAGTAGGTGAAAATGATGAGATACAGTGATGAAGAATTTGAAGCGTTTTTTTCTAACTTAACTGAAGATGAACGAGACGAATTACTCCATGAAGTGATCGCGATGACACTAGGAGAAGCGGATGAAGAAAGAAGTATCGTTACGCTATTAAATCGTTACACTATTGAAGACATTAAGGCGTTATGTAAGCAGCATGATATCACGGGATACTCTGGCATGAATAAATCAGAGTTACTCGTTCATTTCATTACACATTTAGTGACGCCTGAGTATATTCGAGAAAGTGTTGCACACATGAGTCGGGCGCATCAACTGCTACTCGTGTTGACACAGCAAATGATTGAAGTCGGCATTCCTTTCGAAACAACGCTGGATGTCCCACAGTCATTTTTGATGTATAAACCAAGAATGTCGTTTGATGACACGGGCGAAATTTTAATTCCTCATGAGATTGATGAGAAAATGAAAGAAGCGGTTCAAACAGAGGAGATTTTGAAAGCACTATCTGATCAGTATCGTTTATTGATTGCGAGTGTGGAATTATACGGTTCACTCCCGTTAGAGCAGCTCCAAGTGGTTTACCAAAAATATATGGATCAAACATTAACATTGGACGCATTGAAAGACTGGCTTGATTTAGTAGAAGAAGTGAATCCTGATTTCAAAAATTATGAAGTTAAAGATGATGTCATCACACATATAGATTTTCAGTTCGACCAGACACAAATGGTAGAAATTGCGTCAAAGGTGACCTATTATTTACCTGAAACAAAAGAAGAGATGCTGACATATAGCAAGCGCCTTTATGGGATTGACCCCGAGCGATGTGATCGTGTCATTGAATGGGTAAAAGACCATTTTATTGAGTATGAATACATGGATTTTATCGACCGTAACTTAGAGGCCGAAGAACTTGGAACAGAATTACTATTATTGTTAAAGCATATCAGTGAGCCTGATGATTTTGCACCAGTGCTTGAAGGCTGGATTGAAGACGGTGAATTAGATGAAGATGCTTTCTCAACGGGTTTGGTCCTCTTTGAAGAGATGTTGAAACATATGAGAAGTTGGTTGTATTTAGGTCATACATCAGAAGAATTTGAGAATATTTTAAATCATTCAAGCGAAAAGTATGAAAATGTGGTAGACTTTCATCAATATCAACAACGTAAAAAGTAACTGTCGATTCAGTGTTCAAGTCATGAGAAGCGTATAAAAAGACAACTAGCGATTGTCGCGACCAAGGGGATGAGTGCAATGCTAAAAAAATTAATGCTATTGTTTTTTGGAATGGTCATCACGACAACGATTGCAGAAACGTATTTGATTGCAGGTACTTGGCAATATTTATTCATGCAATCGATATCGCTCGCATTGATATTGTTTTTTATTTATCATTTTGTCGTTTTCCAATTGCAAGAAAGGCGGCAAGAAGACCGTCATCAGGAACGTCAATTTGTCGTTAAAGAAGAACCAGATGATGAAAGAGTAAAGAAACGGTTAGTTCGTAAATAAATTTATAATAAAATGGAGATGGGCCATTGAAATTTTTCAATTGTCCTACCTTGATATATTTTCATCAAATTGCTTCATTGATCACCTTTTTAAATTTTCACAATTGCTATCATGGACTCGCGTTCCTAGGGGACTTGCCTCAACTAGCCAACGCTTGATTGAACTGTTACATAAATGAAGCGTTGGCGGATTTTCGGCTGCGTCTGATCCCTCAGGAGTCTCGTCCATTTTAGCAATTTGAATTTAAATGCTGTGAATCAATGAAGCTATCTTTATAAGGTGATAAAACCCAAAAATTTTATCCCCATTTACCTTAATTGTTTTATATTTCTATATTTTGCTTTTCGTTCATCGTAGGAGAGGAACTGGGAAACATAATGTCCCATTCTCGTTTTTTAATTTGATATATTTTAATCCAATTGCCTCATGGACTCGCGTTTCTTAGGAGTGTTATGACCTTTCAACTCACTCACGCTTGGTTAAAATGTTACGCTTGTTGAGGGATTAGTAGATTTTGGGAGCAGTACAGAAATCTCATGTGTAACAAAGATATCGTCGTACTTGTCCCTCGCAAGTCAGAGAACTACTGCGATAAACAGCACCCACTATTCAAGTGAAAAAGGGGGATGACAGTATGCATACATTCCCTCAGGAGTCACGACCATTTTAGCAATTGTATTTTAATGGAAATGTATCTAATAGAGTAAGTTTTTAAGTGGCATTGTTTATGATGTTTGTTACATTATGCTATTGATATGTTTCTTCGTGATTGTTGTTAATACAAATAAGTGATTCATCATTTCTAATTCTTTCAATCCGAAATGTTCAAGAATGGATTGCAAATCAGGACGAGACTCCTGAGGCATAGAGCCGAAGACGAAAATCCAATTTGGCTTCCTTCAAGTGAACAGTTCAATCAAGCCAAATTGAGTTGAGGCGAGGCGCCTAGGAACGCGAGTCCAAGATAGCAATCCATTGTGTAAACTAAGAAAAGTGATACACAAGTTTAAAAAATTGAAATGTGATATGCAATATGCAAGTGTGTTAACCCGAAATGTCATGTGTACAACATCCTGAATTATTCAACAACATCATCGATTATTCACATCAAAAAACTCGAAGTGAAGACGACAGTAGTCATCTCACTTCGAGCTTTTTTCCTCCTATATTAAGAGAACACTTCGGATCGTTTGGAATCACCAAAGATTTTAGCTTTAATTGCTTCACCTGTTGGCGTACCAGCAAGACCACCTAAACCTGTTTCGCGTAATGATGCAGGAAGGTTACGACCCACTTTATCCATAGCCCCAATGACTTCATCTACTGGGATGCGACTTTCCACACCGGCAAGTGCCAGGTCAGCTGAAATCAATCCATTGCCTGAACCAATCGCATTGCGCATCACACAAGGAATTTCTACTAAACCTGCGACAGGGTCACACACTAAACCAAGCAAGTTACTAATACTAATCGCAAGGGCGTGTCCAGCTTGTTCTGGCGTACCACCGAATGTTTGCACAGCAGCAGCGGCAGCCATTGCGGATGCTGAACCCACTTCTGCTTGACAGCCCCCTGTTGCACCAGCAACGGATGCATTGTTCGCGATAATCATACCGCACATCGAGGCAGCAAATAGAAATTCAAGCATTTGGTCATTCGTTAAGTCGTGTGATTGCTCTAGTTTAAAGAGTATCCCTGGAATAGTCCCTGAAGAACCAGCAGTCGGTGTCGCACAAATAATGCCCATTGCTGCGTTCACTTCATTAGTGGCAACCGCGCCTTCAACAGCTGACATCATATCATATCCAGAGAGGGCTTTATTGTTTTGGTTATATTTGTGGACTTTAATCGCGTCTTGACCCGTATAACCTGTCACACTTTTAACCCCTTCACCTGTCGTGCCTTTTTGAACAGCTTCACGCATTGTGTCAAGATTTTGTTGCATCATGTCCATGACTTCTTCGCGCGTCATACCACGTGTTTCCATTTCATGTTTAATCATAATTTCTGAAAAAGTTGTGTTATTTTCAGTCGCATAGTCGATTAATTCTTTCATTGTATCAAACATGGGAGTCCCTCCAATTTAATCTATATATGAAAAGTTTAAAAACGCATATTTTTCTTTGATTGATTCAAGTAGTTCACTTTTAATCGGTTTATTCAAATGTAAGGCAAGTAAGCAATGGCCTTTTGTCATCGTTTTAATCTCTTCATTGATGTCGACTTCATGCTCGATTAAATCGTTAATTAAATGATTGACTTCTGCAATTTGACATTCCCCATCAATGACAAGAATAGGGGGTGTATGTGCCATCAAAATACACATTTGGTTAACGTGAATACTTTTCACTTTGAATGCGCCACCGCCAATTGAAATGCCATTTAACTCGACATGACGGTCACCGTGATCAATTTCGATGACTGCACAATTTGGATGTTCACCTAAACTTGAACCTGATTTTTCGATAAATTCAAAGTCAATGCCTTCGCTTCTTGCAATTTTTGTCGATGTTTTAATACGAGAATCGAAAGTACTAAAACCTAATAAGCCACCGATAATCGCTAAATCCGTGCCGTGACCTTTATGCGTTTCTGCAAAAGATTCGTAATAGTTCACAACGATTTTCTCAGGTGTATCACCAAGGACAGCACGAGCGGCCTGACCAATTTTTACTGCACCTGCTGTATGTGAACTCGATGGCCCCATCATCACTGGGCCGATAATATCAAACGCACTTTGGTAATCTTTTGTACGTGCCATAATTCATCCGCTCCTTAATTTGTTTGTTGGTTAACATGAGGCACTTTAATGTCCAGCGTTGGTCGTTTCTTACTGATGAATGTGCCGATGAAAAAGCTCATAATAATACTGATGATTGCTACGATGATAATCGTAATCACGGTAGGCACCACTTCATTAAAGCCTAACGCTACAATCGGACCGGCAATAGGTGTCGCCATGCCTGGTTGGTTCACAACGATACCCATGTATGTGATAAATAAGCCATTGACCATACCTACCACTGCATTCGTACCATAAAGCTGAAGTGGATATTTTGCGATCGTATCGATTTGTGTTAATGGTTCGACAGCAACGGCAAAGGCTTTTCCTGCATTGCCGATTCTAAGTTTTCTAAACATCACAAAGTTGACAAATGAACTACCCATACAACCGAGTGCACCAATTGCCATTGGAATACCCGTAAGTCCTAACAAACTTGTGAAAACCATTGAACTTAATGGTGTCATACCTACAACGGGTACAATCGCACCGATAACAAGTGCAAGGGCGTACGGATTATTATCACCTACAGCTGTGATGGCAGTACCGATTTGTTTCAATACGGCAGTGACACTAGGTGATACGATAGACGCAATACCATATGCAATGGCAGGAGATAATAAGATCACCACGATTAGGTCTAACCCTTCAGGCACATATTTTTCAAGTGCTTTAATACCAAAAGCAACGACATATGCCGCAATAAAAGCAGGCAATAGTTTAAAATCAAATAAAACGAGTCCTGTTAAAACGGCGAATACAGGATTAATACCGAATTTTAAACAAGTGAGAATGCCCACAGCAACACCACTTAAACTTCCTGCAACATCCCCTAGTTTAATAAAATAGTCTGAGTGAAACACGCCACCGATTGCGTATTTTAAGAATGCTTCCGGTAAAAACGAAGCACAAGCAGCGCCGGATAAAGCCTGTAAACTGACTTTACCATTCGGGGCAAATTTTAAGAATAAAGTCATTGCAAGTAAAACAACGAGTAATGTCCCGATTCCCAAAATAAAATCCATATTTAGTTCCTTCTCTCTTTTGTTTTTATGTTTTAATTAGATAGCTATCCCAAACAACCACCATTCTAAGTGCTTCATTTTGCTTATGCAAGCCCTTACATTGGAGTGGAATGCGGTTTATTGTGTGAAAATAATTATTTGAAAACAAAAAAATATAGATTGTGAAAATATAGTTTATACAAAAGAACTGGTATAAAACGATTTTTAGTTCTATTTCACATTAAAATATTAAAGTATCAGAGTAAATTTTATAATATGGCGTATTTGTGAAAGATTTAAAGTTCAAATTTTATAAATTTTCAAACATAGATAAAGTGTAAAATAATAATTGTACAAAACGTTATATGTATATAAGCATAATAATGAGGATTAAAGGACTAGAGGATTGAAGTTTTATCGCTATTTTTGAATAGTTTCAATTTTGAATTTCGGAAGTAATAGGTGCTGATTTGCAATTGTGATGATTATGTGAAAAACATCACAAAAATGTAGTGATTTTGCGAATAAGGGGTATAATGAAAGTAAGAAAGAAGTAATAACTAAAGGATGTGTTAAACATGAGAGAATCAATATTAAGATTAATCCGTTCTAACCAAAGTTGCTACGATATTTACATTCACACAGGTGTCAGTCAAGGTGTGATTTCTGATTTGAGATCTGGTTATCGTACACTTGATGATGTGTCTTTAAAAGATGCAGAACGTTTATATGATTATGCCAAAAGTGTTGCGGCATAAAGGGATGCAGAAGCGAGGATTTAAGGAGACTTTAATAGATGATTGAGCTTTTTGTAAAGTTCGACTGATAAAGCATCAGGCAACGTGGGTTGTTTGGTGCTTTTGTGTGTTTAAAAGGGCTACATGTAGACTGTTAAGTCTCCCCTCGCGAGAATGAGTAGAATTATCAAAAGTCTCTGGTTACTCGTTCAATTAATCTAAAGAACATTGAAAGCCAGAAGTTAAAATGTTCATACTCTATAATTTTGAGAGCGATTTTTACAGCTGGATCCTCTTTTTTCGTGTTATCATATGGATAAGTGGTTTACACTAAGCTCATTTAAGCTTCTGCACAATGGCTATTCAAAAGCTTAATATTTCCTTTTTTTAAATGAACACCCAACTAAATAAAAAGTGGAGAATGGTTTAGAAATATTCTGACTTTTGTCCAATTCAATTTTGATGTATTATATATTTAATTATAGTAAGAGGGTGTATTTAAATGGCAAAAATAGCATGGATGATACCATCTCAGGGAGTATTTAATAATCATCAAGGAGGCTTAGTCATTGAAAAACCATTATCCTTTATTGAATTAGAGGCACTACCAAATAATTTTTCTTTTAATATATCTTTTGGGATAATTAATGTAGAAGAGACAAAGCAATATGATTTGAATTTTCAAATTTTAGACCCTGAAGACCAAATTATATTTGATACTCATGTTGGTATTGATCATCAAAAATTAATACAGGATAATACAAATAAGCAAATTAATAATGTCTTTGAATCAAATGCAAATTTTAACAATTTTAAATTTCAAAAAGAAGGGTTATATACTATTAAATTATCTATAGATGACTCACAAGCCCAGTCTAATTTTAATGTAAATTTGGTGTCATAAATTATGGGTTATGAAAAAGTGAGTAGACTAGATGTGTTTAATTTATAAACCAAAGATGAGAGAGTAACATTTGATTCAAAACATTTAACAAAAGCGAGCGGTAGTTACGAGTTTTATCAAAATTCAAGTTCTACTTATGAAGAGGTGATTAATATGAGTGAGTATATAAGTAGACAAGAGTTTGAACAATTAGAAAAACGTATAGAGGACAACTTTAAGCATTTAAATTCTAAAATTGACTCCTTACCTGATAGATTTAGTGATAAAATGGAAATAGCCTTAAATCAACAATTAGAGAAAATAAGAAAAGAGAGAAAAGACGACAAAAAGTCAATTATCACTTGGAGTTTGACAGGAACAGGTATCATCGTTGCATTATTAACATTTCTATTTAATTTTATTTTCTAACCACACTTTAATAGGTGTGGTTTTTTAGTACAGAAAAAAAACAGGCTAATCGAATGAAAAATCACCTTGCAAATGATAAAGAAACTCATAAGGACACATTTTTAACATATTGAAAAAATAAATTAAAAATGATTCAATTTAATAAAAACCTTTGATCGTTACAATTCGAATCATAGACTATAAGAATATGTACGGCTAATAAATTTACTTTACAACTACAGCAAGGGATTTTATCACTACCTACTTTCGTTTATATAAGAGAAAAAATACCTATTCATACGATTTCTTAAAGACTGATATGGCATGGTCCTCTTCAAAACGCACGCATGTTTAGCCACGTAGACAACTCTATTGAAAACAAGACGTAAAGCATTCGACTACACAGGTGATCGTTTCTTTTGAGATAATGAGGAAGATAGGAGGGCGACTGATGAGAATAGGAACGATAGCAGATTTGCATTTTGATCGACATCAACAGTTAACGATGCAAGATTATCTTGAAGCGGTAGTGAATCTCATTGATCAAGAAACATTAAACATGCTCATCATTGCGGGTGATATTTCCAACCATCATTCGACGACATTTGAGTTTATCGCGCAACTGACATCAAATGCAACGATTCCGATTTACTTCATACCGGGGAATCATGATTTATGGCGCCAATCTGATAAACATTTGACGACAGCAGAGATATTGCGATTGTATCAAGACCATCCGCAATGTTTGATGGGGACGCCTGTGGAAGTCGGCGATTATGTGATTGCCGGACATATCGGCTGGTATGACTATAGTTTTGCCGCTGATCGCTTTACGTATGACAAGTTAGCAAAAGGCAAGCATTATGGTGCGACTTGGCAAGATAAAGTACATACCGCTTTTGGCGTGTCTGATCCACAACTTTCGCAATGTTTTGCCGATGAAGTGTGGCAAGATTTGGCGGCTTATACAGATCGTCAAGTCATTTTAGTGACCCATGTCGTGACCCATCCGAAGTTTACTGTCCCTACGCCGCACCGTATTTTTGACTTTTTTAACGGCTTTTTAGGGACAAGCGACTTCAAACCGTTGTATCAGCATTTTAATATTCCGTACAGTGTAATGGGGCATGTCCACTTTAGAAAGCGATTAGTAGACGGCAACACGACTTTTCTTTGTCCGTGTCTCGGGTACCCTCGAGAATGGCGAACGACTGACCTTGCTGCAGAATTAAAGCACGCCTTACAAGTGATTCAAATACCCGAAAGTTCGTAAATAGCCTTTGTTCATAGCACGGATAAACGACTGGACACACATAAAACAAAAATAAAGCCAATGCGCGGGGGACACATCGACTTTGGTCAACTTTAGTTTTATTATTTTAAAAGGAGGTTTAGGATATACTTGATCTAGCATTTGTCTATTGGGGTTTCAAGTATGTCTACCTGGGATGAAGTCGAACAGTTATGCGCTCAATATGATGTCTTAACTGTTCTGAGTTCATTGTATCGCTAAAATGGTCATTGCACATCGTACGATAGGAGGGACATTGTCTCAGACTTAAGCACGATAAAATATAAATCGTAACACTTCCTATTTACAACTGAAACATTATCGTTTATACTCCAATTAGATGCTTCAACATATAGCTTATATTGATGAAGTTTCTTAAAGCCTTTTTTAAGGTTGTTTAGTTGAATCAACCATATTTTACTAAACTAAGGTGTCAGTCATTTTCTAACATGAGCCTTCCATTAGTCTCATGACAATAACGTTTGGAAGTATGAGCCGTAAAGGCCAACTTCTTTTTCCCCAGTAAACAAGTCTTCTTCATTGAAGGCTTGTTTTTTTACGTTTTTAAAGGGGTAAACATGAAGCTGAAGATACTTTTTTCTATATGAGTCAAAGTACTTTACCTTTTTGTGAGAGCGCTTTACAATACAGTTAGAGTTATATTGAATACGACATCATTAAACGCAATGAATAATAATGTTGCAACGATTATTTTATCTGAATGTTTAAAATGGTGTCGAAATATAAGGAGGCAATATACATGAGTGTAAATGTGAGAGATTATATTGATGCGCAGTATAACTTATTTATTAACGGTGAATTTGTTCCAGCAGAATCAGGGGAATATTTAGATGTATATAATCCGGCAAACGGTGAAAAATTGTCACAAGTCGCTAAAGCAAGTGAAAAAGATGTAGACAAAGCCGTAGAAGCAGCAACGAAAGCTTTCCCAGATTGGAGTCGTCGTTCGAAAGCAGAACGTGCGAATATGTTACGTCAAGTCCATGACAAAATTATGGAGAAAAAAGACCATTTTGCATATATAGAAACTTTAAACGCGGGGAAAGCAATCCGTGAATCAAGCAGTATTGACGTCCCTTATACAGCGAAGCATTATCAATATTTTGGTAGTGTGTTAGACACTGATGAAGGTACCCTCAACAATATGGAAGATCACATTATGAGTATCATTCAACATGAACCTATCGGCGTTGTGGGTGCAGTGGTTGCTTGGAACTTCCCAATGTTACTGTCTTCATGGAAATTGGCACCCGCCCTTGCTGCAGGGAATACAGTTGTCATTCAACCTTCGTCATCAACGCCATTAAGTTTGATTGAATTGGCGAAAATTTTCCAAGAAGTGTTACCAGCAGGTGTAGTCAACATTGTGACAGGTAAAGGTTCTGAATCAGGTAATGCCATCTTTAATCATGAAGGTGTCGACAAATTATCATTTACAGGTTCAACTGCTGTCGGTTATCAAGTCGCTGAAGCAGGTGCGAAACGACTTGTGCCTGCAACGTTAGAACTCGGTGGTAAAAGTGCCAACATTATTTTAGATGATGCGAATCTTGATTTAGCTTTAGAAGGTTCACAATTAGGTATTTTATTCAATCAAGGTGAAGTATGTAGTGCAGGGTCTCGATTAATCGTCCATGAAAATGTGTACGATGAATTCATTCCACGCCTGGTTGACGCCTTCAAAAAAGTGAAAGTGGGCGACCCGTTAGATATGGAAACACAAATGGGTTCTCAAACAGGTCAGGCACAAATCGATAAAATCCAAAGTTATATTGACTATGCAAACGAATCTGACGGCGCGAAAATTCTTGTAGGCGGTCACCGTATGACAGACAACGGTTTAGACAAAGGTTACTTCTTTGAGCCAACAATTATTGAAGTGGACGATGCGGACGATAAATTAGCGCAAGAAGAAATTTTCGGCCCTGTGTTAGTAGTCATTAAAGTTAAAGATGACGAAGAAGCCATTGATGTTGCCAATAATTCTGATTACGGCTTAGCGGGCGGTGTCTTCTCAACCAATATCAACCGCGCATTAAATGTTGCGAAAAACGTACGTACGGGCCGTGTATGGGTGAATACGTACAACCAAGTTCCTGAAGGTGCACCATTTGGCGGTTACAAAAAATCAGGTATCGGTCGTGAAACGTATAAAGCAGCCATCGAAAATTATCAACAAGTTAAAAACATTTATATTGATATTAGCAACGAAACAAAAGGCTTATATTAATATGTGTTGAATGATGGGAGAGGGTGAAATTTAAGTTCTTACCCCTTTCCTATTCATTTTGATGAAGAGGAGCTGGGATATAAGATTCCTCAGCTCCTTTACTATATTTTGTTGTGTATACCAAGGGATGGGGCTTGAAAAAATTAAGCCTCAAGCTATACATAGATTGCATATTCATTAATGACTTTAAAACGGTCGGAAAATGAGCGTGAATGGGATAAAAATTGATGCTATTGTTTTCTTGATTTCAGAAACTTGCCCTAATCGACTGTATTTGATGTAAGATTGCCCAGAAGGCTGAGACTCCTGAGGGAATCCGTGCATACTGCTGACAGTCGCTTCTTTACTTTAATAGTGGTTACTGTTTATCGCAGTAGCTGTCTGACTTCTCAATGTTTTTACTTTTGAGAAGTCTAGTCAGCCTTGCGGGGGCAGTACGACGAAATCTTTGTTACACATGAGATTTCTGTACTGCTCCCAAAATCCACAATGAATGGGTGCGCTGGGAATTAATAAACGGTGTTCCAAAAGCAGGATTTTCGACAGAACTCCCGCGATTTCGGCAAAATTTGGAAATCAATTTTGCTCATCGCTCGGTTCTGCTCAAATCCTAAGCGCTTTTGTCACAACCTCCCCTCAGCCCCTAGGAACGCGAAGCCATGAAGGCAATCTAAAGCCACAAATCATAGGGAGGGCAAGTTTAACAAAAATATTGCATCAATAGCATCAAAAATTTTATTATGTCCCATCCTCCTTCTTTTTTTGTCCTCAATCTTGAAAATGAACTGGATTTTAAAAGGGCATCTGTCCAAATGAAAATTCAAATCAAAAATATTCCAATGTTATGTTAATATGAGATTTATAAAAACAAAATAACAAAGATTGGAAGTGTTCAACTCAGTGAAAAAATTATTCTATCGTTGGTTCATCGATGGTCTCAGTTATATGACACTTGGGCTTTTCAGTTCACTCATTATCGGATTAATTATGCAAACGATTGGTAAGCAAACGTTATTCCCAAGTCTTCACTTAGAATTTTTAGTTGAAGTGGGAAAGGTTGCACAAAGTTTAACGGGGGCAGCGATTGGTGCGGCGATTGCGTATGGTTTGAAAGGGAAACCGCTCGTGATTTTTGCGGCAGTCATTGTCGGTATGCTCGGCTATGAGACGTTTTCAGGTGGTGCAGTCGGGGCGTTTTTTGCAGTGCTTATCGCTGTGGAATTAAGTCAGTTTTATGCAGCTAAGACGAAAATCGATATTATTGTCACACCTCTACTAACATTAATGATAGGTGGTTTAGTGGCGAAATTTTTAGGTCCGGTGTTAAGTCAACTCATGTTAGAAATCGGAAAAGTGATTGTGATTTCTACGGAGCAACAACCTTTTGCGATGGGCATTCTTGTCGCAGTCATCTTTGGTTTATGTTTAACGGCACCAATCTCCAGTGCAGCATTAGCATTGATGTTAGATTTATCAGGATTAGCAGCCGGTGCAGCGACAATCGGTTGTGCATGCCAAATGATTGGTTTTGCGGTGACGAGTTATAAAGAAAATGGGGTGAGTGGCATCATTTCAATTGGTCTCGGAACAAGCATGTTACAAGTGCCGAATATATTGTTAAAACCACTCATTATCGTGCCACCTACTTTAGCGAGTGCGATTATCGCTCCAATCATGACGGTTCTGTTCCCAATGACAAATAATGCAGCAGGGGCAGGCATGGGAACGAGTGGCTTAGTCGGTCAAATTATGACAATCAATACGATGGGCGCGAGTTTGAATACGTGGCTACTCATTATTATGTTTCACTTTGTCCTACCTGCATTCGTCACTTTTGTCATTTATCGTTTTATGATTAAACGTCAATGGCTTCATGTCGGGGAGCAGAAAATACAACTGAATCAATAGTTATTAAATTTTTGTGAAGATTTGAACATAAGTATCTTTTTGAAGCGCTTTCTTGATACAATGTAAGTAAAGAAATTCACAAAAGGGGGAGCCAAAAATGGCAATGACTTCAGCTTCAAAGAAAAAAGAAGGGGCAACATTTAAGCCGTTATGGTTTATTTTAAGCTTTGTTGCATTAATTGCGGTGTTATTGATGCCAACACCTGCAAGTTTACCGTTTATGGGGAAAGCAGCATTAGCAATTTTGGCATTTGCAGTCATTTTATGGGTGACTGAAGCGGTGACGTATCCGGTATCTGCAACGATTATTGTCGGTCTCATCATACTCTTACTCGGATTTAGTCCAGTTCAAAATTTAACACAAGCATTAGGCAATCCTCAAAGTGGCGGTGCGGTGCTAAAAGGTGACGACTTATTCGGTACAGGGAATGCATTGAAATTAGCCTTTAGTGGTTTTTCAACGAGTGCCGTCGCGTTAGTTGCTGCAGCATTGTTCTTAGCAACCGCGATGCAAGTGACGAACTTACATAAACGTTTGGCACTATTAGTATTATCGTTTGTCGGCAATAAAACGAAAAATATCGTTATCGGGGCAATTCTTGTATCTATTATTTTAGCGTTTTTCGTACCGTCTGCTACAGCTCGTGCTGGCGCTGTTGTACCAATTTTATTAGGGATGATTGCGGCGTTTGGAGCAGCGAAAAACAGTAAATTAGCAGCATTACTCATCATTACAGCTGTGCAAGCGGTATCGATTTGGAATATCGGGATTAAAACCGCTGCTGCTCAAAATATCGTAGCGATTAACTTTATTAATGATCAACTCGGTCATGACGTTTCATGGGGCGAATGGTTCTTGTATGCCGCACCTTGGTCAATCATCATGTCTATCGTGCTTTATTTCGTTATGCTCAAAGTCATTCGGCCTGAACAAGATACGATTGAAGGGGGTACGGAGCTCGTTAAACAGCAACTGGCAGAACTTGGTCCAGTTAAACCGACAGAGTGGCGCTTAATTATCATTTCATTATTGTTACTTGTGTTTTGGTCAACTGAAAAAGTCTTACACCCCATCGATTCTTCTTCTATCACATTAATTGCATTGGCGATGATGTTAACGCCAAAAATTGGTGTCATGAATTGGAAAGAAGTCGAAAGTCGTATTCCATGGGGCACTATCATAGTATTCGGTGTCGGCATTTCGTTAGGGAACGTCTTATTAAAAACGACAGCCGCACAATGGTTAAGTGACCAAACATTCGGCTTAATGGGCTTAAAAGACATGCCGATTGTAGCAACGATTGCATTAATTTCACTGTTTAACATTTTAATTCATTTAGGGTTTGCAAGTGCGACAAGTTTAGCATCTGCATTAATTCCGGTCTTTATTTCATTAACATCCACATTAAGCCTAGGTGACAATGCCATTGGTTTCGTATTAATCCAACAATTCGTCATCAGTTTTGGATTCTTACTACCGGTGAGTTCGCCGCAAAGTATGCTCGCTTACGGGACAGAAACATTTACTGTTAAAGATTTCTTAAAAGCGGGGATTCCAATTACGATTGTCGGTTACATTCTCGTTGTCATTATGAGTATGACGTATTGGAAATGGTTAGGCTTACTATAAGAAAAGCAACATAAGACAGCAGCCAAGTATGGGATAACACGCCACTTGGCTGTTTTTATTTCATGCAGTCGGGCTGTAAATAAAAAATGATTTAAAATGACAAAGAATTTGCATTTATTTTCACAAACTTTATGACAATTGCAGTGAAATTCATGTAAAATGTAAGTGACATTGCATGAACCATCAACAAGGTTGAATATCAAATGGAGGTTGAACTATGGGGATTCAAAAACCAACAAAAACAGTTGCGGATACGTATGCATCACGAGAAACGATTCAAAGCATTATCCATTCAGTGGCAATGAAAGAAGTGATGCTGGATAAGGCGATGCCACGTTACATACTTAAATCGATGTTGTCAGGGTTTTTACTCACTATTGTGACAGTGTTTATGCTCGCAATGAAAACACAAATGGCTGGGGCGCTTCCTGGTGTTGTAAATTTAATGGGGGCGACGGCGTTTAGTATTGCCTTAGTGTTCATCGTTTTAACACAAGCGGAACTATTGACGAGTAACTTTATGTATATGACAGTCGGACTTTACTATCGTACGGTATCATTCGGCAAAACGATGTGGTTATTTACTATTTGTTTTATCGGTAATATTTTAGGTGCATTTGTGCTCTTTATGTTAATGTATTTCACTAAAGTGATGACACCTGAAATGATTGCGGCATTAACATCAACAGTTGACGCCAAAACAGTTGAATCGACATGGCAAGCGATATTAGTCAAAGCCATCTTCGCGAACTTCTTTATCAATATTGGGATTTATGTCTCTATGCAATTTAAAGAAGGCTTGTCAAAAACGTTTTTCATTGCGATTGGTGTCATTATTTTCGTGTTTATGGGTTATGAACACGTCGTTTATAATGCAGGCTTATTCGTAGGGATGATCTTTTATAACTTTGATGCAGCTTCTTGGTTAGGCGTGCTGAAAAATATCGTCTTCGCATTTATTGGTAACTATATTGGTGGGGGCATACTTGTCGGTCTGTTGTTTGCATATTTCAACGGCTCACGTCACATTGAACGAAAATAAATAGACAATAGTAATGATGAAAGAGTTGGGGTAATCATTAAACCTCAGCTCTTTTTTTGATATGAATGTGTAAAGACATACCTGTGATCAATTTAGTTGAACAAAATAGTAAGCCCAGCATCGAATGGCATTCCTAACAACATCAAACAAGGTGACCAAAGCGTATTAATTTCGATACGATATCAATTTTGATAATCTAACTACATATGAATATAAAGGGAGGCGACACTATGTCTCAAGTTAATATAAGAATGGCCACTTTAGACGATGCAGAGGCCCTGCACGAACTGATGCATCGCGCATTTACACCTTTAAGAGATGTCGGTATTGATTGGCCGTCCGTGAATGCGACATTAGAAATGATTCAAGACAATATTCAAAACAATGCTGCTTATGTGCTCGAAGTCGATGGGAAAATTGTTTCAACCTTGTCGATACGTTTTCCATGGGAGCCGAGTCACCCGGTTTCTAAATATCCGTTTGTTTGGTGGTTTGCGACAGACCCCGATTATGGCGGTGCAGGATATGGCAATCAAATGATGACGTATGTGGAAGAAACGATTTTACGTGATACATTAAAAGCGCCTGCTGTAGTATTAGGGACTTCAGCGCGCAAAATGAGTTGGTTAAAAGATGTCTATGAACGTCGTGGTTATGAAACGTTCTTTTCATTTGAAGATGAAACAGGCGATGAAGGTGCAATGATGGTAAAAGTTTTAATTCCAGAACGTTATAATAAAGATTTACTCGCACCACCACCATGGGCGCAAGGTGAATAATCTGATTGTTGTAAATGCAAGATGATCGGTTGAGAGATTCAACTGTAACCGTGATAATAAATGATAGGGAATTCCCTCAAGATACAGGAGAGGGGATTCCCTACTTTTATATTTTTATGTGAATTTTATCACATTGAAGTTCGCTTTTCGTCTACAATACAACTGTAGGGGGTGATGTGTTGTGTAAAGTGATTTTTGTTGTCCATGGGATGAGAAAGGGACAACTGAACGAAACATTAACACAATTTGTTGCACAGTTATTTGAAGCGGAACAGGTAGATTACGAGATTGCATTTTTGGAAAGTGAGACGGCGAGTTTGCCAACAGTGATTGAAGATCAAGTGAATCAAGGCGCGACAGAACTTTTCTTAGTGCCATTGTTACTCTTTTCTGCATCACACTATTATGAAGATATTGTCGATAGTTTGGAAGATTGGCGTCAACTGTATCCTCAAACGACATTTCATTTGGCACAACCACTCGGCACACATCCAAAAATGAAAAATTGGGTGGCAGCGCAAATGGCACGTTATCTAGATGCGACCGTGAAAGATACAGCTGTTGTCGTGTTAGCGCATGGCAGTGCACGTTTTAACGAACCTGACATCGCATTAGAAACCATTGCGAACGAACTGTCAACAACGTCACGGCCGTGCTATCCGTGTATGGTCTACGGGAAGTTAAATTATGAAAAAGTCTTAGCTGAACTTGCCCAACAATGGCCGAAGTTACTGATTATTCCGTATTTCTTTTATGATGGTTATTTAGTAAAGCGTACAAAGCAATGTATAGGCGCACTCGATTTACCGTGTGACGTCACTTTTACGACAGCAATTAACTTTCACCCGGTATTAAAAGAAGTGATTTTACATCGACTTGAAGCATGTGGAGGCGTGACACCATGTATCCTATCCAGCTAAATCTAACACGTAAATCGGTCGTCATCGTCGGTGGTGGAAACATTGCGTGGCGAAAATTCATAAAATTAAAAGATGAGGCGAAACATGTCAAAGTTGTGTGCCCTACATTTAATGATGCCTTTTTGAATGAGACGTGGGGGACACATATTCAGCTGATTCAAAAACGATATGAACGTGGCGACCTGGATGGTGCTGATCTCATCATCATTGCGACAGATGACACAGTAGTGAATCAACAAGTCCGTGATGATGTAGCGCCGACGCAATGGGTGAATCATACAGGAGATCGCACGCAATCGGATTTTTATAACAGTCTGGATATTGAACATCAAGGCATGAAGATCAGTATCAGTTCAGAGGGACAGTCAATTCAACATACAAAAGCATATGCGGCGAAAATAAAGGCGTTTTTGGCGACGCTTGAGGAGGATAATGATGAGTAAAACCAAATTATTAATGGTCGGCAACGGTATGGCGGGGGTACGTACAATTGAAGAAATTTTAGACCGTGACCCAGACCGTTTTGATATTACGATTATCGGTAAAGAACCGTATCCCAACTATAACCGAATTATGTTATCGAACATCTTACAAAATAAAATGACAGTAGAAGAAACGATTATGAACCCATACGAATGGTATGAAGCGCGTCACATTCGTCTCATTACAGGCGATAAGGTAGTCAAAATTGATCGTGAAGCCCAACAAGTTGAGACAGAACAAGGACAAGTCGTTGATTATGATCAAATGATTATTGCAACAGGTTCTGACGCCTTTATTTTACCCATTGATGGTTCACGTTTAGAAGGTGTCGTTGGTTTCAGAACGATTGATGATACTGAAAAAATGTTAGAAGTCGCGAAAACGAAAAAGAAAGCGATTGTCATCGGTGGAGGTTTATTAGGACTTGAATGTGCACGAGGCTTAGTTGAACAAGGTATGGACGTGACGGTCGTGCATTTAGCGGAATGGTTGATGGAAGTGCAATTGGACCGTCGTGCAGGCGAATTATTGAAAAAGGACCTAGAAAAACAAGGATTACGTTTTGAACTTCAAGCGAATACACAAGAAATTATTGGCGATAAACAAGTCGAGGGGATTCGTTTATCAGATGGTCGTGTTCTCGATGCAGATATGGTGGTCATGGCTGTTGGTATCCGTCCTGTTACGAAAGAAGCACGTGCAGCAGGGCTAGACATCGGTCGCGGTATTATCGTAGACGACTTTATGCAAACGAGTGACCCGAAAATTTATGCGGTCGGTGAATGTGCGGAACATCGCTCAAAAGTATACGGTCTTGTTGCGCCTTTATACGAACAAGGCAAAGTGTTGGCAGACCATATTACAGGACGTCCAACTGAAGGGTATCAAGGTTCGACAACATTTACATCATTAAAAGTGTCAGGCTGTGACTTGTTCAGTGCGGGTCGCATTACTGAAAATGACGATATCCGTGGTATTGAAATGTTTAACGGCATCGACAACATTTATAAAAAGGTATTCGTTCAAGATCATGCGATTGTCGGTGCGGTGCTTTATGGAGATACAGAAGAGGGCAACCGTTTCTACAACATGATGAAAAAAGGTGAAACGATTGATGACTATACACTCGTGTCGATTTTGCATAAAGCAGGTGAGGTCGATGCGATGAACGTTGCAGAAATGGACGATGATGAAACGATTTGTGGTTGTAACGGCGTCTCAAAAGGTAAAATTGTGAGTGCCATTCAAGAACAAGGCTTAACATCAGTTGCAGAGGTAACAAGTGTGACGAAAGCGGGCAACTCTTGTGGGAAATGTAAAGGCCAAATTGCAGAGTTGCTTGAACATACGTTAGGTGATGGCTTTGTCGCAAACGCACCGACGGGTATTTGTGCATGTACAGACTTGTCACGCGATCAAATCGTAACACAAATTCGCGCAAAAGGGCTTAAAACATCAAAAGAAGTCCGTCATGTGTTGGATTTCAAAAACAAAGGGGGATGTCCAAAATGTCGCCCTGCCTTGAACTACTATTTAAATATGGTGTACCCAACTGAACATGAAGATGAAAAAGCATCCCGTTTTGCGAATGAACGTTACCATGCCAACATTCAAAAAGACGGTACATTCTCAGTCATTCCGCAAATGCGTGGGGGTGTGACAGATGCAGATCAATTGATTCGTCTCGGTGAAGTCGCGAAACAATATGATGTCCCATTAGTGAAAGTGACAGGTTCTCAACGTATTGGTTTGTATGGTGTGAACAAGGAAGACTTGCCAGCAGTATGGGAAGCGCTCGGTATGCGTTCAGCGTCAGCTTATGCGAAGAAAACACGTTCAGTGAAAAGCTGTGTCGGTAAAGAATTTTGTCGTTTTGGTACACAATATACAACACGCTTAGGTATTCGTTTGGAAGCGACATTCGAATATATTGATACGCCACACAAATTTAAAATGGGTGTATCGGGTTGTCCACGTAGCTGTGTCGAATCTGGTGTGAAAGATTTTGGTGTCATCGGCGTCGAAAATGGTTTCCAAATTTACGTCGGTGGAAATGGTGGTACAACTGTTGAAGTCGCTGAACATTTAACGACAGTACCAACAGAAGATGATGTCATTAAATTATGCGGTGCGTACATGCAGTATTATCGTGAAACAGCGAATTATGCAGAACGTACAGCACCATGGTTAAGACGTTTAGGATTCGACCAAGTGAAAGCGGTTGTCTTGGATCCAGAAAAACAACAAGAATTATATGACCGTATCATGATTGCGAAAGCAGCTGTCGAACAAGAACCGTGGCATGACATTGTGAAAAATGAACGTAAGCAAAAAATATTTGAAGTTGAGAAGGTGTAAGGCGATGTTACAACAAAAAGTTAAAGTGGCGAGGTTAACAGATTTAGAACCATTAATCGGTAAAAAAGTCTATGTCGGTGAGACGCCTATCGCATTGTTTTTAACAGAAGATGGCGACATTAAAGCAATTCATAATGTGTGTCCGCATCAACAAGGGCCTTTATCTGAAGGCACAGTAAGCGAGCATTATGTATTTTGTCCACTGCACGACCAAAAGATTGATTTAAATACGGGTGAAGTGCAAGAGCCGGATGAAGGTTGTGTCGCGACATATCCTGTTGAAGTGGTGGATGGAGATATTTATGTATGTCTGCCTTAACGGAAGTAGCGACAAAAGTGTATTTAGTCGGTGCAGGTCCGGGCAATCCATGTTTGTTGACGAAAAAAGCTGAACGTTGTATTCAAAAAGCGGATGTCATTTTATATGATCAACTCGTGAATCCCTTCTTGTTACAATCATCACGCCCAGATGCAGAGTGGATCCATGTGGGTAAAACTCCTTATACCCGTACAACGAAGCAAGCGCGCATTAATGCATTGTTAGTGGAAAAGGCGCAAACGGCACAAGTGGTCGTTCGCTTGAAAGGGGGCGACCCTGCAATATTTGGGCGCGTCACAGAAGAGGTCGATACGTTACGCGCACACGAAATTCCATTTGAAATCGTACCGGGTGTGACTGCGGCGAGTGCAGCGATGAGTCAGTTGGGCCGTGGATTAACTGAGCGAGGGGTAGCGACACACATCACTTTTACGACAGGCCACTTTAAAAATAATGAAGAAAACGATATCGATTTGACGACACTCGCAAATGACGGCACACTCGCCATCTATATGGGCATTAAACGGTTACCCGAACTCATGCGTACGATTCAACAACAAATTGGCATCGATTTTCCAGTAGCGATTATTTTTAATGCGACACGTGTGAATCAACATGTCGTAACGGGGACAGTAACGACGATAGCAGACCGTATTGCGTCATTGCCTGAACGTATGGGGCCAGGTATTACCATTGTCGGACATGTAGTAAGGGATCTAGATGAAGCGGTATTGAAGCCAGCTGCTGATTTTGACACGGTGTTGATTAAAGGTGAGCGACAGCGTGCAATTGAAGTGGCATATGAATGGGCAGAAGCAGGGCATGCAGTTTTGATTGACGATCGTGATTTTAGCGATTTGCATCCGACACAAGAGGAGAAGATAGCACGTTGGGTAGATGAGATGGTATTTACTCGTGAGATTTCTTTGACATGACTCTTATTAATACGCCGATTGCGTGAACCGTACTGCGCTTTCCGAGGGGCTGAAAGTCTCAACTAAATTTGGCTTGATTGAGGTGTACACTGGATGGAAGCCAAATTGGATTTTCGACTTCAGCTGATCCCTCAGGAGTCTTGTACGGTTCTAGCAATCGGCATTATTGTTTATAGCGTTTCTTGTTAACTACACAAGAAATACCAGTTGCTCTCCTCTTGTGAGATGAAATCGCGGGGGGAAGAGAGAATAAGGCTGAACCTTCAACTAACCAACGCTTTAATTATAAAATAAGATTTGTTGAAGCGTTGGTGGATTTTCCGGTTCAGCTGATCCCTCAAGAGTCTCGTTCAGGACGCAATTTCAAAGTATGTGCTTCTGATTGTATATGTAAGAAATCTCAAAGTGCCATCTCTCCTCTTGTGAGATGAAATCGCGGGGAGAGGAAGAGGAGAATAAGGGGTGAAAGTCTCAACTCAATTTGGCTTGATTGATGTGTACACTGGATGGAAGCCAAATTGGATTTTCGACTTCAGCTGATTCCTCAAGAGTCTCGTTCAGGACGCAATCAAAATGTGTGCCTCTGAATATTGTTAGGATAAGTCTCGACGTATGCGCATACTCGACTCCCTTGTTTGGAAATGAAATCGCAATGTGAGAATAGGGATGATTGCTTAGATAAATAAGTTCAGAAGCGGGATTATCAAAGTTTAACAGCATTTAAAATAAACGGAACTGGGTCATTAAGTTTTCCCATTCCCTTTCCTACGATTAGTCAAGGGCGTGTTAATTCAAAATGACATTATTGAACTAGACCGTCCAATTTTTACCTTTTTGAATAAGGTGTTATGATGTATATGATTATATGGTTTCGTTAGTGTGGTGCTTTCTGATAATCATATAATTTATCATTGACTATCAAGTAGTGAATGGTCTTTAATAAGCGATTGATACTCGCTATTACGGCAGTCTTGTGGGGTTTCCCATGAGGCTGCTCTCTTAATTTGTAATAATAATCCACAATATGGCTTTGATAATGATTTCTTCCCCTAATAATGTTCATAATGATTAAGTACAATAAACGTCTTGCTTTTTTATTTCCTCTTTTGTTGATCGTATCCCTACTTTTTGAAGTTCCTGATTGATACCGTTTAATATCAATACCTACAAATGCATTCAATTGTTTATTTGTTTATTATGTCCAATGATCGTCTGCCTCATTTTTAATATAAGCAAAAACCTTTCTATATTTATCAGCAAATTAACAAAAATTTTAAACAATTGGGCGAGGCTTTGTGCTAGGATAAAGTTGTAATGAAAATAAGGAGGTTTTATATGAAAAGGATAGGGCTCAAAAGTATAATGCTGTTGATGATGTTAGTCATCGCTGTGTTGGTGTTCAATAATGTTTCAAGTGATGCAGCTGAACAAACATCGCAACAGGCAGCACCGGAGACTAAAGAGAAATTGAATGCTGAAAAGACTACAACGCAAGTGAGTCAGCCGGATATGACATCACAACAACAAGCAACAACAGCAGAAGCAGCACAAAAGCCATCGGAAAGTGAGACGGCTGTGAAACAGGAAGGGACACCTACTGGAATGGAAGCTGCGACTGAAGGTGATACAACGCAAGCAAGTGCACCAACGACAACAGAAAATGTAGCTCAAGCGGAAAAAGACACGCCAATGATGTTAAGATTGTCGACTAAACAAACACAACCACAAGCGACTTCAACGGATGGTGTGCAAAATGAAACGACGAAATCCACACATACGATTTTACATACGAACGACATTCACGGCCGCATGGTGGAAGAAAAAGACCGTGTACTGGGTATGGCGAAGTTGAAGACGTTAAAGGAACAACAAAATCCGGATTTACTTGTCGATGCGGGCGATGCGTTTCAAGGCTTACCATTATCTAACCAATCTAAAGGAGAAGAAATGGCAAAAGCGATGAATGCAGTCGGTTATGATGCCATGACAGCGGGGAACCATGAATTCGACTTTGGTTATGATCAATTGAAAAAATTGGAAGGGATGCTCAACTTTCCGATTGTCAGCTCTAATGTATACAAAGATGGGAAATTGGCATTTAAACCCTCAGTCGTGATTCAGAAAAATGGTGTCCGTTATGGTGTGATCGGAGTAACGACGCCAGAAACGAAAACAAAGACAAGTCCAACAGGTATTGTCGGTGTGACATTTGCAGATCCTTTAACAAGTGTGACACGCGAAATGGACCGTTTAAATGGGAAAGTCGATGTGTTTGTCGTGCTCTCTCATTTAGGGATTGATCCGACAACCAAAGAAGCATGGCGTGGAGATTATTTAACACGTCAACTCAGTCAAAACAAACAATATCATCATCCAATTTTTGTAATTGATGGGCATTCGCATACGGTCATTGAACATGGCCAAAAGTTTGATCAAGACGTATTAGCCCAAACAGGGACAGCACTCGCAAATGTTGGGAAATTGACATTTGAACAGTCTGGCAATCAATTTTCAAATGCCGAGGCCAGTTTATTAAACGTGAAAAATTTAGCTGGTTTGCAGCCTGATGCGGATGTAAAAGCACAAGTCGACAAAGCGAATGACGCATTTCTAAAGGCAACTTCAGAGGTGATTATTCCGAATAACACAGTTGATTTTCAAGGTGAACGTGACGATGTAAGAACACGCGAAACCAATTTAGGGAATGCGATTACCGATGCTATGGAAGCGTATGGTCAAAAGGGTTTTAGTCGTCCCTCTGATTTTGCGGTGACAAACAGTGGAGGCATTCGTGCGTCGATTGCGAAAGGCAAAGTGACATTAAATGATATCATTACTGTTTTACCATTCGGCAATACAATCGCGCAAATTTCAGTCAAAGGAAGCGATGTGTGGAAGGCTTTTGAACATAGTTTAAGTGCACCCACGATGACAACTGACGGTCAAACGCAATTATCGGCAAATGGCGGTCTGTTACAAGTATCCAAATCGATTCAAGTTTATTTCGATATGAATAAAGCACCTGGCGAACGTATTAACGCGATTCGAGTATTAAACAAGCAAACAGGTCAATTTGAAGACTTAGATATGAGTCGTACATATGCAGTGGCGATGAACGACTTTACAGCATCAGGTGGAGACGGTTTTGACATGTTTGGAGGGCCTCGTGAAGAAGGGATTTCACTTGAACAAGTCTTTGCAAACTATTTGAAAACAGCTGATTTATCTCAATATGCGACAACAGAACCCCAACGTATCATTAACGGTAAACCCGCTCAAAACAGTGAAACACCAAAGACAACACCACCGTCATCAAAAGGGGATAACGTGATTCCGTTCCCGCAACCAAAACCATCAAAAGTAGTGCCGATGACAAAAGTACCAACAGCAGATGGACAGGCACAACAAACGGCTATGCACGCAGCGTCTGAACATCCCGGTACGGCTCAATCCATGGCACCAGCAGTGAGCATGACATCTACTAATGCGACAGAAATGACGGGTCAAGCGCATATGGCGATGACACAAAATGTTTCAGCATCAGGTCATGATACAGCGGAGAACGGCGCACAACAGTTACCAAACACAGGTGTGACAGAACAAGCACCTATCGTGGGCGGCTTATTCATGTTAGGTGCAGGTTTAGTCATCATACGACGTCAAAAACATCGTGCATAAAATAAAACTGCACAACATAAAAACACCAAGCAACGAGGATTTTTCGTTGTTTGGTGTTTTTTCAATAGTGACAAGTAGCATTTTATTTTGAAAGCGTCTATTCGATTTTATATCGCCATAATTAATGATAAAGGTATTTTCTAAATTATTGAAAGCTAGTACACCAAACAATTTTTGTGAAAGTTATGATTTCAAGATGAAGATTGATTATATAAACGTAAAACACAATTAAAAGAAAAGTAGATGGTTTTAGCCGGTTTGATTTTAGAGAGATAAAATGGCTTTTGAAATATTAAAAGTTAGTGAGAGATGCAGTATTGCTTTTGGTTCACAACAGTTAATAATTTTTTTAATATATGAGTTAAAAGATTAATGCGAATCAAAAGGGTATTTTGACTGAGTTGACACTGATTCTAATGATAAAAAGTTAACACACATGTCAGGGGAAATGGGGATTTTTTTAATCGTGGTATTATTATATACTTTTTGAGCTTTGTTTAAGGTTTTTTTCTCTCGTCTTATGAAAATTAATTGCTTAATTAATAATTGATAATATTTATAATCATTCTTTTTGATTTGTTCTATATCTATTTTGAAAGATATTGATTAGGAACCGGTATCATGTTTAAAAAAGAACAGATACCCTAATTTGTTATCTGTATTATTAATTTTAAATAATTTTATAGAAAGTTGAGAGTTTACTTTTTCTCATCTTTGGCAGAACCTAATGGTACAAAATAATTAATATCATGGATAGTCAATACAATTCTCAAATAAGGTCTAGTAGATTTATTAAATAGTACTTTAGAATCTATATTTCTTAATTTGTTAACATAAATTGCATTTACATAATATAATTTCATAATTACTCCTAATTATATAAAAATAAAGCGACCGCTGTGGCCGCTTTTTTCAATGTCTACTTATGGCAAGACCTCTCCTGTTTGTTTAGAACATATATCAATTTAGTTATTTTATGTCAAGTAGTTTGCATGGACTTTGGTTACTTTAAATACAAATGTAAATGATTTCAAAATTAAAATCACATTGTCTAGAAGTCAATGCATTCGACAAAATATTTATTATATTGAATGGAAGCAACTGAATATCATGTCTCTACATAATCTATGATAAGAAGGGGAAATAATATCAAACTTCAAGCTTGACTAGTAGAGTGACTGGTTAGTTTCATAAACGTGTTACTTTATTTTGAAAAGTTATTAAACCTGATACCTCATGATGTACTGATAGGTACACCTGCTTAATAATCAAAATCAATTTATTTCTATGAATTGGTTACAATATTGTTTGTTTTCTAGATTGTGCGAAATGACAAAAATGATTTTATCGGTGTATGATTCTACTAAAAACCTAAATATTTGATCTTCTAAAGATTTATCAATATGGCTTGTCGCCTCATCAAGTATAATACAGTCCACATTTTCATGTAGAATTCTGGCAAGCATTAGCCGTTGCTTCTCGCCACCTGAGAAGTTAGTCCCACCTTCATAAACAACCTCATCTATATTTTTATGATTTAAAATACTCTTCAAAATAATATTTTCCGTGAATTGATTCCAATCTATTGCATCATCATTTTTTCCATAAAGTACATTATCTTTTATTGTCATAGGTAATACAGACATATCTTGTGAAATATAAAGTATCTTTTCTCTTAATACATATTTATCAAATGCGTCGATAGGTATATTGTTAATTTTTATACCTATACTCGGTCGAAAGTTAAGTAAAGACTTCATTAATGTACTCTTTCCTTTACCAGAAGGACCGCTTACAAATATGACATCGCCTTTAAAAAATTGGCTTTTCAAATCATAATTAAACTTTCTTTCATTGATTTGAATTAATGGATGTTCAAATGAAATTGAATCGATGGATTTCAATGTTAGATGTTGATTATTTTCTCTGTGAATTAGCACTTCAGAATCTAAAAATGCTTTAGAAGCTTGTAAATCACGAAACTCTAAGTTTACATTTGTAAATGCTTGTAATGAGATAAAGTAAATAGGCAAGATGACGCTAATGATAACCAAATCCTCTACATTTGTTTTTCCTATTATAATTAAATACGCTAAAATAAAAAACATTAAATTTTGAATGAATGTATTAATAAGTTTGATGACTAAGCTACTACTCTGACCGAATTGATTCACACTAGCCATAGATTTGTATATCTTTTCAATTGAAGGAGATATCATATGCTCAATTCTTTTAAAATTTTCTTGTTTCATCGTATCAACATTCTTATAAACAGCGATGATTTCTTTATAGCCTGTTGAAGTTTCCTTTTGCATCTGTATACTTTTTTCTTTTAATTTTGCATTAATCATTTTATATCCAAAAAAATTGATAGGGACTAACAGAAATAGAAGTAATGTCATGAAAACATTGACATAAAAAACGATGATTATACACATGATTAATATCAGCGCATTGCTAAGTATCCCTATCAATGATTGAGTAATAAAAAAATATAAACTCGTCACTGCCTGTCCTACTCGGTCGATTAAATAGGTAGGTTCCTTTTGTAATAATTCATCATACTTCATTTGGTGTACATTTTGATATAAGTGTGTGGCATAGCGTTTGTTAAATTTTAGAGCGAAGTTTTCTCTTACAATAACCATAATAATTTGTATGATATATGTAATTGTCATAAAAAGAATAACAATGTATAAGGTGCGAGTATTGAGTGCATAATTTGAATAAAATATTTGAGTTAAAAGAATAGGGGTTGCTACTGTCAATAATGATGTGAAAAGGGTCATTAATGCGGTTACAAATATAAAACGCTTACTTTGTAATAAAATATTTAACATCACTGAACTCCTTCGGAAGTAAGTTAAGGTTATTGCTAGGTATATAAGAGTGTTTGTCCAATTCATTATCAATTATATATTTAAAGCAAGGAATTTTAAAATACATTTTGTTATATTCGATAATAGTGGTCACTATATCCTTACCGCCTGTTTTTTCTCCTATTAAAAATACATCGAAGTTGCTAGCAAGGACTTTTATTACTAATTCTGCTGTACTTAATGTTTTGTTGTTATAGTAAATAATAAGTTGATTAAACTTAATTTTGCTTTTTTTAATTGATTTTACGTTATACGTCTCTTTAGTATTTTTCAAATAAAACATATTAACATCATTACTTATAAAATAGCTAAGAAAATTAATTGCAGATTTTATAGTTCCCCCCATATTACTTCGTAAGTCTAAAATTATTATATTATGTACATATCTACTTAGAGAATCTAAGTTAATAATATTCTTAAAACTTTCGCACTTAATATACGTACATTTTCCTATAGTTTTTATATAAAAATTTACTCTGTTTGTTTTTAGGTTAAATTTAGGGATTTTAAAGTGTTGATTTCCATATTTTTCATGATATATAGTGATGTTATTTATTTTTGATCTAGTTAATTCAGTGAAAATGTTTTTTGAACTGTTTATTCTTGTTATAATCGAACCACTGTAATCAATGTTAGAATCGATAGAATTAGAATTTAATAAATGAATTTTATCATCAACAAAATAGTCGAAATCTAATATGTCGAGTATATTCCAAAAATAATTCTTATTAAATGAAAATTTGAAGTATTTATCGTTTTGGGCCATTATAAAATGATTTATATTTTTATAAGAAAAGTCTTTCAGTTCATAGATATAGTAGTTAGATAGTAGGTTCCATAGATTCTTATCCATATTTTTTCACGACATTTTTAAGTTTATTATATGCAACCTTTTTCTGAAATTCACAAAATATTTTGCTGTTTTCACTCATATCACCATACAAATTTTCTGCTATTGCGGAGCAACCGCCTCCACACATATATCTGATATTACAAGTACTACATTCTAGTATTGTATTAACACTTCTGTTTTGAAATCTTCTTACTAAAAGTGAATTTTTTAACTCTTCAATCCAATTTTCTTTTAAAATGTTAGCTAGTTTGAATTTTTTATTAATCATTGTTTGGCAAGGGTATACGCATCCATCCGAGTCAATAGCTAATATCTTATAACTAGCCCCACAAGTTGCTCCACTTAGAATACAATTATCTTCGTCGTTAACAAAACAATTCATGTCAGGCATATAGTTTATTTCTTCTTGTGAATTTGGAATGAAGGGAACCTTAATATGTTGCATTTTTAAAGTCTTTTCAATGTGATTTTTTACATCAATCCAATCTTTGCTATCTTTAAATACTACAGATCTAATTGAAATTTTGTTTTTATACTCACTAGGTATATTATTTAAATTGCTTAATAATTTATCTATTTCCAATCCGATTCTTTTATTGTTTTCAGAAATTAATGTATCTAAACTTATTATGAATTTGTCAACGTATTTATATAAATTTTTTCTTTTACTGAGTAGTAAACCATTCGTTAAAATATCAATAGATATACCTTTTTCATATGTATACTTCACTATTTCTTCAATATCTTTACGTAATAAAATTTCTCCCCCAGTAAAATTAATGTGCTTAACATTTATTTTTACAAGTTTATCTATAATGCTTTTCACAGTATCAGTTTTTAACATATCAGCTTTATTTAAATTATCTTTATTATAGCAATAGCTACATTTTAGATTACAACGTTGAGTAACGTGGAAATAAACGGTATTTATTGAAATATCAGTGCTTCTAAATTTAAATGTAGAATTATAATAATTGTTTATAACATAGTCTGTATAAGATTTAAATATCATTCCATGCTTTATTAATTTTTCAAGTATATCTTTATCCAGATATTTTTGTGAAAAATATTTGCAATTGCGTTTATGTAAGTTAGCAAATATTTCAGAATCTACTATTAACGCTTTATGATATGAGCCACTATAAATTAAATACTTACTATCAGCGGTGATAAATAATAAATCTTCAGCTATAAACATAAAATCCCTCCAAATAAGGAAAAATTAAAAAGGAACAACTGCCCCTTTTTAATTCCCGTTACCACTTCCTATTTTTTGTCCACAAGCACATGCACATGACTCTAAATTTTCTAAGACTTCAATTGGCAATTCTTTAACCCTACTCATATTAATAACCTCCCTATAATTAAACGCCTGATCCTTTACCAGTAACAGTTCCACAAGCACATGAACATGATTCTAAATTTTCCAAGACTTCAATTGGTAATTCTTTTACTTTATTCATAATTTTAGCCCCTTTTTTATGTGATAGACTAATTATAAACCTTAAATTTCATAATTGCCAGAAAAATCTGAAATATTTTTTATTCATAAACTTCTACGTTATCATTTCCCTATTTTTCATTTTAATTCACAACAAACACTAGGGATTCCCACTAGTGAATTAGGTATTTCCCTAATATCTTCATTTTGTGAATAAATGTACAATCAGAGTGATAGGGCGTGCTATGCGAAAAAGGAGGATATCTATGGCTAAATTTGGAATGCAATTTTTTAAACCGACTGAAAAATTTAATGGCAATTGGTCAGTATTAGAACATAAAAGCCGTGAGTGGGAAAAGATGTATCGTGAACGATGGAGTCATGACAAAGTGGTACGTACGACACATGGTGTTAACTGTACCGGGTCATGCTCATGGAAGGTATTTGTGAAAAACGGTGTGATTACTTGGGAAAATCAACAAATCGACTATCCGAGTTGTGGACCGGATATGCCGGAGTTTGAACCGCGTGGCTGTCCGCGTGGGGCATCGTTTTCTTGGTATGAATATAGCCCGTTACGTATTAAATATCCTTATGTGAGAGGTAAGCTTTGGGAGTTATGGACGGCAGCTTTAGAGGAACATCAAGATCCGATTAAAGCGTGGGCATCCATTGTAGAAGATGAAGAAAAAGCAAAAATTTATAAGTCAGCACGTGGTAAAGGGGGACATGTCCGCACGAATTGGAAAGATGTGTCTCAACTCATTTCAGCACAGCTCATTTACACGATTAAAAAAGATGGTCCAGACCGTATTGCTGGTTTCACGCCAATTCCAGCGATGTCGATGATCAGTTATGCGGCGGGTGCGCGTTTTATTTCGTTACTCGGTGGGGAAATGTTGAGTTTTTATGATTGGTATGCGGATTTACCACCAGCATCGCCACAAATTTGGGGTGAACAAACAGACGTGCCAGAATCAAGTGACTGGTACAATTCGTCTTACATTATGATGTGGGGCTCTAACGTACCGCTCACACGTACGCCGGATGCACACTTTATGACAGAAGTGCGTTATAAAGGGGCAAAAGTGGTGTCTGTTGCGCCAGATTACGCTGAAAATGTGAAGTTTGCGGACAATTGGTTGGCACCGAATCCAGGGACAGATGCGGCGATTGCACAAGCGATGACACATGTCATTTTACAAAAGTTCTATGAAGATGAGCCGTCAGAAATGTTCATCAATTATGCGAAACAATATTCAGATATGCCGTTTATCTTACGTCTCGACAAAGATGACAACGGTTTTAAAGCAGGTCGTTTCTTACGTTCAAGTGATTTAGGTCAAGCGTCTGAAAATAGCGAATGGAAGCCGATGATTATCGACCGTTTAACAGATTCACTACAAGTGCCAAATGGAACAATGGGGCAACGTTGGGAAGAAGGCAAGCAGTGGAATTTGAAGTTGGAAAATGAAGTGGGCGAGCAAATCGATCCAGCGATGACTGTCATTGACGGTGACTATGAATTGGTTACGATGCAGTTTCCTTACTTTGATAATGATGGCAATGGCGTTTTCAAACGTGTCATTCCTGCGCGTCGTGTGACATTACCAAATGGTGAGACAACGTATGTGACAACTGTATATGACTTAATGGCGAGCCAATATGGTGTGAAACGTTTCAATCAGGAATTAGAAGCAAAAGGTTTTGATGATGCGACGTCGTTCTATACACCAGCGTGGCAAGAAAAGATTACAGGTGTGAAAGCGAGCACTGTGACGCAAGTAGCGATGGAATTTGCGCAAAATGCGATTGATACTGGCGGTCGCTCAATGATCATTATGGGTGCGGGTATCAATCACTGGTTCAACTCAGATACGATCTATCGCTCCATCTTAAACTTAGTTATTTTATGTGGCTGTCAAGGTGTGAATGGTGGCGGTTGGGCGCACTATGTTGGACAAGAAAAATGTCGTCCGATTGAAGGTTGGAGTACGATTGCCTTTGCGAAAGATTGGCAAGGTCCACCACGTTTACAAAACGGGACAAGTTGGTTCTATTTTGCGACAGATCAATGGAAATATGAAGAGTCTGGTGTTGACCGATTAGCGTCACCATTAGCGGAAAATATTAAACTACAACACCCAGCAGACTACAACGTGTTAGCGGCACGTAATGGTTGGTTGCCATCTTATCCACAATTTGATCGCAACAGTTTACTATGGGGTGAAGAAGCGCGTGATGCGGGTGAGTTTACGAATGAAGCCATTTTGAAACGTGCGGTTGACGATGTGAAATCACGCCGTACACGTTTTGCGGTTGAAAATCCAGATTTACGTAAAAACCATCCGAAGTCACTTTTCGTATGGCGTTCGAATTTGATTTCAAGTTCTGCAAAAGGTCAAGAGTACTTTATGAAGCATTTACTCGGTACGAAATCGGCGCTTATGGCTGAACCAAATGAAACAGACAAGCCATCAGAAATTGAGTGGGGTGAAGATACAGTCGGCAAACTCGACTTACTCGTGTCATTAGATTTCCGTATGACAGCGACACCACTTTATTCAGATATCGTATTACCGGCAGCAACGTGGTATGAAAAACATGACATTTCATCAACAGACATGCATCCATTTATTCACCCGTTTAACCCAGCGATTGATCCATTATGGGAATCACGCTCAGACTGGGATATTTTCAAAACGTTGAGCCGTACATTTTCAGACATGGCACGTGTGCACTTAACAGGAACTTATAAAGACGTGGTCACTGCACCACTTGCACACGATTCTAAACAAGAAATTTCACTCGCATATGGTGAAGTGAAAGACTGGACGAAAGGTGAAGTGGAAGCTGTACCAGGTAAGACAATGCCAGCATTTGCAGTCGTTGATCGGACGTATACAGATGTGTATGACAAGTTCATCTCAGTTGGTCCTTTACTTGAAAACGGTAAAGTCGGTGCGCATGGTGTCAGCTTCTCTGTCAAAGACCAATACGATGAATTGCGCAGTATGGTCGGTACTTGGGAAGACGATACAGTGAAAAATAATAAACCGCGTATCGATACAGCACGTAAAGTGGCCGATGTTATTTTGAACGTGTCTTCTGCTACAAACGGTCGCGTATCTCAAAAATCATATGAAGATTTGGAAGCACAAACAGGGATGCCATTGAAAGACATTTCATCTGAACGTGCATCTGAAAAAATATCGTTCTTGAACATTACATCACAACCGCGTGAAGTGATTCCGACAGCAGTGTTCCCAGGTTCAAATAAACAAGGCCGTCGCTATTCACCATTTACAACGAATATTGAACGCCTTGTACCATTTAGAACGTTAACGGGACGCCAAAGTTTCTACATCGACCATGAAGTGTTCCAACAATTTGGTGAAGCACTGCCAGTTTATAAACCGACATTACCGCCAATGGTCTTCGGAACAAAAGATAAGCCGGTGAAAGGTGGCGTTGATGCACTTGTATTACGCTATTTAACACCACACGGTAAATGGAATATCCACTCCACATATCAAGATAACCAACATATGTTGACGTTATTCCGTGGTGGACCCACTGTTTGGATTTCGAATGAAGATGCAGCAGCACATGATATTCAAGACAATGATTGGTTAGAAGTTTACAACCGCAATGGTGTCGTCACTGCACGTGCTGTCGTGTCACATCGTATGCCACGAGGAACAATGTTTATGTATCATGCGCAAGACAAACATATCGAAACACCAGGCTCAGACATTTCAGGTACACGTGGTGGCTCTCATAATGCGCCAACACGAATTCATTTAAAACCGACACAATTGATGGGCGGTTATGCACAAATCAGTTATTCATTTAATTACTATGGACCTATTGGGAATCAGCGTGATGTGTATGTCGCTGTAAGAAAGATGAAAGAGGTGGATTGGCTTGAAGATTAAAGCACAAGTCGCAATGGTATTGAATTTAGATAAATGTATCGGCTGTCATACGTGTAGTGTGACATGTAAAAGTACTTGGACCAATCGACCAGGCGCTGAATATATGTGGTTCAATAACGTCGAAACGA
The DNA here is from genome assembly GCF_900636325.1 of Staphylococcus delphini. NCBI lineage: Bacteria > Bacillati > Bacillota > Bacilli > Caryophanales > Staphylococcaceae > Staphylococcus > Staphylococcus delphini. The sequence goes on from NZ_LR134263.1 coordinate 544,867, forward strand.
AACCGGGCATTGGTTATCCAAAACGTTGGGAAGACCAAGAAACATATAAAGGCGGATGGGTGTTAAACAAAAAAGGAAAATTAGAGCTCAAATCAGGAACACGTTTAAACAAAATTGCATTAGGTAAAATTTTCTACAACCCAGATATGCCAGTCATTCAAGATTATTATGAGCCTTGGACATACAACTACGAACATCTGACAAAAGCGAAACCAAGCAAACATACACCTGTAGCCAAAGCGCATTCCGTGATGACAGGGAAACGTATGGAGTTGGATTGGGGTCCAAACTGGGAAGACGACTTAGCGGGCGGTCATATTACTGGCCCGCAAGACCCTAACATTCAAAAAATTGAAGAAGAAATTAAATTCAACTTTGACCAAACATTTATGATGTATTTGCCACGTCTCTGTGAACACTGTTTAAATCCAAGCTGTGTGGCATCATGTCCGTCTGGCGCAATGTACAAACGTGACGAAGATGGTATCGTCCTTGTTGACCAAGAAGCATGTCGTGGTTGGCGTTACTGTATGACAGGCTGTCCGTATAAAAAAGTATACTTCAACTGGAAAACGAACAAAGCGGAAAAATGTACGTTCTGTTTCCCACGTGTTGAAGCAGGGATTCCGACAGTGTGTTCAGAAACATGTACAGGCCGTATGCGTTATTTAGGTGTGTTACTTTATGATGCAGATCGCGTGCAAGAAGCGGCATCAGCTGAAAACGAACAAGACTTGTACGAAAAGCAACTCGACTTGTTTTTAAATCCATTTGATGAAGCAGTCATTGAACAAGCAGAAAAAGACGGCATTTCTCAAGAATGGATCGAAGCAGCACAAAATTCACCGATTTATAAATTAGCAATTGAGTATAAATTGGCATTCCCATTACATCCAGAATATCGTACGATGCCAATGGTATGGTACTGTCCACCATTAAGTCCGATTATGAACTACTTTGAAGGACAAAATGCGGGTAACAACCCAGATGCGATATTCCCTGCAATTGAAGAGATGCGCTTGCCCATTCAATATTTAGCAGAACTTTTTACAGCTGGAGATACAGTGGCAGTGAAAGGCTCACTTCAACGGATGGCAATGATGAGAAGTTACATGCGTGCACAAAATACAGGCCGAGAATTTGATATGTCTCGCCTAGCACGTGTAGGTTTAACGGAACGACAAGCGAAAGATATGTATCGCTTACTTGCCATCGCAAAACATGAAGATCGTTTTGTCATTCCGACATCGCATAAAGAGCAATACATGGATACGTACACAGCACAAGGTAGTCAAGGTTACGGTGGTGAACATTTCGGTGCGAACTGTGACGGTTGCGGCGTGCCAGTGGGTACAGGTGGAAAAACAGGTCAAGAAATGTATAATGAGCGTTTCTATGGAGGGATTTTCCGTGATTGATCTACACATGTTGAATACGTATAAAGATACATTCGGTTATATGAGTCAGCAGTTGAGCTTTCCTGAAAAATTGACTTTCCACCCTAAAACATTTGAAGAAGTGTTTGATGAGACACATCCGGCTTTCCCGCATGTCGTGGCGTATCGAGAAGCGATGTATGAAAAGAGTTTGTCAGAAATACAAGCTTTTTACACAGACACGTTTGATTTTAATGAAAAAGCCACTTTGTATATGACTTACAATCAACTGGATACACAAAAAGAACGCGGTCAAATGTTGGCGAAGTTAAAAGTCCTCTATGAAATGTTTGGGCTTGAAATGCCAGCGTCAGAGTTGTCGGATTACTTGCCACTCATGTTGGAATTTTTATATGCAGCACGCTTTGATGGTGATACACGTGCGCAAGAAAATGTACAACTCGTGATCATGATTATTGAAGATGGAACGTACGCGATGATGAAACATTTGGAAAGTGAGCGCAATCCATATGCTCATTTAATTCGTGGTCTTCGTGAAACGTTCAAGCGTTGTATCGTACAAGATAAAGAGGTGACACAGCATGTTTAATCAGTTTTTATGGGTGATATTTCCGTACCTCTGTCTTGCAGTTTTTGTTATTGGGCACATCGCACGTTATCGTTATGACCAATTTTCATGGACTGCAAAATCGAGTGAATTTATTGAGAAGAAGCAATTAAAGTGGGGCAGTTTGTTGTTTCATCTTGGCGTTATTCCTGTGTTTTTCGGACATGTCGTTGGGTTACTTATCCCTGCACATTGGTTAGAAGCGGTCGGTGTGAATAACCACGTCTATCATATCGGTGCAGTGTATATTGGGAGTATTTTTGGTATAATAACATTAATTGGCATGTTTTTGTTAACTGCGCGTCGGATTACGAAACAAAATGTTCGTCGTTTAAGTTCGGCGTCAGATATTTTCGTTAACTTTTTATTATTACTTATCGTATTTGTCGGCTGTTATGCCACATTAGTGACGAATGCGACAACGCCAGAGTTTGATTACCGTCAAACGATTTCTATTTGGTTTAGAGGGTTGTTTACATTAAGTCCAGATGCCAGTTTGATGACAGAGGTGCCACTTGCATTTCAATTACACGTCCTTTTAGGATTTACGATTATGGCTTGCTGGCCGTTTACGCGTCTTGTTCACGTGTGGAGTGTGCCGGTGACGTATGCAAGTCGTAGTTATATTATTTATCGCAAACATAAAATTTAATGGAAGGTGATGACCGTGAACCAGATTGATTTTTCGCAACATGATTATCAAGATGAAATAGATAGATTGCGTGATGAATACCAGTTTGATTTTGCTGGTATTGCTTTGCCATCAGAAGATCATGCAGGAATGAAAATCAAATGGCGTTACGTGTCAGGCAACTTGAATGAACGATATCGTCGCATCGTGTTACGTAATGGGCATGGCATTGCAGGGAATGTGATGAAAACAGGCAAGCCGATGATCATTCCCGATACTACAGATGATGCAATTCAAAATGCATTGTTTGATTATCCTATATTAATGAGTGAGCAATTGACGGCTTTGATCGCGATTCCACTATGGCACAACCATCGTGTGAAAGGCGTCCTATTATTCGGGCAACGTGACCAAAAACCATTACCTCACATCGCAAATGATATCTCGTCCATTAAAGGTGTTGGCGGTTTGACAAGTGAAGATAAGGTGATGCAATAAATGCCACAACAACAGACTGAGTTATTAAATTTTTTACAAGCCTACTATCATCAAACATCTGAAATGATTATTTTTATCAATGCACAAGGCCAAGTGATTGATATGAATGAAGCGGCCAAGCGAGTCATTTCAACCGATAATGATATGAGTGGTATTTCAACAACGATATGTGGCCATTGCGAAGGGTATACGAATGAACAAGCATTACGTACTTGTAAAAATTGTTTTCTTCAGTCTCCAGAAATTGGTGATACGACATTTCAAGTGTTTATGAAAACAACGGATAATAAAATTGAACCTTTCACAGCAAACTATCAAACGATTGATGAAGAACGACAAATCAAGGCTTTTACATTACAAAATGTGACCGCACAATTGCAGCGACAAGAAAAATTGTATCAACGCAATATGATTCAAAAGACAATCGCTGCACAAGAAAACGAGCGTAAACGTATTTCACGTGAATTGCATGATGGGGTTGTTCAAGAATTAATCAACGTGAATGTAGAGATGCGTTTATTGAAATATCAAAGTGATATGGATGTCATTTTAGCGAACGCCAAAAATATTGAAGGGTTAATGACAAAGCTGATTGATGATTTGCGTAATCTATCATCAGAATTGCGTCCATCTTCATTAGATGATTTAGGATTAGATGCAGCATTTAAAACGTATTTCAAGCAGATGGAAAATAACTATGGTTTAGCGATTAATTATCATTTTGATATTGATTCGGAGCGCTTTGATGCGGAAATCGAAACCGTCGTTTACCGTATCGTGCAAGAAGCGGTATTTAATGCGATGAAGTATGCGGGCGTCGATGATGTGGATGTCATTATTCGCAAAGACGATCATTACCTTTATGCAGAAGTTTCAGATCAAGGGAGAGGATTTGAACCGAGTGAATCGCCTAAAGGAACAGGTTTGGGGCTTTATGGCATGTATGAACGTGCTGAATTGGTGAATGGCAAGCTCAATATTGAAACGCAAAAAGGAAAAGGCACGATTGTGTCACTCGAAGTACCAATCAGCCAAAAGTGAGGGGAATGTAGCATGAGAATCGTGATAGCAGATGATCACGCTGTTGTACGTACGGGTTTTTCGATGATTTTAAACTTTCAAGAAGATATGGAAGTGGTGGGTACCGCTGCAGATGGTGTCGAAGCATATCAAAAAGTGATGGAGCACGCACCGGACGTATTGATTATGGATTTAAGTATGCCACCAGGAGAATCAGGTTTAATTGCGACGAGTAAAATTTTAGATAGTTTCCCAAATACAAAAATTCTCATACTCACGATGTATGATGATGAAGAATATTTATTTCACGTATTGCGAAGTGGCGCGAGTGGCTATATTTTAAAAAATGCGCCGGACGAACAATTATTGTTAGCGATTCGTACAGTTTACCAAGGTGAGACGTATATTGATCCGAAAATGACGACTTCTTTGGTGAAAGAGTTTGTGCATTCATCTCATGATGGAGAGTATTCGAATGATCCGTTTAAAGTTTTGTCGAAGCGGGAGTTGGAGATTTTACCGTTAATTGCGAAAGGTTATGGGAATAAGGATATTGCTGAGAAGTTGTTTGTATCGGTGAAGACGGTTGAGGCGCATAAAACGCGTATTATGGATAAGTTGAATTTGAAGTCGAAGCCGGAGTTAGTGGAGTATGCGTTGAAGAAGAAGTTGTTGGATTTTTAGTGTTTTCATAGCATGGTTGTGTTAAAAGTTGGGGAAGAGTGAGGTTGTTGTACACGCCTTACTACAAAGGCGATGGTGAAAACATTTTCTGTTACAAACGTATATTGCATGATTGCTACCTTGGGCTCGCGTTCCTAGGGGCTGAGGGGGAGGTTGTGACAAAAGCGCTTAGGATTTGAGCAGAACAGAGCGATGAGCAAAATTGATTTCCAAATTTTGCCGAAATCGCGGGAGTTCTGTCGAAAATCCTGCTTTTGGAACACCGTTTATTGATTCCCAGCGCACCCATTCATTGTGGATTTTGGGAGCAGTACAGAAATCTCATGTGTAACAAAGATTTCGTCGTACTGCCCCCGCAAGGCTGACTTGACTTCTCAAAAGTGTATACGTTGAGAAGTCAAACAGCTACTGCGATAAACGGTAGCCACTTTTAAAGTTAAGAAGTCACTGTTAGCAGTATGCAGACAATTCCCTCAGGAGTCTCGCCCAGGTGTGCAAATGATATTTATAAACATTTCGAGTTGAGGATGTTACACGATATTTTGTGGCATCCTCAACTTTTAATTTGAATCGGGTTGTTGATACACTTTCATCCATTTTTTCTCATACTACTACTACTGACGATGATACAAATCCTTGGATATTAATGAGCGATGATTTATCAGAACTCATCAATACAAAAATCTATCTTGTTGAAAATTTTAATACATTAGAGCGGTATATAGATGGAATAGAGCGCATGTTAGAAGTGGCAAAAGGACGAGTTGTAGTCTAAATGGGATTAATAGAATACACAGAAATTGATTTTCAAACGGCACTTGAACGTAATTGTAGGGATTGACTAGAGGAAAAACACCAATAAAAAGACCCATTGCAATTTTATTGGGCGGCCAGAGTGGGGCAGGAAAAACTACAATTTATCGTATTAAGCAATCGCATTATAATGGTAATATCATTATTATTGACGGGGATACTTTTCGATTGCAACACCCAAAATTCATTGATATACAAAAGGAATATGGTAAAAAAAGCGTTGAATATACAAATGAATTTGCAGGACGAATGGTTGAATCACTCATTGAGTTACAAAGCGAACAACATTATCATCTGCTCATTGAGGGAACTTTAAGAACTGTCGATGTACCGAGACGAACAGCAGTATCTTTAAAATCCAAGGGTTATCAAGTTGAATTATCACTTATAGCAACAAAGCCTTATTTATCATACTTGAGTACTTTATTAAGATACGAACAAAATTATAGTATCTCCCCCAAATATGCACGTGCTACGCCTAAAAAATATCATGATAATATAGTAGGGAATTTGGTGAAAAACTTAAACATTTTAGAAAAAGAAATAATTTTTGACAGAATACAAATATTTAAGCGAGATAAAAGTTGTGTATATGATTCTTATAAAAATGGTGAATTAATGGCTTCAGAAAAATTACATGAGTTACTATATGGTTTTTGGGATTTGAAAAAAAAGAAATGTTGGAATATTGTGAAAACGAATTGAAAATATTAAGAGAAGCAAAGAGAAAATAGTTTATATAATGCATAGCTTGTTGTTCATGTAGAATAGCAATTATTTATTAATGAACGATTATAGAATTAGAAATTAATTTCTGTCACAGTCTATCTGAACCACAATTGCTCCTCAGCAAATGCTAAGAAAAAAGCTTATGCCATTCTAAATATTCAGAGGACATAGGCTTTAGATTTATTCATATGAGCGGAAAACTGATCAAATAACGCATCTTGTTCTTCTACTAATTTTACTTCATATATCGCTAATCCTTTTTTACATAAACGTCTAATGAGAGTAGGGATGAATTGTGTTTCTGCTTGAATGATTAATACTGTAACTTCGTCGACATCGATAAAAGTGTAACGATGATGTTGAGATGAGAAAGGTTTAATCAATTTTTCAATTACCTTAACCACTTTTTTACGAATTGAATATATGTCTAATCCACCAATGTTGAGCATAAATATTTGTTGTTCATCAGAATACGATCGATAGTTTATCATTTCTAAACACCTCATTTTTAGTTGTTTCGACTATTATAAAATAAAAAGTTTAAAAAACCAATGAATCTCCATTATTCAATTCACGATCCAGCATTCCAGTTTCTGAGCTTGATCAATGGTGCATTAATCAAATTTGTAAGCGGACACTATCACTTTCGATTGTTAGGGGATACGCCATGCAAGAATAGGGGAATTCCTTGTGTTATAAATTTCACAATACCGTTAAACTGAACTTGAAATCGAATGAGGCATCTGCTGTGAGCGTACTGACAATGTTCAAGATGATGCATCAAACTCATCAAGTAAAGAAAGGTGAATGAGAAATGAAACAATCAAAAGGTGGCGTACAACTTGTGCTCCAAACACTCAGCCTTGTTGCAGGGTTTATGGCGTGGAGTATCATTGCCCCATTAATTCCGTTTATTTCACAAGATATTAAAATTTCAAGCGGTCAACTCTCTATTATTTTGGCCATTCCCGTTATTCTAGGATCAGTGCTTCGTGTGCCATTTGGCTACTTAACGAACATTGTTGGCGCGAAATGGGTGTTTTTTACAAGCTTTATTGTGTTGCTCGTACCGATATTTTTACTCAGTCAAGCGAGCTCTCCTGGCGCGTTAATGTTTGCTGGCTTTTTCCTTGGTGTAGGGGGCGCCATTTTCTCAGTCGGCGTAACATCATTACCGAAATATTTTTCCAAAGATAAAGTCGGTCTCGCAAACGGTATTTATGGTATGGGGAACTTGGGGACTGCTGTATCGTCATTTTTAGCGCCACCGATTGCAGGTATTATTGGATGGCAAAATACTGTACGTAGCTATTTAATTGTGATGGCAGTGTTTGCGATTATCATGTTCTTTTTAGGGGACAACAAAGAACCTAAAGTGAAAGTACCACTTGTCGAACAAACACGTATTTTAATGAAAAACTATAAACTGTACTACTTAAGTTTATGGTACTTTATTACATTCGGCTCATTTGTCGCATTTGGTCTGTTTTTACCGAACTTCCTCGTACAAAATTTCGGTATTGATAAAGTCGATGCCGGGATTCGTACAGGTGTGTTTATCGCATTAGCAACGTGTTTAAGACCTTTAGGCGGTATTTTAGGAGACAAGTTCAACGCAGTGACGATGCTGAAAATTTTCTTCTCAGTGATGATTGCAGGGGCATTAGTTTTAGGGGTTTCAAGTCAAATTTCATTATTTACAATTGGCTGTTTAACAGTGAGTGTTTGTGCCGGTATTGGTAATGGACTGGTGTTTAAGTTAGTGCCACATTATTTCACAAAAGAAGCGGGTGTAGCAAACGGTATTGTTTCAATGATGGGTGGTCTTGGCGGATTCTTCCCACCACTTGTCATTTCAGTGGTGACTGCATTTACAGGCACAAGCCATTTCGCTTTTATCTTGTTAGCGATATTTGGTTTAATCGCACTTGTGACGATGTTTAACTTATCTAAACGTGAAAAAGCATCAGAAAAGAAAGCGGCTATTTTATAATGTGAAGAATCTATGCTTATTTGAATGATATATAACTTGATAAAGGAAAGCTGGCTAGACTTCTCAAAAATATTAGTTAAGAATTGGGAAGCCAGCCAGCTATTATACAATGAAGTGTACTTAGATTTAACTGAAACGACAGTGTGACCTTTCTTACCCCTCCCTCTGCTTCCTCAAAATAATTTATTGTTAGTTAATTGTTTTTTAGTAAATAAATATTTATTTTAAGTTAATAAGTTGTATTATTAAAAAAATTAGAATGCAGCTTCTTTTTAGTAGTTAAGAGTAATAGTATTATTAATCGTTAAGGCTTATAATCATTAATTTAATATACGTATATTTAATAGGTAAACGTGATTAGTAATTAATATAAAAAATAAATAATGATATTTAGCAAATGTAGATTATCGTCACTGTTAAGCTCAAATTAATTTTTATACTAGTACTTGTTATTTAGTTTCTACTTTGAATGATCGTTCGAATACTTTTGTCATAAGGTAAAAAAATACGATGAATATGACTACTGATACAGCTAAAAAATAAAGGTATGTGTTATGTGGTGTCACTAGTCCAATCGTTATTGCGCCAATAGTCATACCGATATATCTTATAAAATTAAATACGCCTAATACTTTTCCTTTTATATTTTCATACCTTTGAGTTATTAAAGTTGAAAGTATTGCCGGAACGATGCCTACAAGGAATCCTGACCCGAATATAATGATTGCTAGAATGATTATGTTTATGCTATTCATTATACCGAATAATAATGTGACTACGGAAAAAGCCAACACAGTATATCTCAGTATTAGTAATTCATCTTTTATCTTAGAAATACATTTATAAAAAATACTTCCCATAATGACACTGATTGTAATCGGTAAAAATAAGAAACCTATCCATCCTTCATTAAGATGATATCTATGCGTTAATAGGATCGGAAGGTCGACTAATATTGAAAAATACGTAAAGAAGACTAAGAAACCAAATAGGATGAAAGTTATAAAAACGTGATCAGTTAAATATTTCGGTTCCACAGGTTTTATTGTTCTATTAGCCCCTTTTTCAATATTTGGAATTTCAATAAAAGAAATAACAATGAATAATAAAACAGCAATGATGAATATAAAAATGAAAATACCAAAGTAATTCCAATTAGCGCCTAAGATACTGCCTAATATAGGTGCCAATGCTGGGGCGCTTGATAAAAATATTTGATAATTTGCCATTGCCGAAGCCCGCTCATTTCCTGTACTTGACCTAGCTAATAAAGTTAATGTAACAAGGGGAATAATTCCACAACCGATCGCTTGTACTGACCTTGATATAGCAAATATAAAAAAATTATGAGTAATAGAACAAATAAAACTGGATATAATTATAATGCTTAGTCCTGTTAAAAGAAGCTGTTTTGAGTCTTTAGTATCGATACTCCGTCCTAATATAATTTGCATTATAGCAATAATGAAAATAAATACGCCTACAGTCAGATTTATGTATAATAATGAGACGTGAAATTCATTGTGAAGTCTCGGGATAATTGGGGTGTATATATTTTGAATTAGGGAGGCGAAAAACGCTAATAGACACAGGACATACAATTTGACGTTACTTTTCGGTTTGATCATTATTATCAGCATCCTCTTTTTTGAGCGCTTGAATACTTCGCTCTAAAAATTTAACAATGACATTTAGTTCATTTTCATCAAAAACATTCAGTACGTCTTCATAACTTTTAACTGCTCTCTGATGTAATTTATCATGTACAGATGAAAGTTGAGCACCATCCTCAGTTAGTTTATAGTGAATTTCCCGCTTATTATTATGATTGTGTTCTTCAATCACTAATCCTCTAGATAAAAGTTTTTTAATAGATTTAGTAATTGCCGGATTAGAAATATTTAGTTTGTTGGCTAGAAACTTATTGTTAGCTTTGTCGTTATTAGCTATCAACTCCAGTATATGAAATTGTGTCAGAGATAAATGATGCTCGTTGTTGTCTTTAAAATTTTGTCTTCTTTTATTAGCGTTTTCCCTTTCTATTATGAATTGTTGTAATGTTAGTATTACTTTTTTTTGTGTTTCCATCATTACCACTCCTTTTGGTTAACCGGTTAATTGTATTATGAAGATTTTTTCCTCTGTTGTCAAATAGAATTGCTTTAATGGGAATTATTTGGTATTATTTCAATAATTAACCTAGAAACATTTTACTGGTTAATTATAAGGAGTGATTACTATTGTATGATTTCAAAGTAGAGTTTTTAACCACAAACTGTAAAAAAATTTACCAAAAGAAAAAGCATGTCATTTTAGGTATTAGTCCATTTACGAGTAAATATAATGAAAAATATATTAGAAAAATAATTCAATGGGCTAATAATAACTTTGATGAATTTACTATTCTGTTAGGCGGGGAAGAGTCAAAAAATATACTAGAATGCCTTGGTTATTCGACTACTAAAGCAAATAGAAAAGTGCGCAAAGAAATCAATAGACAAATAAGATTTTGTGAAGATGAACTTATTAAATGTGGAAGGACTGTCACTAGTAGAATCTATAGGTTTTCAGATTTTAAGCAAAATGTTTCTTATATTGGGATATATGAAAATATTGTAAATCTGTTTAATACAGATAATAACTTTAAAAATAGTTGTTTAAAGATGTCAATGCAAGCGTTGCAGAGTAAAAAGAACAGTGTTAATACTTCTGTGGAAATTACTAAAGAAGCATTAGAATATGCTGCCCAATATGTATTAGCTGAATTACCTTTCTTTTTAAATGCTAATCCAATTATTAATACTCAGGAAACATTAATGGCTTATCACGAACAATGGGAGTTAGGTGAAAAAATAGCAACTAACAAGTTTGATTTAAAGATGAGTAAACATCAGGGCTATATTATATTAACTGAAAGAGGGAATCATTATGTTAAAAGAGTCTAGAAGTATTTTCGAAAGAGATTATGAAGTGAATCCTGTTCCATATTTTAATTTTTTTAGAAAATATGATCCTGTTCACTATGAAGAAACTGTTAATGCTTATTTTATAAGTAATTACGAAGATGTAAAATTTATCCTTAAAAACGATGATATTTTTACAACTAAAACTTTAGCTGAAAGAGCTGAACCTGTTATGAAAGATAGAGTGTTAGCACAAATGTCAGGTTATGAACATAGCTCGAAAAAGAAAGTTATATTAAAAGGTATGACAGGAATTTACCTTGAAAAAATATTACCTATGATAGAAAAAAGAACCAATGATATAATCGATATGTATATTAAAAAGAAAGAAATTGATTTAGTAAGTGATTTTGGTGAAAAATTTGCAGTTCAAAGTTCGTTAGATTTATTAGGCATTGATATAAAAGATGCAGAAATAATTAGAAAATGGCATAATGGTATTGCAAAATTTATCACATCTTTCAATTTAAACGAACAAGAAGTTAAACATTCTTTAGACTGTAGTGATAAACTAGAAGAGTATTTGATGCCTTTAATAAAAGAAAAGAAAGATTCTAAAAAAATTGATCTAATTTCAATTTTACATGGCTATAAAAATGGAAAAAATAGAATAAATGATACAGAAATTTTAGCTTTAACGCTAAATGTTTTATTAGCTGCAACAGAACCGGTTGATAAAACACTAGCTTATTTATTTTATAATTTGTTAAGTAACCCCAGTCAATATCGAGATATACAAGCTAATCATAAATTATTAAAACTAGCAATTAAAGAAACTCTTCGTTTCAATTCTCCTGTTCAATTAATACCTAGACAATTATCAAAGCCATTCACATTATATGAGACAAAGCTCAACACTGATGACGTAGTTATATGCATGATTGGTGCCGCAAATAGAGATCCAAAAGCTTTTATTAACCCTGATGAATTTAATATTTACAGAACGTTAGAAGAAAATAAGATACTATCTTCTCATTCACTAAACTTATCTTTTGGATATGGAGTTCATACATGTGTAGGTGCAGCTTTCTCATTGATACAATTAGAAACAGTAGTCAGTATTTTAATACGAAGACTAAAAAATATTAAATTAGAAACTATGGATCTATGTCAAGAATACGGACACAGAAAAAAGAGAATTCTACCGCGCTTCGCTTGCTAGCCTAGCCCATCATGTACTTTTAAAAATCAAAAAGTACATTCTGAGTTAGGTTATTTTGTTGCGTATTTCTTCTCAAATTCAATGGGGCTCATATCATTTAACGTTGAATGCACTCTTTTGGAATTGTAAAAAGTAAGGATATACTCCACAATGCTAAACATCGCTTCATTCCTGGTTTTATAGTTCTGATGATGTATCAATTCCTTTTTGATGATACTATGAAAAGATTCTATACATGCGTTGTCGTAACAGTTTCCTTTACGACTCATGCTACTCTGAATCCCTTTTTCACGTAGTAAATTTTGATATTCTATTGAGGCATATTGACTTCCTCGATCTGAGTGATGGATTAATCCCTCTTTAGGTTCTTGAATTGTATACGCTTTGTTTAAAGCTGACATCACAAGTTCTTTTGTCATACGAGCTGCCATCGCCCAGCCAATGATTCTACGAGAAAACAAGTCCATGACTGTAGCTAAATAGAGCCATCCTTCTTTTGTGTATACATACGTGATGTCAGCCACCCAAACACTGCCAAGTTGTGATACTTTAAACTGTTGATTCAATAAATTAGGGTAGACAGGAAGATGATGCTTTGAATGGGTCGTTGCCTTGTATTTCTTTTTTGTGATAGACCTTATACCGAGCTCCTTCATCAATCTACTGACAGTTCTTTGGGTTACAGTATGGCCATGACTCCTCAGTATTTGTGTGATTTTGGGGCTTCCGTATCGCTTTTGACTCTTAATATAAATTTGATAAATATGCTTCTTCAAACCATCACGTTTTACTATACGCGCACTTGGCTTGCGATTTTTCCAATCATAATAACCACTTTTCGAAACACTAAGGACTTGGCACATCTTCACAACACGAAATTCATGTCGGTATTCATAAATAAACCTGTATATTACTTCTGGTCTTTGGCAAAGATGTGCATAGCCTTTTTTAAGATTTTATTCTCTTCTTCTAAATCTCTTAATCGCTTTTCTAAATCTGCTTCTGCTTGTTTATTTGACGTACGTTTACCGCTACCGACAAACCCTTTTTCACCGTCTTTACGGTATATACTCAGCCATCTTGTTAACGTTTGAATAGGAATATCTAGATCTCTAGAAACTTCTGAGGCACGTCTCCCTGATTCGACTAATTGAATTGCTTCCATTTTAAAGCTATAATCGTATTTTCTTCTCGCCATCACTGACACTCCTATAAATTGATTTCTTTTATTATACATGAAATTCCTATCAATTTACCGTGTCCGTTTCTTAGTCTAGCATCACTACTATTCTTGAGGAAGAAGGTATTTATACTAGAGGACCTAAATCAATGGTGATTAGCTTTGACTAGTCATTATATTTGCTTTGTATTCAAAATTTTTATATAAATAAATAATATTGATTATATTTATTTAAAAATATTTGTAATGGAGAATGATTGCTTTCAGGTGAAGATAATTTACTTTAACTATTTAACAAAGAAGCAGGAAGGTTGAGTGGCCTAAGTCTCTCATTATTGGTGCGCTCTACAATGTCAAAGCGGTTTGAAAATGTCGTTTTTTAGCGGTTTAAGAGTGACGTATGTTTAAACTTTTTTCGCTTTTATAATTTTTAAGTCGGTATGAATCATCTGTAATTTTAAATATTTTTGAATGATAAATGAGTCTATCAATCATGGCTGCTGACGCTATCTTGTTACTAAATGCCCCCCTAGAAAAGGGGATATTCGTCGTTATGATTGTGGATTTCATTTCATATCTTAGTGACATTAATTGATAGAAGAGATCTGCCTGTTCTTTGGAGATGGGGGTATAGCCTATCTCATCAATGATAAGTAGTTCGATTCTGTTTAATTGTTTTAAAGTTTTATTTATTATTCCTTTGGCCTCTAAAGTAGTTAAGATTTCAATTAATTCTTTAAAAGTATAGAATATCGTTTTGATATTTTGTTTACAAGCTTCTGCTCCTAGCTACATTGCCAGATGTGTCTTACCGACACCACTATTATCTAAGAAGCATATATTGATACGCTTCTCTAGAAAATGCATGGATTTTAATGTGAGTACCTCTTGTTTATTAATACTTGGTTGAAACGTGAAATCAAAGTCACTTAAATGTTTAATATTAGGGAGGTACTGGGAAATAGACCTTCATTTCCTATAAGAAAGAGCTGTCAAAATTCTTTTTTCAGAATTTGACGGCTTTTTTCTTGGTGTGGCCGGCATGGGTAACATCTTGACGGTGAAAGTCCGTTACAGGCTTGGTAGTAGGAACTGTTAGCGAAAGACAAGGGTGTCCATTGCGAAGTGGAATCTGAAGGAAGTCGGACGCAAACACTCGCACCGACGAATAGAAACATCATACTAAGGCTACGAAGAAGGTTATAAAATAGCCGTAGATTGTGACTTGAAACAATGCTTTGATATGTTGAATCATGATAAGCTCATGTATTTGTTCGAACACCATGTTCAAGACAAGTCAATTTCCAAATTTATCCGTAGAAGCTTACAAGTGGCTGCCATTGACCTATCTGGCGAAGTCGCAGAAAGAAAGATAGGTGCACCACAAGGGGGCGTTATCTCTCCCTTACTATGTAATATTTATCTACATGAACTGGATAAAGAACTCGAAAAGCGTGGACACCGTTTTGTACGATATGCAGATGACTTTGTCATCTTTGTACGCACAAAACGTGCAGGTGAACGCGTCATGACGAGTGTAACGAAATTTATTGAAAAGCAACTAAAGTTGGTTGTCAATGAAGAGAAAAGTAGAGTAGGAGCAGTCACACGTTTAAAGTTCTTGAGTTGTCTAATAATCAAGGTCAATGGGGTTTATCGTTTCAGACCGACTACGGAAGCAAAAAGAAATTTAATACGCACCTTAAGGAAAATAACGAAACGAAATAGACCCGGTACCTTTAAAGAGATTATCACTGAAATTAATCAAGTGATGCGAGGTTGGATAAATTATTTTGGTAGAGGTTTTATCAGAGGATTTATTGAAACCACGCCATCTTGGTTAAACCGCCGACTTAGACAACTCATTCTTAAACGGTGGAAAAGAGTAAAAACTAAATATAAAATGTTACGCCAATATGGTCTTGACCATAATAGTGCAATGAGAATCGCACAGTCACGTAAGAAATACTGGCGATTATCGAACACGCACGAGGTTCATCGTGCACTTACAACAAAACAACTCTACAAGTGGGGATTAATACCATTAGCCCAGCTTGCAGAGTTGGCTTACGCAAGATATTGAACCGCCGAGTACGAACTATTCGCTCGGTGGTGTGAGAGGACGAATAGTCAAATAATGGCATTCTCCTACTCGATTATATAAACTTTAGTTTCCATTATTTTAAAGGGGGTGTCTCCGTATTCAAAGTTGTATACTCATTTAAGAGATACCATCTACATAGTTTGTGTTATTCAAAAAGTGTGTTTGAATAATCGTTTCTAAGAGGATAGGTAATTCTTCAAAGGCACTCTGTTGATGCACGCGTTCTGTCACTTTATGAGCATCTTTCCCCATAGGGCCGCAATTTAAGAAGGGGGCTTGAATCCGCTCAATCGCTTCAAATGGAATCTGGTACGTCTGGCCAAATACAGGGGTGTGATCGCGAAATGCATCGAATCCTGAACCATTTGGAGACGGAGCAACGTAACTTAAATCACTAATACCATTAAAATAATGAATACGTTTCGATACACGATTGCATTGTTGTTTGGCAGTGTCTGTAATCGTTTGTTTGATTGCTTCAACTAAAGGATGAAACGATGCATTCGTTGCTGGATAATACGGTGGTGCAAAGAAAGTAATAACGACAGGGCCAAGTGATTTACAAAGGCGAATGAGCGCATCAATAATCATAATAGACTGTGCATGCGGCTCTTGTTCGTTTTGAATGGCTTGATCTAGCATATGCTGAACCGCACGCTTACCATGATGTTGACACGCATATTGATATAACTCTTGATAAGTCATCAACTGCAATTGAGGCATTGGTGCAACATCTTCATCTTTCATTCGCTGTTGATAAGCCTCCCAAGCTTTGTTCATTCCTTCCTTGACCGCCGCATTAAATTGTTGGAAAACATCATTTGCGTTCTGTTTGAATAAAAAAAGATTAAACAAAGCGACTGTACGAAATGGTGTTTGGACATCGTAGTGGTGCTTCATATCATTCATTTTTAATGTGACAGGAAAAGGCGTCACTTCACCTTCAAATGTTTCTTTAAAACGAGTACTATATTCAATTTCTTGAAGGATATAACTCATGACAAAATTCGAACTTAAACCGAGTGCAGGTGTACCAACGTGTGTTTCGCGCCCATGAACAAAAACGCCTGGCATAATTTTACCAATCGAACCACTATAAAAATAATGGATGTCATTGCCTTGTTGTTGAAATGTCGGCTCACTATTTAAATGTAAGACGATGTCGAACTGATGTTGCTGACAGAGTTCATCTAAGTAAGCCACTGCGGCGTGCATTCCTTTTGAAGTGACTTCTTCGTCAGGCACAGTGATCAAAATGAGGTTGATATCCCACTGTTCGATGATGGCTTTTTCAATGAGTGACATATGTAACATGAGACCCGGTTTCATATCCATACTGCCGCGTCCAAATAAATATTGACCGGACAGAATATCCGCTTGGACTTCATGATCAAAATCCTCAACATGTGCTTGAAAAGTTGCTGTGAGGGCATCCATATCAAAAGCTTCAGATTGGTACAAACCATAATCTTCAACGCCCACAGTATCGAAATGACTGATACATGTGATGGCTTTGTGAGATGTTGCCCCTTGATATAAAGCGACTACCGCATGTCGACCATCATCTGTCGGTACGAGATGGATCTGCTCTGGCCGTGCTTTGAAATAATCGAGAGACATCAATTGGTCTTTCACTAAATAAGGAAACGATTGTTCACCTTCAGAATGCGTCACACTTTGATGTGCAACGAGTTGCTTTAACAGTAATGCTCTTTCTGTTGCTGTTTGCCATTGTGTTTTCATGCTATCTTCTCCTTTGTGTAACGCTTCTAGCATACAATCTCATTGTAAGCGTTTTTGTATCATTTGCCAATGACATCCAATGACTTTATGACGTTTATGTGACGGCGAAAGTTCTCTTAGATGTCTCAAACTAATTTGTGTTAAGATAGTAAAATAAGATAGTACAAAGTGGGGGCATATGACATGTTAAAAAAAATAATCGGTATTATTTTGTCACTCATCATTATTTTTATCGTTGTTGCCGGTGCATTTTTTGCGTTTAAAGGGTACCAGAAAAGCCAAAATTTAAAGATGATTGATCAATATTTAACTGAAAACCATTTGAAAGATAAAGTCATTGAGGAAAAAGATGAGTACGACCCGAGAAAAGGGATTTTTTATAAAGAGTTAACAATCAAAGGCGATGAAAAAAATACATACATCGCACAGCCGATTCATATGAAACGTGGATTTTTCTTACAAGGCTTTAATACAGAAACAAAAAAACATGATAAAAAAGCGAAATATAGTTTCTTTGATGAAGATTATAAGTTGAAGTAATTGTTCTTTTTAAGTGGGCATACCAGCTTTAAAGTTTTACGATTGCGAACATGTTCTCGCTTGATGATGTGTATAAGATGATGAAAGGGGATGAGACATAAAAATTTTTGATGCTATTGATGCAATATTTCGATTAACTTGTCCTCCCTATGATTTGTGGCTTTAGATTGCCTTCATGGCTTCGCGTTCCTAGGGGCTGGCCCTTCAACTAACTAACGCTTGATTAAACTGTTACATTTCTAGAGGCGTTAGTGGATTTTCCGGACCAGCTTGATCCCTCAGGAGTCTCAGCCTTCTGGGCAATCTTACATCAAATACAGTCGATTAGGGCAAGTTTCTGAAATCAAGAAAACAATAGCATCAATTTTTATCCCATTCACGCTCATTTTCTGACCGTTTTAAAGTCATTAATGAATATGCAATCTATGTATGGCTTGAAGCTTAATTTTTTCAAGCCCCATCCCTTGGTATACACAACAAAATATAGTAAAGGAGCTGAGGAATCTTAATGCCCCAGCTCCTTTTTATGCAACGGCAAAAAATGGCGCTGTGCCTTATATTAAGTGCGATGCTCATGCTACTTCACAGATTCTGCTGTTGCGATTGCTTGTTGAATGTAGGCCACTGATTGATCGAGTGCTGCTTTTTCTGACTCATCTAATTGAATCGGGAATATTTCATGGTGGCCATCGCGATTCACACGTGTCGGCAAGCTAAAAGCCACATTCGTATAATTATATACATTTTGATGGACAGTTGAAATCGGTAAAATGCGATTTTCATCATAAAAGAGCGCTTCTGCTAAATCGACAGCAACGCGTGAAATAGCTGAATTCGTCCAACCTTTTTTACGCATCACATCAAAAGAAACTTTATCGATTTGATCGCGAATCCCTTGTTTCGAAATGGGTGTCGCCCCGCTCAGTTGTTCATATTCGTCTAACGCCATGCCGGCAATACGGACACGACTCCATACAGGCACAGTCGTCTTACCGTGTTCACCAATCACAAACGCCTCGACACTTTTTGGATCAACGTGATAATGATCGGCAATCAATGTGCGAAAACGTGTTGACTCTAACATGGTGCCTGTTCCCATGATTTTGTGATGTGGATAGTTGAACTGTGTTTCAGCAATATAAGTCATCGTATCTACTGGATTTGAAATCATCATGATATGTGGCGATGTCGTCACGGCAGTAATTTGTGCCATTATCTCTTGAATGATTTTCGTATTGTGTGCTGTGAGTTTCGTACGATCCGCCATATCTGCATTAGAAGGAATGCTGGCAGAAATAATGATTAAATCAACATCTGCTAACATCTCGTATGTACCGACTTTAATACGTGTATGATGTGTTCCGCTTAACCCTTGAAAATGCACATGATCGAGCGCTTCACCTTCTACACGGTCAAGATCTGTATCGATTAAAATAATTTCTTGAAACAGACCTGCATACTGAATATCTGTTAAAATCTGACTGCCTACGCGTCCTAAACCGATGAGTGCGACTTTATTGACCATTTGAAATCCCCCTTGAAGTTGTATCAAAGCATGTCATTGGATTGACTAAAATTTAGATAATACTAGTATAAACTTTGTGCAAGACAAGATGCAATGACCAATCAATTCATCAGCAAGTACATGATTCAGAATTTTTGGTATGATAAGTAGGACACATCTTATAAAGGGGGACAATGAATAATGAAAGATACAAAAGCATTACTCCAACAATTAACAGACCTTAACGGGATTGCTGGACATGAATACAACGTTAAAAAGGTAATGAACGACCTTTTAGAACCGAATAGCGACGAAATGATTTATGACAATTTAGGGGGTGTTTTCGGTAAAAAGCACTCGAAATCAGGGCAACGTACCATTATGATTGCCGGTCATCTGGATGAGATTGGCTTTATGATTACGAAAATAGATGACAACGGCTTTATTCGTTTTACACAAGTCGGAAGTTGGTGGAATCAAGTCATGTTATCGCAAAAGGTAACGATTACGACAGATGAAGGCCGTCAAATTCGCGGCATTATCGGTTCGAAGCCACCTCATGTCCTCACGCCTGAAGAACGTAAGCGCCCAGTTGAGATGAAAAACATGTTTATCGATGTCGGCGCAAAAGATAAAGCCGAAGTTGAAGCGGCAGGCATTGAAATTGGCAATATGATTACGCCATATTCTGAATTTGAGACGTTATTAAATGAGGATTACATGACCGCGAAAGCATTTGATAACCGCTTTGGCTGTGCCGTTGCTGTCGACGTGATGGACGAGCTTAAAGATGAGGACATCAACGTGAATTTAGTGGCGGGTGCGAATGTACAAGAAGAGGTAGGCTTACGTGGCGCGAAAGTGGCTGCACATAAAGTAAAACCTGATTTAGCCATTGCGGTAGACGTCGGTGTTGCTTATGATACACCAGGATTAGAAAGTAATGGAGAAACGAAAGTAGGGAATGGACCGATCGTATTAAATTTAGATGCGACAAACATTGGTCATGTCGGTTTAATTCGCCACGTGAAAAAGGTAGCTCAAGCCAATGGTATCGACTTGCAATGGGATTCCATTCCAGGTGGCGGTACAGATGCCGGAAGTTTCCATACAGCATTAGACGGTATTCCTTCTATCGCATTGTCACTGCCATTACGTTACATGCATTCAAATGTATCAATTCTGAGTCGCAAAGATTATCAAGCTGTCGTTAAATTAGTCACTGAAATTATTCGTGCATTAAATGATGAAGTAGTCGACGAAATCATTTGGTAAAATTTAAAATGACGATTCAAGCAGAATACCACTTGTTCAACTGAGCAGTGGCGTTCTGCTTTTTATGTGGAACGAAAAAATGAATTAAAGGAACAAAAAGATATTGTCTTCACATGGGAGTCATGATAGATTAAACAAAACTATAAAGACAGCAGAGGAGGCTTTCCATGACACATCAACATCAAAAAAGGTGGTTAGGTTATTTATTAGTCATCATTGGCGCTTCATTTTGGGGTGTAGGTGGAACAGTCTCGCAATGGCTTTTCCAACATGCAAATGTCGATGTCACATGGTTTGTAGCCGTGCGACTCATGCTCTCGGGGCTGTTATTACTCGGTATTGCTTTTATTTCAGAAGGTCCGAAAGTCTTTCACATTTGGCGCGATAAACGATCCACAGCACAAATTTTAATTTACGGCTTACTCGGCATGCTGACCGTACAATATACTTTTATGGTTACGATCAGCTATGGGAATGCAGCAGTCGCGACATTGTTACAATACCTCGGTCTCATTTTTATTATATTTTATCTCGTATTCAAGAAAGTTACAAAAATAGGCGCGAAAGAAATCGTTGCGGTATTCTTTGCGTTAACTGGTACATTTTTATTATTGACTAATGGTGATATTCAAAATCTACAAGTACCGAAATTAACGATTGTATGGGGATTACTGTCAGCCATCGCACTCGCTTTTTATACCATATATCCAGTGAAATTATTAGCACGATGGAGTTCGCTAACTGTCGTCGGTTGGGCCATGTTCATTGGAGGTTGTGCATTAAGCTTCGTACATCCACCGTGGCAAATGGACTTCGCAACTTGGACGTTAGCCACGTATCTCTATTTTGGATTTGCCATTATTTTTGGAACGATGCTCGCATTTTGGTTTTATATCGATAGTTTACGATACTTACATCCACATGAATCAGGACTATTAGGCACACTCGAACCTTTAACAGCACTCTTAACATCCGTCGTTTGGTTACATACCACATTCGGATTATGGCAACTCATCGGCGTCGCTTGCATCATAATGATGGTTGTCGTCATCTCCGTCGTCCAAAACAAATAACAGCATCGTACAGATTGAGGGATAAAAAAACAGATTGCAAAACCACCCAGGAAGTCTAACAAAAAAATGAATAGAGATAAGAAAAAGCATGAGAACACATAAAGAGTGCTGACGATATTGATTAGAGTTAAAAGAAGATGTATGAGTGAAGTTGACTTGAATGTGGTCGAAATGTTTATAGAACTTTGAGACAGAAGGGACAAAAAAGATTACAGAACGAAGCTGACGTCATAAAAAGCCTTATTGAACGAGAA
This sequence comes from Staphylococcus delphini, assembly GCF_900636325.1. Lineage (NCBI taxonomy): Bacteria > Bacillati > Bacillota > Bacilli > Caryophanales > Staphylococcaceae > Staphylococcus > Staphylococcus delphini. The sequence goes on from NZ_LR134263.1 coordinate 567,037, forward strand.
TATAAGAGTTCGTAATTATAGTAGTTCAGAAACGCAAAGTATTTAAGAGAGTATTAAAAAAAAAGACAGCAGTATTAATTCATTGTGTTTCATGGTGATTGCCGTTTATCATTGAAGAAATTAGAACGCATTAACATTTAATAGAAAAGGCTTATATCGTTTTTTTATGTTGAATCACATTTTGAGTAGAATAAAAAAACAGATTGCAAAACCACCCGAGACTCCTGAGGGATCAGACGCAGCCGAAAATCCAATTTGGCTTCCATCAAGTGAACACTTCTAATCAAGCCAAATTTAGTTGAGGCAAGTCCCCTAGGAACGCGAGGGATGGTGTCGCAATCTGTAAGTTTATCTTTAAAAATGATGTATGACCTATGTGAAAAAACGATACATAAGTCTTTTTGTTTAAAACTACTAATGCATGTCGTGAATTTTCATCATCAACCCATGCGGCACATCATCATGTGACACAACCTTCTTCTTAATATATACATGCGGCTCATCTTTTTTCGCCACAAGCTTCACAAAATCACCCTTTTCAGGTCTGAAATCATCATCAGTCGGAATCTTCACATTTTCTTCCACAGTTTTCTCAGACGCACTCACCACTTTTTCAGCAGTCGTATCATCTTTCATATAACCGTAATAAGTTTCCTTTTGTCCTGCAAGCATCATCACTACAACAACGCCTACTGTAACGACCAACATAGCCACGATCAACACGATACCTATCGTTTGTTTTTCTTTCATTGATGTGTCTCCTTTGAAAAATTTAATTGCGACTTCATAATAAGTCACTTCTTATTGTATCGAATGAAAACACTTTCGGAAAGTAAAATATTTAATGTACATGTGACGTTAGTGCTATAGACTTTGTTTTCGTAAAACATATGCATAGTGAACAAGTTTATGAAAATCTGTACGTAAGATAACGCATAGCATCTTCAATTTTTTCACAAGTCATGAATGGCGTTGTGGTATAGTGTCTATATTAGAAATTATCGCTTCCATGCGGCAAGAGGTGGAGGGACGACAATATGTCTGAGTTCAATGGACAGCAAAAAATTCAAGATCAATGGCTACTCGTCTTCGGTATTATTTTAATTGCGGCCACATTGCGTGCGCCACTCACAGCCGTGGGACCAGTCATCCAACAAATTAAAACAGATTTACATATTAACAACGGGATTGCAGGTTTGATTACGACGATTCCACTCATTATTTTTGGTATCGTATCACCATTTGTATCGCGTATGCTTTCAAAAATTTCGATGTCACGCTTTTTATTTTTAACTTTACTGTTAACGATAGCCGCACTGCTCATTCGAATATTAGGAGGGACGCCAGCATTTTACATTGGGACAGTATTCCTCGGCGTATCGATTGCGCTGGCCAATGTCACGTTGCCGGCCTATGCGAAATGGGCTTTCCCGACACAAATTGGTTTAATTACAGGGATTTATAGTGCAACGATGAACTTTACAGCAGGGTTAGGTGGGGGATTAAGTTATCCACTGTCGACTGTGACATCGTTATCATATCGCTTTTCACTCGTCTTTTGGGTCGCTTTTGCAGTGATTGCATTGGTAATATGGTTACCTCAACTGAAACAAGCGTCTTATTTAACTTCACAACAACATGAGGGATTGAGAAAGCCGATTTATCGTTCAAAAATTGCATGGGCAGTAGCACTCACGATGGCGTTCCAATCTATGATGTTTTATAGTATCGTTGCTTGGTATCCGTCAATTTTGGTGAGTAAAGGCATTGGACCAGAAATGGCGGGGTACTTCTTAATGTTGAATCAATTTGCGCAATTACCGATGACGTTTACATTTCCGATTATTGCCGCAAATATGTCGACACAAAGAAGTTTAATCAGTATAGTTGCAGTACTGATGAGTATAGGATTTGTATTGCTGTTTTTCAACAATACTTGGATATTACTTGTGGCGATGATTTTAACGGGTATGGGCATTGGTGCATGCTTTAGTTTATGTATGACGATGTTTTCGATTCGTTCAAAAACAACAGCTGGCAGTATGGCTTTATCAGGTTTTGGTCAGTCGGTCGGTTATTGGGTCGCGGCGATAGGACCTTTTCTACTCGGTATGGCACATGATCTGTTGAACAATTGGACGGTCGCTATTGTGTTGTTTTTAATGATGGTCATAGCTGTCTTCTGTGCAGGTATGATTGCCGCTCAAAATAAATATATTGAAGATGAATAAGCGATAAAAGTAAGGGTTAAGACGAGGTGCATACCTTGTCCTAACCCTTATTTTTGATGGTATGCATGTTTTCCTCAGCAAACGATTACAATATATCTGAATGTTGCTGTGCTTGACTTTTCGCAATATGAATCAATTTGATGTGACCCACAGGCAGTGTCGTTTGATAACGGGTCTCGCCAAAATGATGGAGCTGCACATGAAATAATAATTGATTCGCTGCATGAATGGTTGAGATAAACTGTGGAGGCAGGTAATAATCTTTTGCATTTCTTGCCAGGATATCATCGATGTTACTGTATTTTGGATGATACGTATATTCTGCCACTAAATGTTGATGTAACTTTAAAGTACCATAAAGCTCATACGTCAATTCTTTCTGGTCGTTTTGGACTTGGTACGGGTGAAACAACAAAATATCATAGGCCAATGGCGATTCGTGAACGACATAGGAACGTCCCACGACACTATGCGAATGATTGAAAGGTTGCATTAAATGAAATACGTGTTGAAGTGCGGTTTGATGGCCAAGTCTATCGAAATAACCGTGCATTTCTGGTTGGTGACAAATGAGCGGTAAAGTTAAACCTTGGACGGTATGATGCATATTCAACCAAATTTCCAACCATTCTCTCGGGTGTACTTTCTCTTCTTGTTGCACATATAACCATTCATCGACACCGGATAATAAAATAGGGCGTTGATTCAAGTTGTAATCTTCTAGCCACTCTTTAAGTTGTCGATGGAAAGGATGCGTCAGTTTTAATGATGAAGCTGTGGGTTGCGTAGTACTCTTCACCATTGCCATATCCACCATATAGTAATCAAAATCCGTATCATGTTGTAACGTACGTTGTGGTATGGGTATGTATATGAGTAAAGTGAATTCGCAATTATCGAGTAACGTATGCATCTCTTGAACGATAAATTTGATGTCACGTGCTAAAAGTGTCGCATCATCTAATACGAGATTGAAATGCAACTGTGATAGCTCAAAATCAACAGCAGATTGACGCAGCACTTGTAATAACGGTTGTAAAAAGTGCAATTTAAACTTTTCATAATTTTGCATAGATGAAATACGATAGGCAATGCCATATTGATGATGGTGCACTAACTGGCTTAAACATTCGACCTCATCCAAGTTATCAAACGTGATATTCCCCCATGATGTTGCGTTGAAGTACAGTGAGATAGGCACTGCATTTTGATCAGCATGGACGTGAGCGGTTGAATTGAAAACCTGTATCATTTCGCGCATGTTCTGCACTTCAAGTAGTAACCGTTTAGACGGGAGCCAGCGCGTTTGTTGGGCTTGATTTAAATAAATGCTTAACGACTGATTGGCATTAAATTTTTCGTGATCATCGAGTAAATGACCTTCAAAATAGTGATAATCAAACGGCAGCACATCGATCTGAATGACTTGTTTTTGATGCTGCTTTCGAAACGCAATCGGACTAACGCCAATGAAACGCTTGAATTGTTTAGAATAATGATTGTAGCTACTAAATTGATAGTATAGTGCAATCTGATTAATCGATTCATTCGTGTGCAGTAAGTGATACATAGATAAGCCAATTTTCAGTGAAACAAAGTACTTTTTGAACGTATAATTTAAATATCTGTTAAACAATGTTGAGATGTATGATTCGGTAACAAAAAAATGCTCACTTAACTCTGGCAAAGATAATCGGGAAAGGGGTCGTTGGTGAACATAATCCATGATGTTGTTAAATAAGATACTTTTCACTTGAACCCGTGGCACATGAACTGACCCTGTATCGATAAAACATTCATTGACTAACATTTCGATAATCGGTTTGAAGCGTTCGAAATATTGGTCCGCATTATTTTCGGTAATCACTTTTTTTATTTGTGTGGTGATTGTATTGTGAGACGATAACTTTTCTTGATTGAAAAATCCTAATAAATAATGTGGCTGATATTCTGAGAAGTAGTGTAATGGAATAGAGATTTTTGCAACAGCTTGTGCATCTTTAACTTTAACAATGTCATTATGGTTAATGATTGCAACTTGATGATTAAACTGACTCTTTTTACCGTTGAGCTCGAGTGTCAGGACGCCTTCAAATGAAACGAATAATTCTATGCGATTAAATACACGATATGCACTAGATGTGTACTGTTTCATTAATTCAATAGTGATGCCTTGCATAATGGACCTCTCTCAAATTCAGTATTTTTCAACAGCATTGAAATGACTTAATAAATCAACATTATTATAGAATTATTGATTGTTAGACCACAATAAGATTTACAATATTGTGAAAAGAAAGACTTAAAGTGAAAAAATAATGACATATTAAAGGTTTTAAAAAGTGTATAGAAAACAATATTCTTTAAAAAAAGATATATTGCAGTGAAAAAACGTGGTAAACAATTTGGGGACGATTGGGAACGGTATTGTACTATGAAATATGTTTGAAAAGTTAAAAACGCAAAAATAGAATATGAAACACTTTGGAGAGAAAGTAACGCCAATACCAGATAGGTTTTAAAGTAACATTACTATAACATATTCTTAGCAAAGCGACACCCTTGATGGATACATCATTCTTGAGAAGTAACAGAGAATTTTTGAATAGGTATTGATTATCCGTTTGAAAACGAATACAATGAAGATGATCATTTTTGGTACCGGTTCCAAAAAGTTTCGAAAGCATTGAATAGGTCATTTTGAAGCCTTGCATTGTTTTTGAAACGTATTTAAGCATGCAAGATAACTTAAGGAGTGATGTTATGGCCTATCAAAAAGAAGCAGAAACGATTTTAAAAGCAGTGGGTGGAGAAGCAAATATTGAAGAAATGGCGCATTGTGCAACCCGTTTACGCCTCACATTGAAAGATGAGGGTAAAGTGGATGAAGAAACGCTCAATCAAATGGACGTCGTTAAAGGGACATTTTCTACAAGTGGTCAATATCAAATTATTATCGGTTCAGGTACGGTCAATAAAGTATTTCAAGCGGTGCAGTCTTTAATGAAAGGTGACACTGACAAACCTACACATCAAGAGGCGAACAAGCAAAAGAAAAAAGGACATCCGTTACAACGTTTTGTGAAGATGTTGTCTGACATCTTCGTTCCAATTATTCCGGCCATTGTTGCGGGCGGTTTGTTAATGGGACTGAACAATATTTTGACAGCAAAAGGGATTTTTAGTGAAACACAATCTGTAGTCGAAATGTATCCGCATTTTGCTGAATTTGCGAGCATGATCAATATTTTTGCAAGTGCACCGTTCGCATTATTGCCTATTTTAATTGGATTTAGTGCAGCGAAACGATTTGGTGGCAATGCATTTTTAGGTGCTGCACTCGGTGCAATTATGGTTCACCCTGCACTGATGGACGGGTATGCGTATCCAGAAGCACTCACAAATGGCGATCCAATTCCACAATGGCACATATTAGGTTTATCCATCGCACAAGTGGGTTACCAAGGACAAGTGTTACCTACATTAGTTGCGACATACATTTTAGCGCAGTTGGAAAAAGGATTACGTCGTGTTGTGCCGACTGTGTTAGATAATTTACTCACACCATTATTTGCGATACTCATTACCGCATTTTTGACATTTTTATTTGTAGGACCATTGACACGTACAGCAGGTTTTTGGCTTACAGATGGTTTAACATGGCTGTATGAAACAGGGGGCGCTATTGGTGGATTCCTCTTCGGACTGTTCTATGCACCGATCGTGATTACAGGGATGCATCACAGTTTTATTGCTATTGAAACGGCACTCATTGCAGATTCAGCAAAAACGGGTGGTTCATTCATTTTCCCAATCGCTGCTATGTCGAACATGGCGCAAGGTGCCGCTGCGTTGGCCGCATTTTTCTTAATTAAGCAAAATCAAAAATTGAAAGGTGTCGCTTCAGCAGCTGGTGTATCAGCAGTGTTAGGTATTACGGAACCCGCTATGTTTGGGGTCAATCTGAAGTTACGCTATCCATTTATCGGTGCAATGACAGGATCAGCGCTAGGTTCAGCATATGTTTCATTCTTTAAAGTGAAAGCAACGGCATTAGGAGCGGCGGGCATTCCAGGTGTCATTTCCATTGCACCCGGTTCATGGACGCACTATATTATTGGCATGTGCATCGCCTTTATCGGTAGCTTTGTTATTACATTCATCTTATCGAAACAGAAGAAGTATCAAGGCTTAGCAGAATAAAAAAACGTGGGAATTAAGAGGATAAATATGAAAGGGGATGGGACATAAAAATTTTTGATGCTATTGATGCAATATTTTTGTTAAACTTGCCCTCCCTATGATTTGTGGCTTTAGATTGCCTTCATGGCTTCGCGTTCTTACTGTTTTGCAAGTGTTTTTTTAGTATTTTGGCATCACTGAACTACACCTAGCTAATTTTAAAAATTTTTTCTAGGTGTTATACTGAATGTGTAGGAAAATTTTGAGTTATTTAGTCATAACGAGTATGACTAGTGTAGAATTTTCCTGTGTATATAACTCAAGATGTGCATAGTGCTTGGCTAATGGAAGTGGTTATCCTAGGAAGGCTTTATTGAGTTATCCTTTAAATGCCTTGTAGCACGTTCAAAGTCATATCTTGAGTTTGTAGTGTTTAAGTAATGCATAACTTTAATGAGCTTGTTCACACAAGCAATCATGGCCACTTTATGATGTTTATTGTAAGGTGGCTCTTTTAATTTATAGTAATAATCGCAAATATGATTCTGCTGACGGTGTTGATTCATAATAAAAAGCTCAACCATTTGATAGAGAATTTTTCGTGCTACACTACTGCCACGCCGATTAATACGGTCTTTTTTATAAACCGTTCCTGATTCATATCTGACGATATCGATACCAACAAACGCATTGAGTTGCTTATTCGTCTCAAAGCGATCAATATTCCCTAATTCCCCTGTGAGTAAAGCCGCATTTTGTTCTCCAACACCATTGATACTTAATAAGACGTGATATAATTTTTGATCAGCACATAATTTTTTGAGTTTAGCGACATAATTCTTTTTTCTACCAATGAGTCGAATTAAATCTTCAGTAATATCTTTGATTTCTTCGACAAGTGGGTGCTCTTCGTGGACGGTAATATATGTGTTTTGAGCCCATTCAACAAGCTTGATAGTCAGATTTTCAAGATGTGTCTTTTGGCAGTTATTGTGCTGCTTAATGAGCTTTTTGAGTTGTTGTTTAGTCAAATTTAAGACGAATTGAGGATGTGCAAATAAATTGATAAGCCTTAAGTTAGGAATATTATAGTTGTGCTTCACTAAGTCTTGAAGTGACGGGAATACTTGAGATAGCCTCTCTTTAAGTCTCGTTTTTAATTTAGTTAAATCGTCCTCAATACGCATGATTAAACGTGTGTAACTCTTTCTCTCAATATCTTCATCTGAAGTGTGATGAATAATGTATTTTTCATCTAGTGTAAAGCCTAAATGAGCGAGTTTATGTGCATCCACCTTATCTGTCTTATATCTTCTTAATGACTTCATCTTAAAGTGTGCTTCTAAGGGGTTTATACAAATATGTTTAATATTATGATTGATACAAAATTGACGAATAATTGTTGAATAAACACCTGTTGCTTCGAATATCAATAACTTATCTTCAAAACATTTTAAATATGTGTAGAACTGAAGTAAGTTCTTTGAATCATAGAATAAGTCCAATTCTTTAACGAATGTTTCATCTTCATAATGGGCCACAAATGCCGATGCTTTACTGATATCAATACCAAAAATATGCATAAAATGCCTCCTTAATTAAGTCTTGAGATAAGCAAACCTTCACCCTTAATCCTTAATCACTTTATTTTCTTACACGACTTCTAGAGCCTACATATTGAAACAAAATTCATAAGGGAGTGAAGCCAATCAGTTTCCTAACGAATTTTAAATCCACGCGAAGCTCGATTTAACTTCTCTCAACTACCTATTATAAAAAATAAGTAGTGAAGAAACTATCGTCATAATTTCTTCACTACTATCTTAATATGTTTCCTAGGGGCTGGCCCTTCAACTAACTAACGCTTGATTAAACTGTTACATTTCTAGAGGCGTTAGTGGATTTTCCGGACCAGCTTGATCCCTCAGGAGTCTCAGCCTTCTGGGCAATCTTACATCAAATACAGTCGATTAGGGTAAGTTTATTAAATTAAGAAAACAATAGCATCAATTTTTATCTCATTCACGCTCATTTTCCAACCGTTTTAAAGTCATTAATGAATATGCAATCTATGTATGGCTTGAAGCTTAATTTTTTCAAGCCCCATCCCTTGGTATACAAAACAAAATATAGTAAAGGAGCTGAGGATACTGAGCTATCATTAAAAAATACGATAACTAAGAAAAGCACAGTTGTTTGTATACGTTAAGCGTGTAAAGTTTATCATGTTAGTAAGTCGTTTATTACGAGAATAATGCTTTTAAGCGATATTTGTGGCATATAGTAATGACAAAACCTTTGATATTGGCTAGTAGTTTAGTGTGGAAAATACCTGGAATGAAAGGTTGTAAGAACCACCCGAGACTTCTGAGGGATAAAAATAACAACTTAATGTGATTTCTACTGTTTAATAGTGGCTACTGTTTAACGCAGTAGCTGTCTGACTTCTCAATGCATCCGTTTTTGAGAAGTCGAGTCAGCTTTGCGGGGGCAGTACAACGAAATCTTTGTAGCACATGAGATTTCTGTACTGCTCCCAAAAGCCATAATGAATGGGTGCGCTGGGAATCAATAAACGGTGTTTCAAAAGCAGGATTTTCGACAGAACTCCCGGGATTTCGGCAAAATTTGGAAATCAATTTTGCTCATCGCTCGGTTCCGCTCAAATCCTAAGCGCTTTTGTCACAACCTCCCCTCAGCCCATAAGAAAGCGAGAGATGGTTCACAACCTAAAACCCTGTGATTTTATACATTAAATGACCGCTAAGCCTCTCATCAAAGCTTATCATTTCGCCATAAAAAGACAAACAATACAACAACAAGCACCGCAGAAAGCACAATAATAATTAACCACGACAAGCCACTTTCTGTATCGATCGGCAATGGTACATTCATCCCAAAAAAGCTAAACACCAAAGTCGGCAACGTTAACAACACTGTAAAAATCGTCAACGTCTTCATCGTCGTATTCAACTGATTCGAAAGCAATGACGCGTAGGAATTCGACATACTTTCTACAATACGTAAATAAAGCTCAGTCGTTTCTACCGCTTGTTGGTGTTCGTTTTTTAAGTCTTCCAACAATTCTTCATCATCATCAAATCGTTTAATGGCCGGCAAACGGAACAAATGACGAATCGTTGAGGAGTTGGTTTTTAATGAACCTAAAAAGTAAACGAGACTTTTTTCAATTTCACTTAATAAAAATAAACGTTGGTTCGTTACGCGTTGTTGTAAATTATACTCCACTTGACGACGCTCTTTATTGAGTAAGCGTAAACTTCTATTATATTGTGCTGCCATATCATACATCACTTTCAAGGCAAATTGACTTTTATACTTCAAGTTAATCGGCTTTTGAATTAAGTGATCAAAATAATGAAATGATTTTGCACAAACCGTCACAATAATATCTTTACCGATAATGATACCTAACGGCAATGTTGTAAAACTTTTAAGCTTGTATTGACCTGATTTAGTAATAGGAAAGTCACTAATGATTAATGAATAGTCACTATCATCATCGTACTCAATACGTGAACTTTCTTCGCTATCTAAAGCATCTTCAAGGAAATCTTGAGGGAAACCATACACATCAATGAGACGCTGAATTTCATCTTGAGTCGGTTTGACGACATTAAGCCATTGTGCATGTTCCCAGTCTTCACTTTCTACTACACGGAGGTCCGCGTCATTACGATAGGCACGAATCATGTTGCGTCACCTTCTTCTATATCTTGTTTTAAATGTCTGATGTCTTTGTAGCCTTGTCTATAGGAGGCAAAACCTTCCATAATCGCATACCAATCTTCACCAAACTCTGACTTAATTTGATTAAATAAATCACTTTGTGCGCGATTTAACTTTTTGATAAGTGCTTTACCTTCTGGCGTTGGATAAAGTCGCTTCAAACGACGATCCGTTAAATCAGGTTCATCATAAATTAAACCTTTTGTTTTTAATAATTTGAGTGTCGCATGTGAGCCTTGTTTTGAAATTTCTAGATTCTCCAACAATTTTTTTGTCGTAATACCTGGTAGTTTATTAATAAAAAAGAGAAAGCGATGGTGTTGACGACTCATATCATATTCAGCGATGAGATCATCAGCTGTTTTAGTAAATGTTTGATAAGCGTAATAAAAAAGAAATAGTTCATAATCATTATTTTGAGTCATAGTAAACTTCCTTTTCTGAAAAGTCTTTTTCATTATAGTAAAGAATTTTACATCTGTCATGGATATGCTGATGAAATTTGAAGCACAGTTCACACATGGACCTATGAGAAGATGAACCATGCTGCAGGCCTACACATGCAAATGTGAAGTTTGTATCGTGAATGTTAAGTGTTTAATGTGACATAAATCATACAGAATTTGGAATGTGACGTTAAATCTGTTGTTATTTTTTTAAAAAATCATGAATTTAAATCGAATCTTCATGAAATCTTAACATTAAATTTACAAAGATAAGAGATAATCAGAGTGAATCATACTTGGATAGTATGGCTAAGATATTGAAAAGTAACCTATTTCATGTCTTTTTTGATGTTTTTTACAAACTTTATATTGAGGTGGAAAAATGGAAATGTCGGTAACTGAAGTCATCTTTTCGTTTTTAGGTGGCTTAGGTATTTTCCTGTATGGTTTGAAAGTAATGGGGGATGGTCTTCAAGCTTCTGCTGGAGATCGTTTGCGTAACATTTTAAATAAATATACCTCTAACCCAGTACTCGGTGTGTTAGCAGGGATGATTGTGACAATATTAATTCAAAGTAGCTCAGGTACGACGGTCATCACAATTGGTTTGGTCACAGCTGGCTTTATGACATTGAAACAAGCAATTGGTGTCATTATGGGTGCCAACATTGGGACGACGGTGACCGCGTTTATTATCGGTATTGATTTAGGGGAGTATGCGATGCCGATTTTAGCATTAGGTGCGTTTCTTATCTTCTTTTTCAAACGTTCGAAAATCAATAATATCGGACGTGTATTATTCGGCTTCGGTTCACTCTTTTTCGGTCTGGAGTTTATGGGAGGTGCAGTGAAACCATTAGCCGAATTGGAAGGCTTTAGACAGTTGATGCTCGATATGTCCTCACATACGATTTATGGAATTTTAGCTGGAATAGGTTTAACGGCACTTGTACAAAGTTCGAGTGCGACAATTGGGATTTTACAAGAATTTTATAGTCAAGATTTAATCAGTTTACAAGGTGCGATTCCGGTCCTGTTAGGTGATAATATCGGAACGACCATTACTGCCATATTAGCAAGTTTGGCAGGCTCACTTGCTGCAAAACGAGCGGCATTTGTTCATGTCATTTTTAATGTCATCGGTGTGCTGATTTTTGCGTTACTCTTACCTGTCGTCATCCCATTGATAGCGACAATTCAAGACGCATGGCATTTAAAACCCGTGATGACGATTGCCTTTGCACATGGCGCCTTTAACGTGACGAACACACTCATTCAATTGCCATTTGTCGGCGTTTTAGCTTGGATTGTCACGAAAATTGTGCCAGGTAAAGACGTCACAGAAGATTATAAACCGCAACATTTAAACAAAGATTTAGTGTATCATGCACCGGGTGTTGCGTTACAAGAGACACAAAAAGAGCTACAAAATGTTGGGAATATCGTACGCTCTATGCTTGATGATGTGCACCATCCGTCTCAAATGGATAAAAAAATGATTAAAAATGTGCAACAAAAACATCAAGCTGTCGTGACGATTAGTGACAGTATACGCAATTATCTCGTGCGTATTTCGACTAAAAATATTACTCGAAAAGATGTTGAACGATTGGCTGTCATGTTTGATGTGAATCGCTCCATTTTGAAAGTATCCGAATTAATCGAAGCATATATTGATCAAGTGAACCGTAAAAAAGCGAAAGAGATTACGTTAACAGAAGATGCTGAACGTGGCATTGATAAACTGTATCGCTTTGTGGATGAATCATTTACGAAAGCGATTGAAACATTAGATGTGTACGATACAACGAAGAAGGATGAAGTGGTTGAGCGGAGTCGTGAAGCATTTAACATTGAACATCAGCTCCGTAAAGGTCATATTAAACGTTTGAATCGTGGTGAATGTTCGACTGATGGTGGCTTGCTTTATGTCGATATTATTGCCGTACTAGAGCGTATTGGTTATAACTCACGTAATATTTCTGAAGCCATGGTGGGTTTAAATGAAGATGTCTCAACAGAAGAAGAAGTTGTGAATGTATAGTTTGTTTTGAATTGAATGAGGTGTAGTGTTTGTATTTTTATCAAACACTACGCCTTTTTAAATGAAAGTGAAAACAAAATAAAACTTAAGAAAAATGATAATATTTCATTAAAAACTATCGGAATAAAGGAGAGATATTGAAGCCACAAGAGTCTGGAAAATCACAAAAGCTGAACTTTGATGCTTCGGAAGTTGAGAAAGGGACATATCAAATCTCATGGGAAACGATCTCCATTGATGGGCTGAAGTCGATGGGCAGTATTATTTCTCTGTTGGTAAGAAAACGACAGATGTCATTGATACGTCGGGTTCATTTTATACAGATGCCTTTTTCTGGTTCGGACTCGTTTGCTTTTTATTACAATCTGCCTTACTCATATTAACAGGCCTTTACATTGTGAATTTGTTTATGGCACGTCAAGAAGCACCTACATATCATATCATTCCACATCACCGTAGTGCCGTCGTGTTATTAATGATGACAGCTGTTGGTGCAGCGATTGTTTATTTAATGACGTTACCAGAAGAAGTCATTACGTCGATATTAAAACTTGATTTCTCTGTTTGGATACAATTTCCGTTTATACTATCCATGACAATTTTAATCATCGTCCTAGGTATATTCACACTGCGGAATATGGAATCATTTTGGTATAAAATCATGCCGCTACTCATTTTTATTAGTTTAGCGATTTCTGGGCACGTTTGGACACAATCTGTACCGATTTTCTCTATTGTTTTGCGAATGATTCATTTAATTGGTATCGCAACATGGCTCGGCAGTTTTGCCTATTTAACGGCTTACCTGTTTTCGAAACAATGTCATTCTTGTGTATTAATGATTAAAGACGTACTGTTCAAAACGAATATGGGTGCTGTCGTACTGATTGTGGTGACAGGCTTTTTAATATCAATTGATGTCACATCCTTGTCGACTATAGTAAGGGCTTCATCAATGTATAGTAGTCTGTGGTTCGCCAAAATTGGGTTAACGATAGTGATGATGGTTTTAGGTGCGTTACAAACGTTTTGGGCGATGCGTCAAAAACGTCGAATCCATCAACCGTTACTTTATATTGAGATGATCGTCGGCCTATTTTTAATTTTAGCCGGTGTCATCATGAGTCAAATTCCATTATAGATAGAAAGGGAGTAAAAGAATGAAAATGCCTAAATTTTTAATGAGTCTCGCTGCGTTGATTGTGATGTTTGCGACGTTAACGACTGCAGCTGAAGCCCATGTCAAACTCGATCTACAAGTGAGCGAGCCTGGATCTTTCCAACAATATAACGTTCGTGTTCCAGTTGAGCGTGATAGCCAAACGACAAAAGTTGAACTCGAAGTGCCTCAAGGTGTAACAGTGTCAGCCATTCAACCTGTGCCGGGCTTTAAACATCAACAAGAGAAAAATAAAGCGGGCGAAATTACGAAAATCACTTGGACAGCAACAGGTGATGGCATCGGTGAAAATGAGTATCAAAATTTCCCGATTATGGTAGCTAACCCGGATAAAGAAGGCACGTTCAAATGGAATGCACTACAAACTTATAAAGATGGCAAAGTGGTAAAATGGACACAAGAGGGCGAAGATAGCGAAAATCCTGCACCATTGATAGAACTTAAAACAGGTGGAGCAGCAACGAATAGTGGAGAAGCGGGGGGCAACGACAGCAGTTGTATCGCCATGGTTATGGGTGATCAGTATTGCAGCTTTAATTGTAGCAATCGTTGCATTGTTTAAACGACGAAACTTTACGAAATCTGACAAATAATTGTTATTGACACGATGTCTATGCTTACCGCTATAATCAGTAGTATAGAAGATGAAGGTTCACCATTTTTACCTTCCATTCATTATGATTTTATGGATAGTGCATCGACTGGTTTGAAAAAGGCGGAGAACGTCAATTTCCTTATTGTATCGACGCATGACAACAAGTTTGAGCATTAACGGAACTAAAACAACGGAGCGTGAAAACAATGAGACGTATTTTATATGCATTTATGACTTATACCGTGTTGGGACTATTGAGTGGATTTGCTTACAGAGAATTAACAGTACATTATGAATTTACGGGTTCTACCCAAATGAGCGTAATGCATACACACTTATTGACGCTCGGTATGTTTATGTTTTTAATGTTGATTCCGATAGAAAAATTATTCAAGATTAGCAGCTACTATTTATTTAACTGGTATTTTATTATTTACAATATGGGTGTGTTGACGACGGTATCAATGCAGTTTATGAAAGGGTTTAAGGAAATTTCAGGTGGTACGATTCCAGCGTCGTTTGCAGGATTTGCCGGTATTGGGCATGTGACGATAACGGCCGGATTCATTCTGTTATTTTTCTTATTAAGACAAGCCATTCTAGTGTCACCACGAGATGGTGCTGTTGCCAAAGATGAAGTGAAAGACGAAACATCTGTTGAATAAAACGATGAAAACAAAAAGCCATTCGGGGATGGGGCATAAAAATTTTTGATGCTATTGATGCAATATTTTTGTTAAACTTGCCCTCCCTATGATTTGTGGCTTTAGATTGCCTTCATGGCTTCGCGTTCTAGGGGCTGGCCCTTCAACTAACTAACGCTTGATTAAACTGTTACATTTCTAGAGGCGTTAGTGGATTTTCCGGACCAGCTTGATCCCTCAGGAGTCTCAGCCTTCTGGGCAATCTTACATCAAATACAGTCGATTAGGGCAAGTTTCTGAAATCAAGAAAACAATAGCATCAATTTTTATCCCATTCACGCTCATTTTCTGACCGTTTTAAAGTCATTAATGAATATGCAATCTATGTATGGCTTGAAGCTTAATTTTTTCAAGCCCCATCCCTTGGTATACACAACAAAATATAGTAAAGGAGCTGAGGAATCTTAATGCCCCAGCTCCGAATGGCTTTTTGTATGCGTGTCACTTTTCAACGGGATAGTGGCGGTACATCCCACCTGAATGCGGTTCTGTTGAGATAAAACCGAATTGCGCATAAAGTTGGTCGGCAGGATATTCCGCGATAAGACTGACATATGTTCCGGGTTGTCGCACGGACTCAATGTACTCCATAATCTGTTGCATAATCGTTTTGCCGTGACCTTGACCTTGGTATTCTGGACGTACTGCAATATCGATAATTTGAAATGCGGTAGCACCATCTCCAATGACACGTCCCATACCGATCAGTTGATGGTCGTCATAAAGCGTCACTGTAAAACACGCATTCGGCAATCCAATAAGAGCAGCAGCTTCTGATTTGGCACTTAGCCCCGCGATACGACGGAGTTCACAATAGTCGGCTGGGGTTGGAATTTCATATTTTACTTCCATTGTCATGACATCACGTTCCTTTCAATCTAGTGTGGTAAAAATTGACGATTCGCTTCTTTAAAGACATCGTTATGACTTGATACGTATCCTTCTTTTGGTGCTGAAGGATCAATGTATTGTTTTGCACTGTTTGCCGCATGAGCCGCATCGCTGAAAGCACTCGCGATTAAATGTACTTTTGCGGGATGTTGGACAATGTCGCCACAAGCATAAATACCTGGGACAGAAGTACATGTGTTTTTCTCACCATACACATAATCGTCGTTCACAGTTTGAATTGTAACATCTGAATCGTTTAAAAGTGTCAATTCGCGTTCGAAGCCATGACTAATAATGACGTCATCTACACGATGGCGCGTTGTTTCGCCCGTTTCACTATTTTCAAGGACGACTTCGTTAATTTTGTTCGCGTCATCCGCAGTACTCTGCAACTGTACAATTTTGCTATTCGGAAACTTTTGGACATTTAACGTATCCAAAATATTTTGCATCGCTTCATGACCAGAAATATCTTTTTTGCGATAAACGAGTTTAACACTTTTCGCATAACCGGATAAATCACGTGCCCAGTCTAACGCAGAATTGCCCGCTCCTGAAATAAGAACGTGTTTATCTTTGAATTTTTGATATTGTTGCACGACATAATGTAAGTTCGTTAGTTCAAATCGTTCTGCACCTTCAATTTTGAGTGGTAACGGTTTGATGATGCCAGCGCCTATCGCAAGAATGATGGCCCGTGACGTTAAAGACTGCCCGTCAGCTGTAATGACTTCAAAATGATGTTCATCATGTTTGATAATATTTGTGACTTTCGTTTCGAGCAAAACTTCAGGGTTAAAATGAAGGCCTTGTTGAATAATATTTTTTAAGATGTCATAACAGGATTGAGGTGCCACACCGCCAATATCCCAAATGATTTTTTCGGGATAAATTTGCATTTTACCACCTAATTCGCGTTGGACATCTACAATGCGTACGTCCATCCCTCTAAGGCCTGCATAAAAACTCGCATATAAACCTGCCGGGCCACCGCCGATAATTGTTACATCTTTCATTTTTTACGCTCCCTCGAGTTAATCTGATGCTTTCTATTATCATATAAATGAGAATAATTATCAATTGAATCGCCGTAAATGTCTAAAATATATTTTGAAATATACACATGGCAGTACTGAATGCGGTCGATAAGGGGGCATAAACATAAAAAAAAACATACTAAGATTAGCTGTGAAGAAATTTATGACGATAGATTTCTTCACAGCTATTTTTTATAGTTGTAGAGAGAAGTAGATCGAGCAGCTCCGTGGATCTTTGAATCCGTAAAATAAACTGATCAGCTTTACTCTCCTTTTGAAATTCGATTGAAGTATGTTGGGTTCTAGAAACCGTGTATAGGAAAATGAAATGAAAAAGGCTAAGTAAAGTTAAAATCTTCTCAATTCAATAAAGAAAGGTATGATTTTTATCAACTGTTTAGGCATTGATGTAAGTAAGTCAGAAAGTGTGGTCGCACATTATAAGGATGAAGTTTTGGTTAAAGAATTGGTCATTCAAAATAATCAAAATGGCTATCGTCATCTTGAAAATTATATCAAGCATCTTGATTCCCTATTTATCCTCTTTGAATCAACAGGTATTTATTCAAGGGGCATGAAACGCTTCTGTGCAGTTCACAAAATAGATTACTTAGAAATGAATCCCCTAGAAGCCAAGTTCAAAATGAGTTCATTAAGGTCATGGAAAACAGATAAATCAGACGCACATAAACTTGCACTTCTTGCCTTTAGAATGAAAGATTCAAAGGTACAACGTCAGTCTGAAGAGATATACTTTGAACTGAGAGAACGTGCACGCTTTCACTTAGAAATGGAGACGAACCAAAATCGTCTCAAAGTTGAGTTAGTCGAAACACTACATCAAACATTTCCAGGGTTAGAAAAGTTATTTACTAACAGATATTCAAAAATCGCATTAAATATAGCTAAAACATTTCCTCATCCTGATTATGTAAGCATGTTGTCTGATGATGAATTAGTCGAAAAAGTGCTTCATTCAACTGATAAAGGCATTTCAGTTAATAAAGCTCACAAGTATGCCCAAAAATTAATTGAGATCAAGAATAATAGTTTTCCGAATGTGGACAAGTCTTCTTTTCTAATAAAAAAAGTCCAATACCTATGTGACAAACTGCTTATTGCGATAGAAGAAAAGAAAGTATTTGATCAGGAAATGATTGATCTAGCAAAAAAAACGACTGAGTTTGAAAACATTATTTCAATTCCTGGCATCGGAGAACTCACAGCTGCATTGCTTATTGGGGAGCTTGGTGATATTAGAAATTTTAAAACAAATAAACAACTGAATGCATTTGTAGGTATTGATATTAAACGTTATCAATCAGGAACTTCAAAAAGTAGAGATACAATCAACAAAAGAGGAAATAAAAAAGCGAGACGTTTATTGTATTTGATCATTATGAACATTATTAGGGGAAGAAATCATTATCAAAGCCATATTGTGGATTATTATTACAAATTAAGAGAGCAGCCTCATGGGAAACCCCACAAGACTGCCGTAATAGCGAGTATCAATCGCTTATTAAAGACCATTCACTACTTGATAGTCAATGATAAATTATATGATTATCAGAAAGCACCCCACTAACGAAACCATATAATCATATACATCATAACACCTTATTCAAAAAAGTAAAAATTGGACGGTCTAGTTCAGTAATGTCATTTTTAATTAACACGCCCTTGACAAATCGTAGGATAAGGAGCTGAGACATTAAGATTCCTCAGCTCCTTTACTATATTTTGTTGTGTATACCGAGGGATGGGCTTGAAAACTTTTGATGCTATTGATGCAATATTTTTGTTAAACTTGCCCTCCCTATGTCTTGTGGCTTTAGATTGCCTTCATGGCTTCGCGTTTCCTAGGGGCTGGCCCTTCAACTAAATTCGGCTTGATTGAAATGAACACTTGATCGATGCCGAATTAGATTTTCCGGACCAGCTGATCCCTCAGGAGTCTCAGCCTTTTGGGCAATCTTATATTAAACACAGCGAAACTGAGGGCAAGTTTATGAAATCAATAAATCAATAGCATCAATGTTTTATTCATTCATCTTCATTTTCCAACTACTTTAAAATCATTTAATCAGTCAAAAATATATGAATGGATTGAGACTTGAAATTTTTTATGTCCCATCCCCTATCACTATATTTTATTCGATATTTTTCGCATTCGTACGTGCACGTAAATCTTGTTCGATTTGTTCAAGGCTACGACCACGTGTTTCAGGCAGGAATTTCATAACGAAAATCATTGCGATGATACCAATGACTGCGAAGATTAAAAAGACTTGTTGAACTTCAAGCACGTCAGTAAGCACTGGGAAAAATTGTGCTACGAGTAAACTACCAATTGACAGTACGAGTGCTGCAATACCTGTTGCTGCACCACGCGCACGCATTGGGAATAATTCTGGTAACATCACCCATAATACAGGGCCCCATGACACACCGAAGAAAATAATGAATGTTGTTAAACAAAGCATAATAATCCAAGCGGCACTATTGACCCCGATAAGCCAAATTAATGCACTCATAATCAGTAACGAAGCGACCATGCCGATGTTGCCAATGACAAGTAATTTTTTACGGTCAATTTTGTCGATAATTGAAATTGCGAAAATAGTTACAAGCACATTTACAACACCGATGCCGACTGTACTTAAAATAGCTGTTGATTCACCTAGACCCGCTGTTGCGAAAATTTTCGGTGCGTAATAAATAATGGCATTAATCCCAATCAATTGTTGGAGTAATGCAAAAATACTACCGATAATGATTGTCGACAACAACCAAGGCGATTTAAGAACAGTCCAAGTGTTATCAGCAATTTGATTGATTTTCTTCATGTTTTCGATTTCATGATCGATTTCCGAAGCTGGGTAAGTCAACTTCATGACGTCACGTGCTGCTTTTTCACCACGTTTTTCAAGTAACCAACGTGGGCTTTCAGGCATGAAAATAACCCCAATCATCAAAATAAGAGATGGCACTACTGCTAAGCCAAGCATCCAACGCCATCCTTCAATCGGTGCAAATGCATAGTTCACAAGGTAAGATGCTAAAATACCGATTGTGATCATTAATTGGTTGAGTGAACTTAATGAGCCACGTGCGTCTGTCGGTGCAAGCTCAGATAGATAAACTGGAACAATCGCAGTAGAACCGCCGACAGCTAAACCGATAATAGCACGACCTAAAACTAAAATTTCCATCGTTGGTGCGAGCGCTAAAATTAATGCACCGATAATAAAGACGATAGAGATCATAAAGACTAAACGACGGCGACCCAATTTTTCAGATAATGGGCCACTTAACCCGGCACCGATAATCGCGCCGACCAACATGGATGAAACAACAAGCCCTTCAGTATATGCGTTAAGTGGGATGTCATCCTTTAAATAAAGTAATGCACCGGAAATAACCCCCATGTCATAACCGTATAATAAACCACCTAAAGCACCAATGAAGAAGATCATCTTTTTATTTATTTTCATTGTGCAACCTCCAATATTTTTCTGTATTCAAGTATACGCTTTCATAAGATAATAGTAAATTATAAAATTTTGCAAGTTTAAAGCTTTGTAATCGATAATAACTTGTCATTGCAAAATATTTGTAAACTATTCGTCATACGCTTTGATTCGACAAAGTTTGTCTTCCAATAATTTTTACGATGTTGCTTCAAAAGTGTGACGGATATCACATTTCTGAAGCAACTCATGTTATTTAAGCTTCAGGACGTAAATCAACGACAATACGACCTAAAAAGTCATGTTTTTCTGCTTGTACTAAATACGTTTTCAATTCACTAAAAGGAACCACGGTTTTAATGTCATGCAACTTTTCAGGTTTTAAATCTTTAGAAAGACGTCGCCATAAATGCTGTCTACGTTGCATTGGAAAAGCGACTGAATCTGCACCTAAAAGTCGGATGCCACGTAAAATAAATGGATAGACTGTGCTTGTGAATGTAGCACCACTTAAATTACCACTAACGGCAACTGCACCGTGACGTTGAATACGTTTTAACACTTCAGTTAAAGTTTCGCCACCGACAGGATCGATTGCCGCTTGCCATTCTGTTGAAGCGAGTGCTTTGTCAGTCACTTCATCCATTCTAGGGATAACCGTACGTGCACCTAACGCTTTTAATTGCTCATGATGTTCGGATTGACCAGAACTTGCGATAACTTTATAGCCAATTGCATTCAACATCATGACCGACATCACGCCGACACCACCTGTAGCGCCACGGACGAGTACCGGACCATTTGTACTTGTTATTTTATTGTCTTCTAACAATTGAATAGAAATTGCTGCTGTAAAACCTGCAGTACCAATAATCATTGCTTCTTCCAATGTTAAGTCTTCAGGCAGATGAACTAACCAATCACCTTTCACACGTGCGACTTCACTAAAACCGCCGTCATGATTCACACCGAGATCATAACCCGTGGCAATGACTTTGTCGCCTTCTTTAAATGATGGGTGGTCTGACGCCATCACGACACCAGCCAAATCAATGCCGGGTACAATCGGATAATTGCGAATGATTTTATTGTTCGATTTTGTAGCGAGTACATCTTTATAGTTAATACTTGAATAATGTACACGAATTGTGACATCACCTTCAGACAAGTCATCTAACGTAAGCTCTGTGTAATCCGCAGACAATGCGTCTTTATCATGATTCACGCGAAAAGCTTTAAATGTTGCTGTCATATGCATATGCCTCCTCAAATTTTTTCGTTCACACTTTACCAAAAACGCTCATGAAAGACAATTAGATTGCTTTTGCTCGTTGAAGTATAGTGTCTCGTGTACAATAAAAGAAAAAGTGGGGAGTTGAGACGTTGGGATATGAATTGAGAAAGGTGACTTTGACAGAGGTCGCCACATTATAACAGATAAGTAAAGATACGTTTTATGCGGCGTATCGGGATGATTATGAACAAGCATTATTTGACAGTTACTTTGTAGAAGAGATGTCTATAGAAAAGTTAACGTCTGAATTAGAAGATCCGGATATGCACTTTTTCTTTTTATATCACGATGATGCAATAGTCGGTTACGTGAAAGTGAATGTTGAAGCGGCACAAACGGTAGCAAAAGGGATACAGTATGCAGAACTTCAACGGATTTATTTGTATCCTGATTATCAAGGGCAAGGATTGGGACAACGGCTGTTCGATTTTGTATGTAACTTTGTAAAAAATGAACTAGGAAAGCCCAAGTTATGGTTAGGCGTGTGGGAAGAGAATAGTCCGGCACTTAAATTTTATTTGAAACAAGGGCTTGTTAAAACAGGCGTACACCCATTTAAGATGGGAGGACATATCGACGAAGATTGGATTATGGAGAAAGATTTATAAAAATTATTTGAAAATTTTGCCGGAAATGTTTAGTATTCAGTGTGAAGTGTATAAAAAAGTGATAGAGCTTTTCTATATTATTGACTGAATGAGGAGGAAGCATCATGAAAAGATTATTGGCAAGCTTGATGATTGTACCGTTATTACTCGTAGCATGTTCTGACGACGAAGGTAAGGACAAAGATCAGTCGTCGAACAAAGATCAAACAACACAAAAAGATAAGAAAACAGATCAAGACAAGCAAAAAGAAAAAGACAACAAAGCAAAAGAGAAGAAAGAGAAGGACGACAAAGCAAAAGATGAGGAATCTAACGACAACGGTGCGTCATCATCAGACAACAATCAAGGTGCTCATGATGGACAAAGTACAACTGAGTCACAACAAAATCAAAATCAGGCGGACCAAGGTCAATCATCAGCACAAGGTCGGCAAAACAATGCATCAAATAGTAACGGAAATGGACAAAATCAAACATCTCAATCATCTTCACAATCACAACTGAAATACGTCGCACCATATCAAGGACAAAATGTGATACCTGTAGCTCAAAATATCGTGCGTCAACAAGTTGATCGTCAACAAGCATTGAGACATCTTCCGAACTTCCAAACATCACTCGACAGTGCACAAGCAGAAGTGAATCGATTAAATGGTCAAAACAATCCTTATAATGACTATGCATTGCAAGGTGATGGTAACCGTTACAGTTACATGTTTAGTTTTATTAATCAATCACAGCCGGGTACATATACAATCGTGACAGTAGATGGGACTGGCCAAGCGAAAATTGTAGACCCAGCGTATCGTCAATAATGAATTTTGCGCAAAAAGGTTAGGCACATGAGCGGCTTAACCTTCTTTAATTTTTCTACATAAAAATGATGAGATGACATGTGAATTGCCCTTCATGATTATCGCAATAGAATTTTAGTATTTAGAGATTTGATATGATAGTGAAAAGTGAAAAATAAACATATAGTATAAAATGAATAAGCATTTTTTAACTTTGCATTTTTATGATATTGAAATCTATCATTGCAATTAGAAAAAACAACTTATATAATCTAGAATAAACGTCATTGTATGGCAATAAATACACTTTTTAAATGTTGATGACACGAATAAATAGTATTCTACAATTATTGAGAAAATATTCACAATCACTATTGAATTAATTGGTTTAGCATGGTATATTTTATGTGAAATCAATCACATGTCCCCTCATGGAGATTGACGCATAAAAAATAAATATTGAAGGTAGATGAAAAGAGATGTTAGTAGAGAATTTTGATCCATTTCACAATCTTGCAATTTCTGCATTGGTTGCAAGTATTCCAATCATTTTATTCTTGTTATGTTTAACAGTGTTTAAAATGAAAGGGGTTTATGCTGCAATTACAACACTCGTCGTCACACTTGTGATTGCATTAGCTGTATTTAAATTACCAGTAGGCATTGCTTCTGGTGGTATTTTAGAAGGTTTCTATCAAGGTATTTTACCAATTGGCTTTATCGTTATGATGGCCGTATGGTTATACAAAGTAACAGTGGCGACTGGTCAGTTTGCTATTGTACAAGATAGTATCACGACAATTTCTGAAGACCAACGTATTCAATTGTTATTAATTGGTTTTGCGTTCAATGCATTTTTAGAAGGTGTAGCCGGATTCGGTGTACCAATCGCAATCTGTGCGGTATTACTGATTCAACTTGGATTTAAACCATTACAAGCCGCAATGCTATGTTTAGTAGGTAACGGTGCAGCAGGTGCATTTGGTGCCATTGGTTTACCAGTTTCTGTTATCGATACATTAGCATTAAAAGGTGACGTATCAGCATTAGACGTTGCTCAAGCGACAAACTTAAGTTTACCAATTTTAAGTGTCATTGTTCCTTTCTTATTAGTCTTTATTATCGACGGATTTAAAGGCATTAAAGAAACATTACCAGCAATTATTGTAACAATCGTGCCATTCGTAGTATTACAAGTATTCTTTAACCAATTTTTCGGTCCTGAATTAGTGGATATTCTTCCACCACTTGCATCAATGGGTGCATTAGCATTATTCTCTAAAAAATTCCAACCGAAAAATATTTTCCGTTTGAACGCAGGCGAAGAAAAAATGGAAGTCAAACATCATTCTTTCAAAGAAGTTGTGTTTGCATGGAGCCCATTCATTATTTTAACGATTCTTGTATTAATTTGGAGCTCAAAAGCATTTAAAGGTCTCTTTTTGGAAGATGGCGCATTGTCATTTATGAATATTAAATTTGGTATTCCAGGAA
This sequence comes from Staphylococcus delphini, assembly GCF_900636325.1. NCBI lineage: Bacteria > Bacillati > Bacillota > Bacilli > Caryophanales > Staphylococcaceae > Staphylococcus > Staphylococcus delphini. The sequence continues at coordinate 591,760 of NZ_LR134263.1, forward strand.
CAATGAATGATATTTCGGGTCAACCGATTATGTTAACATTCAATATTTTAAATCAAACAGGTACTGCATTATTGATTGCCGGTATTATTACGATTTTAATTTCTTCAAAAGTCAACTTCAAACGTGCCGGTGCATTGTTTGTAGAAGCATTTAAAGAATTATGGTTACCGATCTTAACGATTTGTTTCATCTTAGCTATTGCGAAAGTGACAACATATGGTGGTTTAACAAGTGCGATGGGTGAAGGTATTTCAAAAACTGGAGCAGCCTTCCCATTCTTATCACCAATTCTCGGCTGGGTCGGCGTGTTTATGACAGGTTCAGTAACAAACAACAACGCATTATTCGCACCAATTCAAGCGTCAGTTGCTCCTCAAGTCGGTACAAGTGGTGCATTACTTGTTGGCGCTAACACTGCAGGGGGTGCGATTGCGAAATTGATTTCTCCACAATCTATTGCGATTGCGACTGCAGCCGTAAAACAAGTCGGTAGAGAGTCAGAGTTGTTGAAGATGACTTTAAAATATAGTGTTGGTTTATTGATTTTCTGGTGTATTTGGACGTTTATTTTATCGTTAATTTTAGGTTAATGATTGAAGGGCTGACATGGCTGATTTCAGGCTGTGTTAGTCTTTTTTGTTTTGGAGATAATTAAGTTGTTTGTAGATTCTTGGATTGCTTGGAATTTATCGATTGTTTGAAAAATTCTCCCTTTCACAGGGGCTATTTTATGGATTACCTACAGTTCACAAGGTAATGCGAATAATTCTACTATTCATTCGCATAAAAAAGAGGATGAGAGATTAAAGTGCTCCCAGCCTCTTTTTCAACCAGTCATGATGGATGTGTTGTCATCACATAATCCACGGCTGTTCTAAACTGATTATAAATGGCTTCAGGCTGATACTGTTCTACCGTTTGATAGCCACTTTGAATAATCGGGTTTAAATATTTTGAATGTCCATATTCCACAATTTCTAAGAGCTGCATAGCGAGTGCTGACGTTTGAAGGTGTGGCACTAAGAAACCATTACGGTTATGTTGAATCAGTGATTTCGGACCGGTATTGCCATCAAAACTCACGACGATACTGCCTTGGTTCATCGCTTCTAAAATCGTCATGCCGAAGCCTTCATTACGTGAGGGGATACATGTAATCTTACTTTCTGCAATATACGTGCTGAGATGTTGTGTTGTTGGTCGTAAAAAGACAAGATCTTGTAACCGTAAAAAGTTGATCTGTTGTTGTAATGCTTCCTTCTCACTACCATCTCCAAAAATCGATACAGTATATCCAAAGTCACGCAAATCTTCTTGTATTTCATAAACTGCTTGAATAAGGAGATCAAATCCTTTTTCATATTCAAAGCGACCTGCTGCGATAATTTGGTTTTTCTTCATAATATGATGGCGCTTTTCATCAATCATATTTGGAACGACAAAAATCGGTGCATCTAAATATTGTGTATAGCGCTGTTTATCCGCTTCAGTTAAAGTCGTGATTGCATTGAGATGTGGATAATAAGTCAATATCTCTTCTTTCAACTCTTGGCGATGTGCATCCAAGTTCATATGCTCCATCCCGATAGTTAATTGATGACTTTTCGCAAATCGTGCAATGAGAAGATTGTGGCTCGCACGTGTACCGACAAAAATATCTGACGTGTCATTTTGGATGGCGCGAATCATCTTTTTTTCAATATAACTCGAATATTGACGAAAACCAGGTTCGTAAGGTGTTAAATATTTGGGTTTTAACAATGGCGTAAACTTACGAATGCGATTTGCTGCGAGTGGGATGAGATTTCGTAAGCCAAGTTGATAATGAACTAATGACTTAACTGTGACGCGTGAATCAAGCTCGAAATACGGCTGTTGCTTCGATTTGAAAATTGAAATAATCGTGACTTGATGTCCTTGATGAACCAATTGATTGGCAAGGTTGGTAATCGTCTTAACTGTACCGCCAACAGCAAAAATATTGTGCATTAAAAACGTGATAGACTTCATGACGCATCCCTCGATTAGTTACTTTTTCTTCATTATAGCACTGCTGAAATGTGGAGTGTTAATGAATTGTGAACGTAATATGTAATTAATTTGATGAAGCTGTTAGAAATGAAAATAGGCACAAAAATTTCTTCAAATGCATTTAATGAAAATTTCACAAATTAGACGGAATCGCTTTTTTCTTACATGATTAAGGTATATAATTAAATTATTGGCCTATTGTGTTATCGGATAGCATTTTCATGTCATACGAATGATTTTTTGTATCGCTATGAAATGTGAGGATAAGGCAAAGGGTAACAGTTCATATGAGGTATGATCAGCTAAAATAGTCGAAATATTTTTATACTTCATGAATGTAACAGATGGATTTGACAACATAGGATGCTGTGAACGATTTAAAACGAAAAAGGGGGTCTGTATTGTTATGAAAAACTTACATAACAAGACAGATGTTGTACTTATTGGTGGCGGAATCATGAGTGCAACATTAGGAACATTATTAAAAGAATTAGAGCCTGAATGGGATATTAATGTTTTTGAACGTTTAGATAAATGTGCACAAGAGAGTTCTAACGTGTGGAATAATGCGGGCACAGGACATTCTGCACTATGTGAGTTGAACTATACAAGTGAAAAAGAAGATGGCTCAGTCGACATTACAAAAGCCATTAAAATTAATGAACAGTTTCAAGTTTCGAAACAATTTTGGTCATACCTCGTGAAAAATGGTCAGCTTAACCAACCAGAGGGCTTCATTCGCACGGTACCACATATGAGTTTCGTTACAGGGGAGAAAAACGTGAACTTCTTAAAAGCGCGTGTGAAAGCATTGCGTGAAAATGTATTATTCCAAGGTATGGATATTACAGATAATGAAGAAACGTTGAAAAAATGGGTGCCTTTAATGATGGAAGGTCGACAACAAAACGGTGAACCGATTGCTGCGACACGTGATGAGTCAGGAACAGATGTAAATTTTGGGGCATTGACACATAAATTGTTAAGCAATCTAGAAGCGAAAGGCGGTTCATTATATTACGAACACGAAGTACTCGACTTAAAACAACATCGTGATGGCATGTGGACGGTTAAAATTAAAGACTTAAAAGAAAATCGTGTCTTTACCGTCGTTTCTAAATTTGTATTTATTGGTGCAGGCGGTGCAAGTTTACCGTTGCTTCAAAAAACAGGGTTACCCGAGTCAAAACGTATCGGTGGTTTCCCAGTGAGTGGTATGTTTTTAGTATGTAAAAAACCAGAAATTACGCAACAACATAAGGCGAAAGTATATGGTAAAGCAGAAGTGGGCGCGCCACCGATGTCTGTACCTCATTTGGATACGCGTTATATTGACGGAGAACGTGCTTTATTATTTGGACCGTTTGCAGGTTTTTCACCAAAGTTCTTAAAAAGAGGATCATATTTTGATTTAATTAAGTCTGTGAAACCGAATAACGTTGCAACGATGTTAGCAGCAGGTGCAAAAGAAATGGGTCTGACGAAATATTTAATTCAACAAGTGTTGTTATCTAATGAAGAAAGAATGAATGATTTAAGAAAATTTGTGCCAACAGCGAAAGATGAAGATTGGCAAGTGGTTGTGGCTGGCCAACGTGTTCAAGTGATTAAAGACACAGAAGATAAAGGCAAAGGGACATTACAATTTGGGACGGAAGTCATTACGTCTCAAGATGGTACATTAGCGGCATTGTTAGGTGCTTCACCAGGGGCATCTACAGCGGTTGCAGTCATGTTAGATATTTTACAACGCGCGTTCAAAGATAAGTTTGAGCAATGGGAACCACAAGTGAAAGAGATGGTACCGTCGTTTGGTGTCCGCTTGACGGATGACATTGCGTTGTTTAAGCAATTGAATCATGAGATTTCGGAAAACTTGAAGTTGGATGAATCGGGTGCGTTGTTAAGTTAATTTGTAGATAAAAAGCAGTGAGGCGATATGGCTTCACTGCTTTTTTGCGGTAATTGCTGAACCATTGTGTGCTTTCTTAATACCTTTTGGCTCACCCACTATGATTGAGCAGGTTGAGATGCTTCGACGCGTGGGAGGGTAATGGTAAACGTCGTTCCATGATTCATTTCGCTCTCTACTTCGATACGACCGCCATGACGTTCAATAATGGATTTGGAAATCGCGAGTCCGAGTCCATTGCTGTCTGTATGGCTAGAAGATTTATAAAAGCGTTCAAAAATTCGTTGTTTCACACTATCATTCATGCCAGGGCCGTCGTCTTGTACTTTTAAAATCATTTGATCGTCTTCAGCAGTGAGGTCAATTTCAATAGTACCGAAAGTCTCTGTATATTTAATGGCATTACGTATCACATTTTCGAAAGCTTGAGCGATTAAACGCGCATTGCCTCGAATGGTGACGGCTTCTAAATCATAGAGAAGGACTTGATTTTTCTGATCGATGGCATAATTTTCATGTTTTAAAATGTCTAAAATGCAATCGTTAGCTAAAAACGTATCATCAAATTGTAAATGTGTATCATTGTCTAGTTCTGATAATAACAACAGTTGACGAACGAGTTGGCTCAAGCGGTGTGTTTCATCATAAATGCGTTCAATATAGCGTGATTGCTGGGATGTTGTATGTTCTTGTTGCAATTGCGTCAATAAATGATGAATATGTGTTAAAGGTGTTTTAATTTCGTGTGAGACGTTTTGAACAAAGTGTTGTCTCATATCGTCGAGTTGTTTTAATTCCAGTCGCATCGTGTCGAAATGTTGTTGCAGGACACCTAGTTCGTCGCGTCGTGTGACGGCAATAGGTGTTGCAAAATCACCAGCCATTAACCGTTCAGTGGCATGTTTTAACTGTTTGACTGGCTTCACTAATGCGTATGTGGACCATGTGACGAGTGCAATGGAGAAAAGCACAAGTAATACCAATAGCACGAGTAAAAAGATACGAAATTCACCAAAAGCATGGCCAATGTCAGGTCTTATAAAAACTGCGACGTTGCCATTGGAAGTTGCGAAATGCGTGCCGACTGTATTACGTGTTTCATTATCAAAAAAGCCTGTAATAACTGGATTGAAAGGTCTCTCCCCGATACCATGATAATCTTTTCCTGACTTTACCCGTTGAATATCGGCAGGCGTTAAATTTTGTTTCCGAAACGGTTCACCATAATATGTCGCATGACCTTGTTCATCATAGGCAACGACTTGATAATTCAAATCGCCTAATAACGCTAAATAACGGTCTAAGTTTTGACTGTGTTGCGCATCTTTATACGCTTCGGCACGTTTTAAAGTCGCCATAATTTTTGCGTCATTTTTCTCTTTTAATTGAAAATGGTAGTAAATATTAGCAATCTCAAAGCTGAGTAACGAACTGATGAGCATCACAGTGAAGGTATACAGTGCGAAACGAGAGTACAATGATTTAAGCATCTTGCGTCACCTTATAACCGATGCCGCGTACTGTTTCAATATGGACATTCGCCCCCAGTTTTTTTAAGCGCGCTCTTAAACGTTTAATATGGACGTCCACTGTGCGTTCATCTCCTTCATAATCGATCCCCCAAATTTTTTCTATTAATTGTTCACGCGGAAAGACTTGCTTCGGATAAGCGACGAGCAAACTTAACAATTCGAATTCTTTATGCGGTAAAATCATACCTTTCGTCTCCACCTTTACTTCGAGCTGTGTTTGATCGATCGTCAAGTTACCGAGTGTCAACAGGGTTTCAGTCGCAATTTGATAGCGTCTGAGCACAGCTTGAATGCGGAAGATAAGCTCAGCGACTTCGAATGGTTTCGTAACATAATCATCCGTTCCAGCTAAAAAAGCGCGCTCTTTATCGCTCAAAGCATCCCGAGCAGTCAGCATAATGACGGGGTATTCATAGTCATATTTTAATGTTTCGCACAGTTCAAAACCGTCCATCCCATCCATCATCACGTCCACGATAGCGATATCAATCGTATGTTTTTCAAGATATGCAAGAGCCGCTTCACCACTTGCGACAGTGACAGCTTGATAGCCTTTTCGCTGCAAGTGTGTTGCGACATAATTCAAAATTTCCGGATCATCATCAACAATTAAACATGTGACTGACACGTTGACCGTCCTCCTTGATGTACAATTTCAGCTTTTACGGTGCATACGCAAATGACGTTGTGGAGCTGTTGAAGCTATCATAAATGTTTTTATTCAAAGTTGCAATTGGAAATGAAAAGTATAAGTCATGTCGCAAAATGTGATGGGGCATAAAAATTTTGATATCCTATTCGTCCTCTAATAATGAATAAATAAATCGTACATCCATGAGCGAAGCGGCTGAGAAGTTGTAAGTGCCATTTTCACTTTTTCAGCTATGAATGACTTTAAAGCAGTCGAAAAATGTAGCTTGTTCATATTCAGTTCATAAATAGGCGATAAAGTATACCCAAGATGAAATTGAAAGGGAGATACGAGTATGAAACTTGCATTGAACGAACTTAAATTTTACAAGTTCAAATATTTATTAATTACATTTATCGTCATTCTTCTTGTAAGTATGGTGCTTTTTATTACGGGATTAGCACAAGGTTTAGCAAGAGAAAACATTGCGCTGATCGACCAATTCAAGTCTGAACGCTTTGTCATTCAAAAAGATGTCGATCAACAACTTGAAAAATCAAATATCGATTCGAACACACAACAAGACATTGAAAAAAATGTTAAATCAGCGCCATTAAAATTAGCAATGGCTACGATGAAACATCAAGATAACAAGACGGATATGCTTTTTGCGACGATGCCAAAAGAAGAACGACCGGCATTAAAAACAGGGCACTTACCAGAAAAAGCAAATGAAGTCGTTTTGAATCAGAAATTAGCGGGGGAAGGTGTCCAAATCGGGGACCAAGTCAATATCGAGGGTAAAGACGTCACTTTAAAGGTTGTCGGTTTCTTTGATGATGCGATGTATGCACATACAAATATTGCTATGACTACAGATGAAGGGCTGAAAGATATTGCTGGTCAACATGTCGCAACGTCACTTTACTTTTTAAATGATGTCACAGCAAAACAACTTAAAAATATTGAGGGCATTTCTGGAATCGAAATCGTTAACAAGCAAGATTTAACGGATGCGATTCCGAGCTACCAAGCTGAGCAAGCACCACTGAATATGATGATTGTGAGTTTATTTGTTATTACAGCGATAGTATTGACAGCATTTTTCTATGTGATGACCATTCAAAAAACGTCAGAGATTGGGATTTTAAAAGCAATCGGAGTGAAAACGTCACATTTATTATGGAGTTTATTATTCCAAATTTTATTCGTGACGATGTTAGGGGTCATCATCGCATTATTACTCATTACAGGATTAAAAGCGGCGTTACCTGTCACAATGCCATTCTTTATCAATAGTGGCATGATGTTACTCGTCGTCGTTGTCTTCATTATTGTAGCTATCGTCGGCGCATTACTTTCATTAGTGCGCGTCTTTAAAATTGATCCTATTGAAGCGATTGGAGGGGGACAAGTATGAGTTTAGTCGTCAAAGATTTAGTGAAAACATTCGGTAAAGGTGATGCTGCCACAAAAGTGTTAAAAGGCATTAACTTTGAAGTGCAACCAGGCGAATTCGTTATTTTAAATGGGATGTCAGGTTCTGGTAAATCTACATTGTTGACGATTATCGGTGGACTGCTATCTCCTACAGAAGGCAAAGTCCTGTTAGACGGTGAAGATTTGGGCGGTTTGTCTCAAAAAGCATTAACTGACAAACGTTTGAAAGACATTGGTTTTATTTTCCAAGCTTCTCATTTAGTTCCTTATTTAAAAGTACATGAACAATTAGAACTCGTGGGTAAAGAAGCGGGCATGGACCGTCAATCGGCACAACAGCGTGCAAAAATGTTATTAAATGAAATCGGATTGAGCCATAGAGAAAATGTTTATCCACATATGTTATCCGGCGGTGAAAAACAGCGTGTTGCCATTATGCGTGCATGGATGAATCAGCCGAAACTGCTACTTGCCGATGAACCTACTGCGAGCCTAGATGCTCAACGTGCGACAGAAGTGGTCGAAATGATTAAACAACAAGTACGTCAAGAAGGGGCAATCGGTATTATGGTCACACATGATCAACGCTTGTTTGATTATGCAGACCGTATCATTTACCTTAATGATGGTGAATTGATGGAAACAGCGACTGCCATGACAGTTTGATAATAAGCGCTTGAGCACATTTGAGTAGAAGGAACTGAGATATCAATTTTACTCTGGTGTTATCTTTTCATAAATTGTAAGGACTTGGACGTTATGGTATCCAAGTCCTTTTTGTCACATTTATATGTGTATTGGTCCACCTGGTCCAACAGGAATGCCGAATAAATACCAAATAATGAGAAAAAGCGTCCAAAAGATGCCGAGAAAAATAGAGTACGGCATTAAACTTGCGATAAGTGAACCTAATTTTATTTTCGGATCATATTTTTGTGCGTACGTTAATAATAAAGGTAAGTAGGGCATCATCGGCGTAATCGGATTCGTAATAGAGTCACCTACACGGTAAATCATTTGTGTAAAGGCAGGGTGAAAACCTAACAATAAGAGCATTGGAACAAAGATAGGTCCTAACAGTGCCCATTTTGCGGATGCACTACCGATCAGCATGTTAATGAGACTGCTTAATAGTAAAAGCCCGACGATGAGCACGATGCCGTTTTGGTTTTGAAGCAATTCAGCCCCTTTGACCGCAATGATGATTCCCAAATGACTCCAAGTTAAGAAAGCGAGGAGCTGAGCGGCAAAGAAGACAATCACAATAAAACCACCCATAGCTTCCATCGACTCAGTTAACATACGTCCGATATCTTTTGACGACTGAATCGTTTTTGCTAATATGCCATAAACTAATCCAGGTACGAGGAAAGTAAGAATAATGAGTAATCCCATACCTTTCATTAACGGTGCATTTTCAATTAGACTGTGCGTTTCTGAATTACGCAACCAACTCGTTTCAGGGATGGCGGCGAGTACAATGATGCATAATGTGACAACAACACTGACGTTTGCCCAAAACAGTGCCCGCTTTTCTTGAGGTGTAACTTCAGCTATACCCTCTTTATTTGAGGCTGTAATTTGCGTATGAGCATATGTACCTAAATGTGGAAAAACAATTTTTTGAGTGACATACCATAAGACGAACACTAATACAAATACACTTGCAGCAATAAAGTACCAATTCATAGCGACGTTGAGCTCGATGTCTTTATTGATTAAATGGGCAGAGGGTTCAGTGAAAGCATAAATTAACGCATCCTGCACACCAATAAAGAGATTCGCAGCAAATCCACCTCATGTTGCGGCGTACGCGAGTGCAAGTCCAGCAACAGGATGATAACCGAGCTTCATAAAAATCATTGCGACAAGAGGCGGCATCACGATCGGTGCGGCGTCTCCTGTAATACTGCCCATAATACCGATAAACGTTATCATCGGTATTATGATGCGTTCGGGTGTGATGGAAACAACGTAAATCATCAATTTATCAAAGTAGCCACTTTTTTCAGCAATACCGATACCGATCATGATAGAAAGAACGACACCGAGTGCAGGAAATTGTGAAAAGTTTTTAATCGCATCATTCAAAAACATCACAAAGCCGTCATGACTTAAAATACTGCGCACTGCAATCGTTTTGCCAGTACCTGGATGTTTTACAGCGATATCAAATTTTGACACTATCGCAGTCGCAATGGCAAGCACAATACATAACGAAAAGAAGAGCATGATCGGGTCAGGTAAACGATTGCCTAACTTTTCGACTTGATTTAAAAATAATGAAATTACGGGTTGCTTTTCGCTTTTATTCTTCATCACATCACATCCTATCTGAATACTCGAGACCGTATTTGAGAAGTTCTGTCTCAGCAGTCCATCCATCTTTAAGCACATATTAATGAATGTTTAAAACCGAGTATACCCAATATATCTGAGTAATGCACTAAGTTATCTGAAATTTAAGAAAATAGATTTACAATACAAATACCGACTTGCACGATACTAAAGAGCGCCCAGACCCGTGGATATTGAAAAAGTAGGCCGCTGTAATCACGTATCAGTTCACGACTGACCCAATGATGTGGTGTTGGGGCACCATAACCGAATGCATGTACGTGTTGGCGTTCAGCGAGTCGTAATGCACGCAAAATGTGAAATGAACTCGTCACTATGATGGTATGTGGTTGTTGATGTAACGCTAAGTAACGTTTTGAATAGTAAATGTTTTGGCGCGTATTGGTCGACTGGTCTTCCATAGTAATTTGCTTCGGTGCTATCCCATGTTGTATTAAATACCGTTGCATCGCGAGTGCTTCAGATATCGGTTCATCTGGGCCTTGTCCACCACTCACGATGATATGAAACTGTTCTAATTGGCGACTCAATGCGATGGCGCGATCTAACCGTGCTTTTAACATCGGTGTCACAGCTTCTGTATAGATGCCTGCACCGAGAACGAGAAGGTTGGCACGTGTCACCGGTGGCATGCGATGTAAAAATGTAAAGGTCATGAACAAATAAGTTTGCCAAGCTGTGACAAAGACGATGGCTAATTGAACTAACAATTGAAAAGGAATCGTCAAAACGGGTGGTATTAAAGGAATAACTAATAAACTTCCGATAATCAGCGCGACAATCGCTAAGTGGTAAGTAATGACACGCCCGATGATGTGCCAATATGTTTGAATGTGCCGATATAGCGATAACGTAAGTATCATCAACCCTATGACTAAAGTGATGATCAACCATATAAGGCGATCGGCATGCGTGATGTAGCTGAACGTGATGAAGAGCATGTGAATGTAGAGAACCGCTGTAAAGGAACGGATGCGCAAAAAAAGATGTGGCTTTATCTTTATCAATGTTAAGATTATAATGTAGCTTGTTAAGAGCAAAATTTGAAGTAAATTCATTTTTTAAGTCCTTTATTTTATCATTTACGGTAATGATACTAAATTCTTTACAAAAAATGTCAAAAAATGAGGTTCCCTTATAAAATAATTGTTGGTACGATGGTAAAGATAGTTGTTTGTAATGAAGGCGGTGAAGAAAAATGACCCATTCAAATTTAATGAATCAACATGTGACGTTTATGGGTGAGTTTATGACGAATATGAATGCACTCACAACGGGATTGCTAAAAGATTTAAGATCTCGATACGGCATTTCGAATGAACAATCGAGTGTGTTATTAATGCTTTCTAATGACAAGTCACTTACATTAACCGAGATTACATTACGTCAAGGTGTGAATAAAGCGGCAGTCAGTAGAAGAATTAAAAAATTAGTAGATTTAGGGTTAGTCAAATGGGTAAATATGGCATATGAATCTGACAAACGATTGAAATATGTTGCTCTGACTGAAGCGGGTAGTGGTTATGTTCGTGCTTCAAGAAATTTAATTGCAGATTTAGCAAACGAAATGTTGTCGGACATCCCATTAGAAAAAATTGAACAAACACGAGACATGCTTGAATTGATTGACGAACGGATACAAGGTCAATTGAATCAACTGTAATGCATCATGTGAAAATGTGCGCTACTACTCGCGTCTGATGCAGTTTTTATCGTTAACCTTTATGATAGAAAAATATGACGAATGCGCTCAAAGTATAGAATAGGAGGTGTACGTATGGGTCAATGCGCGGTATGTCACCATGAAAAGTTACTACATCAAAGCGTCTGTCCAAATTGTCAAAGTCAAATATTGTATTCTAAAACACCTAGTCCACAGTCACCTAAACAACGAGAGGCAGCACAGTCATCATCTTCCAATAACAATAAAAGACCACCTTCATTAAAAAAAGTCATCCCTATTGCTATTGTAAGTTTTATTATTATTTTACTCATTATTTTATTTTTGCTGCTCAGAAACTTTAATTCTCCTGAAGCGCAAGCGAAAATCTTGATCAATGCAGTGAATAACGAAGATGCTGCAAAAGTATCCAACCTGTTAAGTTCAAAAGAAAACAAAGTAGGTCGACAAGAAGCGTCAACTTACATTAAATTTATAAAAAAAGAAGTGGGCATGAAACTGTTCGAAAAAGAAGTATACGACACAGTGGACGGGCTGAACCATGAAACCGCTGTAGCCTCTTATATTAAAACACGTGAAGGTCAAGATGTGTTGAGAATTAGTAAAAATGGCCGTCGATATTTAATTTTTGATAATTTAAGTTTCTTAGCACCGACGAAACAGGCGATCGTGAAGCCGAAAGACAAGGCGACATTTGAGTTTGATTCTGATGGCACACAAAAGAAAGTGGTCGCTGAAGCAGGACAATCCGTATCGCTAGGTCAATTCATACCGGGAAGTTATGCGATTGATACAGTCAAAACAACGGATCGCGGTACATATGAAGGCCAATTGAAGTTTGATTTTGTGAACAGTAAAAATGAAACCATTTCAGTGACCGAAGACTTTAAAGAAGCTCAAGTAAAAGTGTCACTTAAAAATGCGAGTGATTTAAAAGACATTAAAGTGGTCATCAATGACGAAAAAATAGCTCAAAATAAAGACGATACTTATGGGCCTTTTCCAGTCAATCAGGACATTAAAGTCTATGCTGAAGGTGAAGCTTACGATCATACATTTAAAACAAATACCGAATTAATTAAAAAAGATGATGTCCAATCTGAAAACGAAATCACTGTGTCATTTGATAAAGATGAGATTGAAAAACATCGCCAATCTAAAGAAAAAGATACGTTGAATAAGATTAAGGACTTTTTCAAAAAGTATACGTCGTCATTAAATGAAGCATATGAAAGCCATGATTTTGATTTAATTTCCAAATATTTAAAGGAAAATACAACAAATTATGAGGCGATGCGTTCGAACGTGAAAAGTCAAAATCAGTATGAATTTAAAAATCCTGAGGTGACAGATGTTTCGCGCAACGACGATTATTACGCAGTGACAGTCGAAAAAGAAGACGCACAAGGACGTACGATTCAATCCCATTATTTATTAGATGGCGATCAAAATGGCAACCACTTAAAAATTGTGAACTATCAAAATTATTAAAGGTGAAAAGTGAATAACATACCTATGAAGTTCTAGTCCGTTGTAGGATTGGAGCTTCATTTTTTGAGTGTCGGCAAATTTCCCATTGATGATTCAAAAATGTGTTGAGGTAGTTGGGGGGCATGAAAGGTGATACAAGAAGCGTTAACATTTTGCATAATCCATTCTAATTAATGAGCACAAAGAATTTAAATCACCAATGCGTTAAAGCAACTTACAAATTAATTGGAACAATAATGTTTTTTGTTTCATAAAAGTTATTTGAATAAATTTTGGTTTCTATTGAGTTGTGTCGAAAGTTGAAGTACAATTGTTAATAATTTAATAAAAAACGGTGTAAAATAATATTGTGAGAAAAATTTTGTGTTGTTGGAGGGCAGACGTCTCCAATGATATGAATTGATGAATATTTCGAATTTACACCTCATTGATAAGCATCACCATAGAAGAAAAGAAAGGTGCGCATGAGTTTATGAATGAAAGAGATATACGTGTACAGAAAACGAATTTGAAATTATCAGAAGTATTTTTAGCCTTGTTAGAAGATTATTGGCTCACCAAAATTACCATTAACCAAATATGCTAAAGAGCGAACGTCCATAGAACGACTTTTTATAAACATTTTAAAGACAAATACGAATTACTTTATTATGTGAGTCGAATGGCATTGAAACCTTATTTCGCCTTGGCTTTAGACGTCCGTTTACGAGAACCATTCAGTAGCATCGATAGGACGATTAATCAACAAATATTAAAAATTTTACATACACAAAAAGGCGATCCGAAGTTTTATCAAGTGGTGACCACAAGTTTCTACGATTATTTTCAAAAGGAACTCCAGCGCTATGAAGCAGAATTGCCTACCAAATTCCCTTTCCCAATAGAAGTTTTTAGTTATGTTTATGCTTCCACAGTCCGTTCGATTAATCAGTGGTGTAGCGACTATGATCTACAATTAGATGCGTACTATCGCGATGAAATTTATCGCAATTTAATGAATTTTCATCAAAAATAGAATCTGTGTGTATGATGTAGATGATTGCATAGTGTCCGAACACACCTTTATGATGATAAGGAAGGAAACTATAATTTGAAAGGTGTGTAGATGATGAAATTTACTGAGCGATTATGGCAACGTGTTCAACCGATATGGGAGAGCTATCTGGAACATCCGTTTGTCAAAGGGATGGGTGACGGGACGTTAGAGAAAGAAAAGTTTAAACATTGGATGAAGCAGGACTATATTTATTTGATAGATTATGCGCGATTATTTGCGATAGGTGCAACAAAAGCGACAGATTTAGAAATGATGTCCACTTTTGGCAATTTAGTTTCTGGGACATTGAATACAGAAATGCAACTCCATCGTCAATATGCCGCGCAATTTGGCATTAGTGAACAAGAATTAGAAGCAACCCCACCCGCGAGTACGACATTGGCTTATACGAGTTATATGCTGAATTTAGCCCAACGTGGTGGTGTAGAAAATGTGATTGCCGCAGTGCTCACTTGTACATGGAGTTATCACTATATCGGAGAGGCGTTAAATCAAATTAAAGGCGCTGCAGAACACCCTTTTTATGGTGAATGGATAAAAATGTACAGTTCATCTGAATTTACGGCGTTTAAAGATGATGTCATTGCGATGATGGATCGTGTGGCTGAAGGGATGTCGGAAGAAGCATTGGACGCATTAGAAGAGATTGTCGTCCATACGAGCTATTATGAATATATGTTTTGGGATATGGCAGAATATTTGGAAACGTGGCCAATCCAAAGATAAATGAAGAGGTAAGAGGATTGATGTAATTTTGTGGCATCAGTCCTTTTTTAGTTGTAATATGATTTCATAAAATTGAGCACGCATCACCACGTGAAAATAAATAAGGACTAGGATGTTAAAGTTAAAGTTTAGTGTATACTAATGTAAATTTAATATTTACAAAATATAAGTTGTTAATTATAATGTAATTATACAAACAAAGTTGTCGAAGAGGGGTTGGGAGTTTGAATGCAAAAATTAACTTTCTATCTATAGTTATAATTCTGTTTATTACTTTATGTTCTGTTCTGTATATTAGTTCTAAACTACCTCCAAATGAAATACAAAATATACAAAACTTACTACTTACAGATGGAATTAGGGCATATTCATTTTTTGGTTTGTTACTCGTTTTATTACTGATTTCAGTAACTTTTATATACATAGTTTCAATTGTTTTTTTACATTGGGTTACATTTAATATTTTTCGTCTGAGCAAAGTCAATAATATAAAAATAATTCCATATATATATTTAATAAATATAGGAGTTATATTGTTGGAAAATTATTTTTTTAATATTAAATCAAACCACTTGGTATCAGCATTTTTCAATCCAGTAATAATTTTATGGCTAATATTTACTATATTTATAATGTTTAAAAATTCAAATAAAATATATACTAAACATATAGTATACATTATGTTTTTATACGTATGGATGGTTTTATTTAATATATTTATATTAGGAGGTAGTTTCCGATGAATAACTCAGCATATCTTAAGGAGAATTTTTCTCAAGTTGTCAAAATTGTTTTATTAGGTGTGTTCACATTGTCAGTTGGCTTAATTTTAGCACAAGGACTGACTTTTGATTTTTCAAAGTTAGTGCCAGGTCTATCCTTTGCTGCAGCTTTACATGGTATAAGAAAAGCTAGAGAAGTTTACAAAACTACTAAACGATTAAGAACAGCACTAAAAATTGTTACTGGTTGGAGTGGAGTGAGTTTAGTTATTTCAGTACTTGGAGACGCAGCTGTAGGATATTTATTAGATCACCATATTTATACATTGGCTAGTTGGTAATTTTTGAGATATTATCGATACACAGAGCTATACTATTATTGTTAATGGTATGGCTCTTTTATCAATAGGGGAATTTAAATGAAATTGATTTTAAAATTGACGATATTAAACATAAAATATATATTCAATATGTTTTTTCACATGGGGCAATCTTTTTTGGGTTTTGATTTACATAGTAATATTAAAAATAAAAAATTCATTAATAGGAGCAATACTATTACCTTAGTGATACTCATTTATTTATTTTGGTTAGTTATTATTATTATGACCCAAGTGTTTATTCATACTATTCATTTGCAACAATCGAAAATCAATATTTTCATCTTAGTTTATGTTTTAATCAGTATATCTTTTGGTATAGGTAGCTACACAAATAAAGAATTTAATTATTTCTTTTTAAATGGTAACTTTACTTTTGATAGGAAGAAAAAATTATTATTTTTAAACAACCATTGCTTTTTAATATCAACATTAACATTAATATACTTGTTAAGTACACCAATATACATAGTACAACCTATTTTAAATGGCAAAGATGGATTGTATTTTATTATTAATTATACAGCAATAATAACTACATCACTAATGTTAGTTGTATTTATAAACACATTTATAGATTTTAAATTTAATAATTATAATAATTTAATAGTATATTATTTTAAGCAAATTATGCTACTTATTATGATATTTTTTATGAAGTTAAAATTAGATGTTATAAAAGATTCAATATTGTACTTAAAAGAGTGGATATTAGGAGATAGTATATCAAATAATATAGCGAGTATATTTGAAAACTATGATTTTTACCATATCGAACTGGGAACTATGCAATATTTATATTTAATAATATTAATCTCAATAATTTATTTTTCAACTGATATTTGTATAAAATCATTTTTAAAAGATAATTATGATTGCAAAATTAGAAGCTTTAATTTAATAAATAGCTCAAATAAGCATATCCTAATAATGAAATATTTGTTGAGAAATAACTCTCTAATAAATAGTAATTTGTTTGTGCTAGCAAGCATAATTTTGCTAACTTTATCATTTTTTCCGTATTTGGAAGAAAATATTTATATCATAACAATTGTAACATCAATAGGGATTGTAAATGGAGTTTTTAATATTAAAAATAGAAGTTTTTTTAATTATATGTTTTTTTTGAAAATTGCTGTGAAACAAACAACGCATTTTATTTTTTTGTTTGTTTTTTGTCAGTTCTCTATAGTAAGTATATTTATATATTTTAGTTTAAATGTATCTACATTTTATTTTATGATTCATTTTTTTCTGTTGGGAACCTTTGTACTGTATCTATCTAGTCTGATGGGAGTATTTATATATCGGAAATTATTTAATTTATATTCTGAGAACGTACCAAATAAAATCATAAGATACGGTATTGTTTTTTGTGGATTTATAATTTTAACTACAACAAGTGCTTTTTATAAAATGCTATTCTAAATGTTGTTCACCTATTGTCACTGTTATCTTTAGCAAATATATAGGATAGAAATCAGGGGGGGTTAATTATTGGTTAAACATTTAATTCACCGTAAATTTTTAATAATAAATTCCATATTTTTTATTATTGTATATTTTATGTTGTTAGTAAGTAGTTATTATATTCGTGATAGTTCAATAGCGACAGATAATATGAATTTATCACCTAAAAAGCTAGTGTGGATAGAACTATTTTTACACAATTTAGGGCTAGCATTATTGATAGTAGGAGTTGGAATTATTTCTTTTGGCTTTCTTTCGGCTTTAATAGTAATTTTAAATTTTTATCTATTATATATTAGTTTTGATTATATTTTTAAAATAAGTGATGACTTTTTCTATGGATTTTTAATTATATCTACACATGGCATTTTAGAAATATTAGCTATGAGTTTAGCATTTTACTTATCCACTTTTTCTTTAAGAAAGTTAATAAACAATATTTATTCTTTCAAAAAAGTAAGAGTTGAATCTTTAACAAGTTTTGTAAAATTAATATTGTTAATGGTTGCTTTATTTCTTATATCAAGTTTAATTGAGACATTTATAACTCCATCAATTTTGAATCATCTATTAAGTATGTAGGGGGGATTTCATTGAAAATAGAAAATCTAAATAAAAAGTATAAAAAAAGCATTTTGGAAAATGTTACTTTTGAGTTGGAAGAGAAAAAAATATACACACTTTTAGGAAGAAATGGTGTTGGAAAAACTACATTGTTAAAAATACTTGCGGGATTGGTAAGTCCTAATAATGGCAAAATAGAAAAAAATAATAAGTCTGTATTATATATTCCGGAGCATACTTATTTTTTAGATTTTTTAAGTGGCTATGACAATCTGTGTTTAATATGTGATGTATATAATATATCAAAAAACGAACTAAATAAAATGATTGAAAGATATGGGATAAAGTCTTTTGTCTATGAGTTGGTTGTAAACTATTCACAGGGAATGAAGCATCAATTATCATTAATATCAGCATTTTTAATAAATCCGGACGTATTATTATTGGATGAGCCTTTAACGTCTTTAGATCCAATAAATATTGAGAATTTTAAAATGTACATAAAAGAATTCTCCTCGAAAAATAAAACAGTAGTAATTTCGACTCATATTATACCCATAGCATATCAATTATCAGATGAAATCTTGATATTGAAAAGTAGAATGATTACTAATATAAAGAATACAATAACTGAGGAAGAATTAAGTAATGTGATTTTCAATAAAATTTAAAGGGGGGTGTATTTAATGAAGACTAATCACTTAATTTTTGGAGATTATTTTGAAACTGTTGCTAATAAAAAAAGATGGGGCTTAAAATTATTAATGGTATTAACTATTGTGTTATTATCAAGCATATTAACAGTAAGTATGATGGATTTTACCGAATTAAATAAAAGTACAGATTTGAATGCTAGTGAAGAGAATTCCGTTGTCTTGTTCGCTAAAATTTTTATTATATTTATTAGTTTGTTTACCGTATTGTTTTCGATTGTTTTTCATTATTTCTTTTTTTTAATACTTGCACGCCTAACTCATAATAAATTAAAGCCATTGAGTATTATATCTTTGACAATCTCAATGCAGTTAGTTATTGTACTTTTAAGTCTTATAGGTATTGTTTTTCAATTTGTTTTTGATATTTCTATTGAAGATTACAATTTATTAAGTCTAAATATTTTTGATAAAGGAAATTCGTTTTTAGGTAATATAAATTTTACTCTTTTTATGCAAAGCTATTTAGTTTTTGTTATCCTTTTCAAAAATATAGAAATGAGTGCAAAAACATGTATATTTATTTCGTCAGTATATTTATTAACTAATATAATAATTAGCAGTTTATAAATGAAATAAACTTACAAGTACCACTTTAGTTTAAGAGATGATCTTTTTGACACAACTTAGATCTAAAATTTGCTTACATTCTTTATTTGTTTGTAGGCTTCATGTTTAACAATTGAAACGCAATTAAAAAAAAGTCGCTATGGAGGATGTGGTTTTCTCTATAGTGACTTCTTTAATTTGGGTCATTTAAAGTTGTTTGCGGATTTTTGAACGTCTGTTTCTGAAAAATAGACTAATAAAATAAAGAACTGTGGCAATAGCGGTAAAAATAATCGCATTGTGAAGTGCATTCGATGGTGAAAAAACAGTAGCAGGATCTACGTTGCCGATGTATGGTGCAAGTTTTTTTGTGATTTCTTCAGCAGCACGATTAATATAAAATAAGAAAGCAACAGGAATGAGAACAATCCAAATAGAGATGAACCAATTGATGACTTTCAAAATGGTGCGGTTAAAGACGAGTGTCAAAATCGCAATAATGATATTAACCAGTACTAAAATGAAGAAAAAATTGAGTCCCAAAATCACATAATTGAGGGTTTGTTCAATATTTGATGTATCGATGAATGATTGCGCTGTCAGTTGATCGGCAATCACTTTAAGTTTATCAAATGTGACATTTTCATCAAGAAAGCTCATTTTAAATAAAGTTTCGCTATACATACTATATGCAGCAATCGCAACGAGTACCATAGCGATCAGTGTTAAAATAAAGCTCACCCATGAACGTCGCTTTTTACCAAAATATGGACTACGGTGGATAGGTTGGTTTTCAAACTGTTGTTGAAACTGGGGGTGTTGTCGTGTGGTCTCTTTCATATGTAACGCCTCCTATATCATTGAACAAGCTGTGTTAAAATCTTTCGCTAATACAATTATGCATTATAGTACACCTAGAATCATATTCATAGTGCTTTTTTATAAAATATGATAGAACTGATGTAAGTTCATAATGGGAAATGAAAAAGGAGGTTGAAAGATGGAAGTATTAAAAACATTGGATGCATATGAAGCGTTTGTGGCCAATCATCAAATCGCAGTCGTTCACGTTTCGAGAGACAATTGTTCAGTCTGTCATGCCGTTTTACCACGGATTCAAGAATTAGTTGCACGCTATGAAGGTGTTGCGTTAGGCAATGTCAGTGCAGATGACGTCCCTGAAATTGCAGGTGCGCTGTCAATTTTTACTGTGCCTGTCGACATTATATTCCTTGAAGGTAAAGAAATGCATCGTGAAGGTCGATTTATTGATTTAGAACGTATCGAATCACAACTGAATACCATTTATGAAGGCGTCAAAGGCTCAAATTTATGATAATATGAAGATGATTTGTTGAAAACAGTTATTGCGCTATGAGGGATAACCTATAAAATAAATATATAAGTAAAGTTTTCAAGTGATACACTATGATTGTTGAGGAAAAGTGAGGGATACAATTGAAACGAAATGTCATGAGTAATTTAATGGGGAGATACTTGTCGCAACAACGTCATCTCAAATTTAAAACCCAAGCAGAAGTGGATGCGTTTATAGAAAAGAGACGTGTGTTAAATCAATCCAAGCATAAACAGCCGGATCAAATTAATGTGAAATCGAATTTAGTCAAAGATATGTTTGATGATATGCAGGTGTTTCGCTTTAATTTTGGTCACCATATTAAAAATAAAATCTTATATATTTATGGAGGCACTTTCGTCTTTCAACCCTCTGTTTTTCATTGGCGATTTATGGATAAGTTGGCGTATGAAACGTTACACGAAATTGTGCTGCCGATTTATCCTAAGGCGCCTGAATTTACATATCGTGAAACCCACGAGGCGATCGAGCAAGCTTATCGTCGCTTATTAAAAGAAACAGAACCTGAAAATATCGTCATTATGGGGGATGCTTCAGGCGGAAATATGGCGCTTAGTTTTGCCCAAAAATTAATGGAACAAGAAGAATTGCCACTGCCTGGAAAACTTTATCTCATTTCGCCATGGTTAGATATTTCGCTATCCAATCCGGAAATCACTGAACAAGTGCAGAAAAAAGATCCGATTCAAAATATTTTCAGTTTACAGTCGATTGCTAAAGTGTGGGCCGATGATTTGGAGCGTAAAAACCCACGTATTTCACCGATGTATGGACCTGTGAGAGGATTGCCACCTGTGTACATGTTTGGAGGCACGTGCGAAGTGTTTTATCCTGATATGCGAAAGTTAGCGGATTATTTTGAAGCGGAACAACAGCCGATTCATTTTTATGAGTATCGCGATATGGTGACAGCCTTTCCGTTGTATCCCATTGTAGAGTCGAGGAAAGTGTTGAAGCAGATTCGAAAAACGATTGATTCGTGATGGGTTTCAAATTACTGAACATGTCCTCGCGTTCCCAGGGGATCAGCCCCTGGGAAAGCGCAGCCATGAAGGCAATCAAAAACCACAAATCACAGGGAGGGCAAGTTTAACTAAAATATAGCATCAAAAATTTTCTATGTTCCAATCCCAGACAGCTACTGCGTTAAACGATAGGCACTTTTAAAGTTAAATGCTGTTATGTTGCCTTTAATGCATTCCCTCAGGAGTCTTGCACGGTTTTTGGCAATCTAAAGGCATGTTATGACTGATTTATTAAACCAATATGCATCATGAGTTTTTGATTCAGTTTTGTTTATCATGACGCTGATGTGAAAAGGAAAATAAATACGTATGAACAAAGGGTACTCTCAAATGATTGATTGGGTGTGCCTTTTTGATTTGTTTTAAAATATGCTAAAGGATGATGGCATTATTTTTATAACATTTTATTGTTTTATATCCATTGCTGCCCTTAAAGTGATTCGTATAGTTCGCTTGATTGAGTGTGAAAAATGGAGACTATTGTTTACAAAAAATGAAATGACGGTCAGTCAATCGAACATGACGATTCATTTTAAAAAAGTTCAAAATCAAACCGGCGTGCAAAAAACATAAAACTTTAGTAAAATGAAATACATAAAAAAACAAACTATAAAAATTACACAGTTATTCAGAAATTGAAATGATAAACAAGGGGCCTTTTTCGAATAACAAGAGGGGGGCATCATGGACTTACTTATCGGTACAGCATTTTTAGTTTTAGTACTCGTCATTTTCACATTATTTACATATAAAGCACCTAATGGTATGCGCGCAATGGGAGCACTTGCGAATGCAGCGATTGCGACATTTTTAGTTGAAGCCTTTAATAAATACGTCGGTGGCCGCGTGTTCCACAATGACTTTTTAGAACAAGTGGGTGCTGCAGCGGGTGACTTAGGTGGTGTTGCCGCAGCGGGTCTGACGGCTTTAGCCATTGGTGTTTCGCCCGTTTACGCCTTAGTGATTGCGGCAGCTTGTGGGGGAATGGATTTATTACCAGGATTTTTTGCGGGTTATCTCATCGGTTATTTAATGAAATATACTGAGAAATACGTGCCAGACGGTGTGGATCTTATTGTTGCTGTGTTAATCGTTGCACCATTATCAAGAGCGATTGCGGTTGCTTTAACACCTGTTGTCAACAATACACTCGTTAGAATTGGTGACATTATTCAAAGTTCGACAGATACAAGCCCGGTCATTATGGGGATTATTTTAGGTGGTATCATTACCGTTGTTGGTACAGCGCCACTGAGTTCGATGGCATTGACAGCACTGCTCGGTTTAACAGGGGTGCCAATGGCTATTGGTGCGATGGCTGCGTTTAGTTCTGCGTTTATGAACGGCACACTTTTCCACCGTTTAAAATTAGGTGACCGTAAAGCGACGATTTCAGTGAGTATTGAACCGTTATCACAAGCCGATATCGTTTCGGCCAATCCGATTCCAATTTATATTACGAACTTTTTTGGAGGTGCGACGGCAGGTCTTGTCATTGCGCTTTCCGGTTTGATTAACGATGCGACTGGGACAGCGACTCCGATTGCCGGGTTTATCGTAATGTTTGGTTTTAATTCTTGGGTGACTGTTGTCGTGTATGGTGTCATCATGGGAATTATTGGACTCATTTGGGGCTATATCGGCTCTATTGTCTTTAAGAAATATCCAATTGTCACTAAAGCAGAGATGATTAAACGTGGCGCAACAGACGCATAATTGAATCACATGACAAAACACTACAAGCTGTGACGAGGACTTGTAGTGTTTTTTGAATTTATGCGCGAGGAATGCCGATTCGATGTCCCAATTGTTTTGGCCACTGAATCGTTCCTTGTGCGTTAGTATAGTGTTGTATCGCGTGAAAAATATCGTCAGGAAATACTGCTGGACGTTCTGTATTTCGGTCCATGCCCATCATCATCGTTTCTGCAGTGGCCATGACAGTTTCTGTTTCTTGGTGAATCAGCTCTAAAAAGAAATGTGTGCGTTTGACATCAAAATCATAAATTTGGACTTTAATGTGAAAGGGTGTATCGCGCTTTAGTTCTTTAAGGTACGTAATATGCGTTTCTAAAGTGAAAACAGTGTAGTTTCGACGGTCGCGTTCTGCTGTCGTTAAACCTATGGCATCATGAAAATGATCGATGGCTAAACTGAAAAGTCTTGCATAAACAGCATCATTCATATGACCATTGCGATCAATCCAATCATTTTCAACGCGATAGGTATCAAAAAAAGGGTAAGTTAACATAAGGACACCTCTTTGTTTTATTTGTTCATCAGTATACCGCAAAAAGTTGAAGAGGTGAAACAGTGTGACATTTCCATATTTGACGTTTACAATATGTTGATTTCAAGAAAATACTTTATGTCGGCACTGAATATGATATAGTCAAATTAATCAACCAATGATGAGGGGTTTTAAAGGTAATGACGAATAAAAGAGAACAAAGAAAAAATGAACATGTACGATTAGCACTCGCGCAAAGTGATACGCTACAATCCGATTTTGATCGCATTCAATTTGTTCATCATGCAATACCTGAAATGGATGTAGAAGAGGTGACGCTGTTGCCTAACTTTAAAGCGCTCCAAATGTCACACGTCCTCTATATTAATGCGATGACAGGTGGTTCTGAATGGACGGCAAAAACGAATGAACAATTGGCTCAAGTCGCTAAAGCTACACAAATTCCAATGGCTGTAGGGAGTATGCATGCCGCGTTAAAAAATCCAGCTGTACGACATTCTTATGCAGTGGCTCGTGAACAATATCCAGAGGGTCAAATTTGGGCGAATGTCAGTGCGGACGTGGCGTTAGAAGAAGCACAAGCAGCGATTGAGATGATTCAAGCCAATGCGCTACAAATTCATGTTAACGCACCACAAGAGCTAGTCATGCCAGAAGGGAATCGACAATTCAAACATTGGTTATCGCGAATCAGTGAAATTGTTAAAGGCGTCAAGGTGCCTGTCATTGTGAAAGAAGTGGGCTTTGGGATGAGCTATGACACGATACAACAACTTATCGATGTAGGCGTCTCTTTTGTTGACATTAGTGGTCACGGTGGCACGAACTTTATCTCAATAGAAAATGAACGTCGTCAATTTAAAGATATGGATTATTTGAAAGACTGGGGGCAATCGACAGTCGTTTCATTATTAGAAGCCCGAAATTTAAGCAGTCGCGTTCATGTACTCGCAAGTGGAGGGGTACGTCACCCACTTGATGCGATTAAAGCATTACGTTTAGGTGCAGAAGCGGTGGGCATGTCACGGCCGATTTTAAAGATGCTTCATGAAGTGGGCGTGGAAGCGACGATTGAATATGTAGAAGATTTTAAAACACAAATGGCTTACATTATGACTTTATTGAATGCCAAAAATATTACAGAATTACGTCAAGCCGCGATTGTGTTTGATCCGTATTTAAAAAACTGGATACAACAGCGTCAATTGTAATCGAACTTAGGAACGCATGAGGGTGTCATCACGCCGTCATCTGTTCCTTTTTAATGCAGTTAACAGGCCAGTCCAAAAATCATTTTAAATTTTCATTGCGTTGATGGAAGGATTTATTATATACTGTAAAACGTAATCATTACGATTTGTGATGAATTGAGGAGGGCTATATATGGGGAAAATCCCAGTAACGGTATTAAGTGGGTATTTAGGATCAGGTAAGACGACTTTGCTGAATCATATTTTAAACAATCGCGAGGGAAGAAGAATTGCTGTCATTGTGAACGATATGAGTGAGGTAAATATTGATAAAGATCTTGTCGCTGAAGGAGGGGGCCTTTCGCGTACAGATGAAAAACTCGTTGAACTTTCGAACGGTTGTATTTGTTGTACATTGCGCGATGATTTATTAAAAGAGGTTGAACGTATCGTTAAGCGTGGCGGCATTGATCAAATCGTTATTGAATCGACAGGGATTTCTGAACCGGTTCCTGTAGCGCAAACATTTTCTTACGTGGACGAAGCGCTAGGGATTGATTTAACGGAAATTTGTCGTCTCGACACGATGGTAACCGTTGTCGATGCAAACCGATTTATTAAAGACTATCAATCTGGAGACATGTTGTTAGATCGAGATCAAGCGGTGGGTGAAGATGACGAACGTACGATTGCAGATTTACTCATTGATCAAATTGAATTTTGTGATGTGCTCATCTTGAACAAAATCGACTTAGTGAGTGAAGAAGAGGCGAATCGTTTAGAAGCGATGTTGCGTAAATTACAACCGACTGCGAAGTTTATCCGCACGGTCAATGCAGAAGTGAACATTGATGAAGTATTAGAAACAGGGCGCTTTAATTTTGAAGCGGCGAGTCAATCAGCGGGGTGGTTACAAGAACTTGAAGCAGGTGGACATGCGACACATACTCCTGAAACTGAAGAATATGGTATTTCGTCATTTGTTTATCGCAGACGTTTGCCATTTCACGCAGAACGCTTTAACGCTTTTCTTGAAAATATGTCTGAATCCATTGTCCGTGCGAAAGGAATTGCTTGGTTAGCACAATACAATGATGTTGCGTGTCTTGTTTCTCAAGCAGGAACGGCTGTCGATATTCATCCTGTGACATTTTGGGTAGCCAGCATGCCAAAAGCTGAACGTGCGGCCATTTTGCAAGAAA
This sequence comes from Staphylococcus delphini, assembly GCF_900636325.1. NCBI lineage: Bacteria > Bacillati > Bacillota > Bacilli > Caryophanales > Staphylococcaceae > Staphylococcus > Staphylococcus delphini. The sequence goes on from NZ_LR134263.1 coordinate 618,063, forward strand.
GACCGGATGTGCGTGCGGATTGGGACCCTGAATATGGTGACCGCCATACGCAACTCGTCATTATTGGAATTGATTTAGATGAAGCAGCGATTACTGCCGAATTAGATGAATGCTTATTGAACAGTCAAGAAATTGATGCCGACTGGTCACAGTTGTCTGATCCGTACGGTTGGGAAATCCGCCGTCAAGAAGCATAATAAAAAAAGAGGTGCGCGTGAAGCGCACCTCTTTTTTTATGGTTTAAAGATGTTAATGAATGTCGTAATAATTGGGAATCCAAGTAAATCGACTAAGAATGCGCCCACAATTGGAACGACCAAATAGGCACGTGGTGAATTACCAAACTTTTTCGTAATGGCATCTAAATTGGCCATCGCATTCGGTGTCGCACCAAGTCCGTGTCCGATGAAACCACCGATCATCACGGCTGCATCATAGTTTTTACCGAGCAAGCGGAAGACGATGAAAATAGAGAATAGTGCGACGAAAATAATTTGACAAATCACGATCACAATCAGTGGTAATGCTAGGTTGTATACTTCCGTTAACTTAATACTCATCAATGCAAGTGATAAGAAAATACTTAATGAAATATCGCCAATTTGATTTGTAAGTTTTAAGTCGATTAAGTAAAGATTTGCAAATTCTGAAATGTTTCGAATAATTACCGCAATAAACATTGAAGCAACATATAATGGAATATTGAATCCTGACCAATCACTGAACAATTGACCTAAATATGAGCCGAGTCCCATACAGAATAATATGACTGTCGCTTGAATAAAAAACACTTCATTCACAGTAAAGTGTTTATGGAGACGTCGGTTAATCTCTACATTTGAATAATCTTTTTGAAATGATTCTGGATTACTTGGTGTTAAGTCATGCTTTTTAATTAAGTAACGTACGACTGGTCCACCTAATAGGCCACCTGCTACAAGACCTAGTGTCGCTGCTGCAAGTGCGGCTGTCACAGCTGAATCAATACCGAAATCTTGGATCGTTTGACCGTATGCCGCTGCATTCCCGTGTCCACCTTCCATTGACATGGCACCTGCTGTTAAACCTAATAACGGATCAATGTTTAACACTTTTGCCATGGATACACCAATGACGTTTTGGAATGTCGCTAACACACCACAGAGCACCCAGTAGACGATTAACACTTTACCACCGAGTTTTAATAATTTAAATGATGCCCCTAAACCAATTGTTGTGAAAAAGGCTAACATAAAAAAGTCTTGGAAAAATTTGCCATCGATTTTGATGTGTAATACCCCAGTAGAAGTTAATATTGCAGAGATAATCGCAAATATAAGTCCACCTATGACGGGAGATGGAATACTGAGACGATTAAATATTTCTACTTTATTTACAATAGCTTGCCCCACAATTAATAATAGACAGGCAAGAAACAATGTTGTAATACTGTTGAGCTCTAACATTGTTACACTCCCCCCTTTGAGTTAGTAAAATAGAAAGGGCTTTCAATCCCATACTAAACTATTATACTTTTTTTAAAGACAAAAATCTATATAAAAATAAAATCGAGTGTGATTGTTCGGAATTGGTGGATATATGCCTTTAAATAGTAAGTAGTTGATAATTGGGTTGTATCACCATTTTTGAGTGTTCCATGTACTTTCAATGCTTTACTGATGTTCTTCGCGATATTGGGTCGCCGTGACACCAAAATGTTTTTTAAATGCTCTCGAAAATAGCAATGGGTCTTTATAACCCACACGATCTGCAATTTCCTGGCTTTGCAAATCTGTTTCCTTGAATAATTGTGATGCGTGATACATCCGAATGTGAATTAAATAATGTTGCGGGGATTGATCGATGTGCTTTATAAACATTTTATATAGATAGCTACGGCTGACATTGACGTGTTTGGCGACATCATTAATCGAAATCGCATGCATATAATTGTCATTCATATAACGAATCGCTTCTCTGACGTTAGAATATTTTTCATTTTTAACGACATGAAACGGTTTGGGAAAATGTTGATGCAGTTCATATAGGAGTTCGTATAAATCGCGCATATGTTGAATATCATCAGAGCTTTCTGTGGCGTATTCAATGGAACGGTGACACATCCGATATATGATTTGGCGAATGGCGTTCGTTGGTTGATTTTGAATGACGCGTGTTTCATATAAAGACGTACGGTTTAAATAATCAAAAACGAGTTTTCCGCTAAAACCCACCCAATAATATGTCCACGGCTCGTCCAAAGTGGATTCATAGTGTACGTTCATGCCGCGACAAAGTAAGAAGAGGTCACCCGGTTTCAATGTATACTTTTTTTGATTGTATGTGAGTGTACCCGTGCCAGACATAACCACATGGAGCACTGCTGGTTTGGTCACCTCATATTGATAACCCCCTTGAGGCGTTCCAATTTCAATCCCACATTCATCAATATTGGCTTCGAATTGATTCTTTTTAAACATCTTCCAGAGTAATTGCATTTATCCCACCCCGATAACTTTAAATATGGAAACATTTTAACATATACAGTGACGATTGGTATATATTATCTTGTGGTCTAAAGTGTTAAATTAAAAACACAAAAAAATATATATTTTAATACTGAGGTGATGAGATGAACCAGCATTTGAAAAAGATAGAAATGCGAATTAATCAATACCAATTAACGAAAAGAACGCGTTATATTCCGTACATGAGCCGTCATGTATTTGCGATTCCATATATCAAATTTTTAAGTCATGCAGTAACCCCTTTAAATCAACAATGGCACTATGAAACTGAAACTGGCATCATGCATCCATTAACGGATAAAAATGAAATGTCGGATTTGCACATTGTACGTTCTTTTATGATAGAAGATTTTGATGACAGTAAAGATTATCATTTAAATGTTGAAGGGATACGGCAATCTTTTATGATTTATATCAATCAAAGTGTTGTTGGAACGGTAGAAGGCAATGAAGGGCATATCGAGTTTGATATCACACATGCTATTCATGGTGAAATGAATGTCATTGAACTGGTGCCCACAGAAACGATGATGTCCCCCCAACAAAACCTGTTTAACGATATGTACGTACTTGAAAGGGCAAACGATCGAATTGTAGATTATTCTGTCGATGTGAGCCAAAATGCACGTGGCGATATAAGTGTACGTATTCAAATTCAAGATATCGAAGGCGCCCCGTTAATCAGCTATTTATTACAAAACGAGCAGCACGTCACATTCGCTAAAGGGTTAATGGACATCGACAGTAGTTACCATTTAGTTATTCCGGCACATTTAGTCGGACAGCAAGGGAAACATTTTACATTGTTTTTAGAGACTGAAGATGAAACGATTGCACATGATATTGACTCAAATGGCGAACATGAGCCGATTAATGTCAAAACAGTTTAAAATTCATTTGAAAGCGTATCAAGGTGATAAAAGCCCCTGGTACGCATTTTTATTTAGTTTTAAGTAGAGGACAATAGACATACGAAAGAATTTAACACAGTACCTTGCAATGTATAATAGTGTGTGCTATTTTATATTTGAGTATTATACATTGATTAGTACTGATTAATGTATTCATGGAGGTGCAACAATGAACATCCAATTCAAAAAAGGTGCGTTAGAAATGATTGTACTGTTGATTATTAAAAAGGAGCCGCAGTATGGCTACTCACTCGTACAAAATATTTCTAAGCATATGATGATTGCTGAAGGTACGGTTTATCCGTTGTTACGTCGGCTTGTTAAAGAAAGCTG